>JAGRFX010000036.1 GCA_020445805.1 Rhodocyclaceae bacterium
TCCTGACCCGTCACACCTTGCTCTACACGGAAATGTTGACGACGGGCGCACTGATCCATGGCAATGCCGCTCAGCATCTGATGTTCAACAAGGAGGAGCATCCGGTAGCGTTGCAACTGGGCGGCAGCGAACCGGCCGATCTGGCGGTGTGTGCCAAGCTGGGTCAGGATCGCGGCTACGATGAAATCAACCTGAACTGCGGTTGTCCGAGCGAGCGCGTGCTCAAGGGGGCCTTTGGCGCCTGCTTGATGGGCGAGGCGGCCTTGGTGCGCGACTGCGTCAAGGCCATGGTGGACGCGGTGGATGTGCCGGTGACGGTCAAGCACCGTATCGGCATCGACAAGGTCGAGAGCTACGACTTCGTGCGCGACTTCGTGGGCGCGGTGGCCGAAGGCGGTTGCCGGGTGTTTCTGGTGCATGCCCGCAATGCCTGGCTCAAGGGCCTGTCGCCCAAGGAGAACCGCGAGATCCCGCCCCTGAAGTACCCCTATGTCTATCGCCTCAAGCAGGATTTCCCCGAGCTCACGATCCTGATCAACGGCGGGATCGCCGACTGGCCGTCGATCGACGTGCAGCTCGCCCATGTGGATGGGGTCATGATCGGGCGCGAGGCCTACCACAACCCCTGGCTGATGGTCGAAGCGGACCGGCGGCTGTTCGGTGACGACCACCCGCTGCCGACGCGGCGGGAAGTGATCGAAGGGCTGATGCCCTTCCTCGCGTCGCAGATCCGGGAAGGGGTGCCCCTCAAGCACATGACCCGTCACGTCCTGGGGCTCTACCAGGGCGTGCCCGGTGCCAAGGCCTGGCGGCGGACCCTGTCGGACCCGCTCGCCCTGCGATCGAACGACCCCGGCCTTCTGCTGCGCGCGGCGGACGCCCTCGAGGAGGGGCTGCTCCGCGCCGCCTGAACCGGTCAGCGCGGGCAGTCGGGCAGCCCGGGCAGCAGCCCGACGATGTAGTCGGCGATGGCCTCGTGGTTGTTCAGGTCGAGTACCGGCAGCGCGGTGTCGCAGGGCGCGTCGGTCGCCACCGCGATGACGCTGGGGAACTCCGGATGCAGGGGCGGCTTGCCATGGCTCGGCCGGTACACCTCGATCTTGGGGATCGGGGTCGACTTGAAGCCTTCCACCAGCACCAGGTCGCAGCTGGAGAGCCGGGCCAGCAGGTTGTGGAGGTTCTCTTCCGGGTCGCGCCGCAACTCCCGCATCAGGACCCAGCGCTCGGGGCTCGCCAGCATGACCTCCTGGGCACCGGCCTGGCGGTGCCGCCAGGAATCTTTTCCGGGCTTGTCCACGTCAAAGCCATGGTGGGCGCGCTTGATGACCGAGACGACCAGCCCGTGCAACCCGAGCAGGGGAATGAGCGACTCGAGCAAGGTGGTCTTGCCCGAACCCGAGTAACCGGCGATTCCGAGGATCTTCATGCGCGGATTGTATTGACGGGCGGGCCCTCTGGCAAAATCGCAAGGCCATGGCACAGGGCGGACGGATGGATACTCAGCAGGGCGCGGTGAAGTCGGAGGAATTCGGGAACTGGCAGGGGTTCTCGGTCCTGATCGTGGACGACGAGGCCGGCATGCGCAGCTTCCTGGAGCGGGCCCTGCGCAGCCGTTGCGGCCTGGTCGAATCGGTGGGCAGCGTCGAGGAGGCCATGGGCTTCCAGGCCCGGGTGCACTTCGACCTGATCATTCTCGACATCGCCCTGCCGGGCAAGTCCGGCATCGACTGGCTCAACGAGCTGCGTGCCAACGGATTTGCCGGCGACGTGGTCCTGATCACCGCCTTCGCCGACATGGAGATGGCCATCAATGCCCTGCGCGGGGGGGCCTCCGACTTCATCCTCAAGCCCTTCCGGCTCGACCAGATGCTGAACTCCATCAAGCGCTGCTTCGAGCGCTCCCGCCTGACGCGGGAGAACTTCGTGCTGCGACGGGCGCTGGCCGGGCAGGGCAGCCAGGTCACCGGCCTGGTCGGACACTCGGAGCCGGTGCGCCAGCTCCGCTCGATGATCCAGCGGATCGCCCCGATGCCCTCGACCGTGCTCCTGACCGGCGAGTCCGGCACGGGCAAGGAGGTCCTGGCCCGGGCCCTGCACCAGACCAGTCCGCGCGCCCAGCGACCGTTCGTACCGGTCAATTGCGCCGCGATCTCGGCCGAGCTGATCGAGAGCGAGCTGTTCGGCCACGTCAAGGGCGCGTTCACGGGGGCGGCCGAAGGGCGCAACGGACTCTTCTACTACGCCCACGGCGGCACCCTGTTCCTGGACGAAATCAGCGAGCTGCCCCTGCCCATGCAGACCAAGCTGCTGCGGGTGCTGGAGGAGCGCAAGGTCAGGCCGGTCGGCTCCGAGAAGGAGGTGCCGGTCGATGTGCGCATCATCGCGGCCACCAACCGCGACCTGCCGGCCGAGGTGGCGTCGGGCCGATTCCGCCAGGATCTCTATTTCCGCCTGGCGGTGGTCGAACTGCCGCTCCCGCCCCTGCGGCAGCGCCTCGAGGACATCCCCGACCTGGCCCAGCATTTCATGGCCAGCCTGTGCAGCCAGCTGGGCGTGCCGCCGCTACCCCTGACCCATGCGGAGGTGCGACGCCTGTCAGGCTACGCCTGGCCCGGCAACGTGCGCGAGCTCAAGAACTTCATCGAGCGCTCGCTGATCCTGGGCAGCTTTCCCGAGCTGGGCAGCGCGTCGGCGGCGCCCCCGATGCCAAGCTTCGATCCGGAGCTGACCCTGGCGGAGGTCGAGAAACGCCACGCCTTGTCGGTGCTCGGCTGCGTCGATGGCAACAAGTCCGAGGCGGCCCGGCGCCTCGGCATCTCGCGCAAGACCCTCGAGCGCAAGTGTGCCGACTGGGCCAGGCCCGACTTCACGACCTGACTACAGGCAGCTGAAACGAAAGCTGTTGTCCAGGTCGAGGGGCAGGATCAGGGTGCTGAAGCCGCGCGCCCGGGCATCCGCGCAGAGGGCGTCGCGGGCGGCTGCGTCGCTCACGTAGCGCGCCAGGTACTCGGCGCCGAGCACCGGCTTGCCGGCGGCCACGAAGGGCGCGAGCGCATCGCACTCGTCGAACTCGAAGCACTGTTCATTGACCGCGAAATCGAAGTCGCCGACCAGGTCGGGAATCTCGCCGAGCGCGTTCTTCAGGCCAACCGCCAAACCCCGCGCGTGGCTCTCGGTGGCCAGCATGCGATTGAAGGCAAGCTGGCTGGCCCGGTCGAGGGCAAAGCCGGAGTCGTTGTCCCAGCCATCGACATTGTCGGGCTCGACCCCGTCGCAACCCTTCCGGACCGCCAGGTCGAGCCGGTCCTTCATGATCTGCGCGACGTTGGCCGAGCGGATGTCCAGCCAGCGTTCGTCGGCGAAGCCGTCGAGGGTCTTGCCGAGCTCTGCCGCCTGGAAGCGGCTGGCATCCGGCCGCCAGCCTTCGTAGGAGCCGGCCGAGAAGTAACAGATCACGCGGCGGCCCGCCGCCTGGAGCGAGGCGATCTGGGCCGCATCCACATCGAACAGGTCGATGTCGTAGATCGCGGCTGCCACCCTGGTATCGAGGCTGCCGTTCAGCTGCCACTGCCAGGTGGTTCCGACGCCGGGCTGGTACCAGGACGCGGCCGTGCCACCGGTACCGCCGCCTCCGCCGCTGCCGCCCGAATCCTCGACGGTGCCACTGTCGGACGCGCCGTCGCCGGCGGCGTCACCGCCGCCCCCGCCACCGCCACAGGCGTTGAGGCAGAGCACGGAGGCCCACAGGATCCAGTGTTTCTTCATGCGTGGTTCTCCCGGTCAGGGCCGTACCAGCCCCACCATCTGCACGACTTCGAAATCGCGGCCGCGCACGGTGCCCAGTTCGGAGGCCAGCCGGTCATTGTCCCAGCCCGGATCGGGCGCGCCGCTCAGGTACCAGTTGCTTCCATTGTCGGCAACATACATGCCGTAGGTCTTGAGTGCCTGCAGGATGGCGCGGGACTCCGTGCTGAAATGCTCGGGGATCACGAATCCGGCCTTCAGGCGGACCCGCATGCCCATGGGCGGCAGCGTCGGGTCGTCGCGCGAGGAGGCCCAGTGGGTCGCCGGCGGCAGGTAGGCCCGACGCGTCCGAGCGACGGTGAAGCGCAGGGCGTGCCGAATGGCACCGCCGTGGGCTTCGTCGAAGCGGACCAGCCCGGGGACGATCGGCAGCCCGGCCGCGTCGGCACTGGTCCAGCCCGGCTGCGCGGTGGGGCGCGCGAGGCGGGCATCGAGGTGGAAGACGGCGCCGCTGCTGGCCTGCCAGCCGCCGTCCGGCCGCGGATGGGCGTTGTAGAGTTCGTAGAGTCGGTTGGCGTCCCGGTCCACCACCACAACGTGCCGGTCGCCCGCGAAGTCGGTGCCGTCCACCCGCGCGCCCTCGACCGGCGCATCGGCAGGGATCGGGTAGGGGCCGGGGTCGCTCTCGTCGGCGAAATCTGTGAAGATTATCGGGACATCCGCTTGCGCCGCACCCACGACCACGTAGGGGATGCCGATGGGTGCGTCCTCCCAGAGTCCGCTGCCGAAGTCCGGGTGCATGCCGACATCGAGCCCGATGGCGTCGAGGATCGCCTCCGATGCGGGATCGACCGGCTCGCCTGAAACATCGCGATTCCAGTCGCTGTCGGCCGTGAAGGGGAGCGCGCCGTTGAGCGTGGCGCCGGCACCCAGCGCGGCCGCGCCGAGATCCCCATAGACTAGCCCGCCCGGGATCACGGGGGTGGCGCCATCGCCGGGCGCGGGGCCCTCGGCCGTGTTGCCGCCATCGCCGGTCTGCGTCGAGCCCCCGCCCCCGCAGGCGGCCAGGCCGACCCAGGCCACGGCAAACATCAGACGCCCCACCCGTCCACAATGAACCATCGTTCGTCTCCCTGTTCCGTGAGGCGAGGGTAAGGCAGGGGCCGCCGGTCGACCGAAAGCACTTGTTACATCGCGACGGCGGGTACTTGATCGGGCTGGCTATACTCGCCGGATGCATACGAAGCACGCGAACGTCATGGGCCGTCGTCTGCAGTGTCTGTTGTCGGCCGTACTCGCCGCCCTGCTGGCGAGCGCCTGCGGCGGTGCGCGTGACGGATGCGACGGGTGCCGCGCTGGTGCTCACCAACCGGCTCGAGGACTGCAGCGGCGCCGGCTTGCCCAATCTGCTGAGCTGGCAGCTCGGGGGCCTGCGCCCGGGGACCGAATATCGTGTCCAGGTGGAGGGCGTGCGGGTCGATGGCGTCGTCCGCAACCTCGACTACGCGTTCGAGCTGCAGTGAGGCTCAGCCGGCCAGTGCTTCGGCCAGCAGACGCTTGATGGATTTCTGTTCGAAGGGCTTGTCGCAGATCGCCGACACCCCGGCCCGCTCGACCGCCGCCAGGCGCTGCTGGTTATGCTCGCTGGTGACCATCAGGATCGGCACCGAGCTCTGCCAGCTCTGCTTGCGGATGTATTCGACCAGTTGCTGGCCGTCCATTTCGGGCATGTTGTAGTCGGTGATGACCAGATCGACCATGGTGTCGGCTAGCATGGCCACCGCCTCGAGGCCGTCCTCCGCCTCGAGGATGTCGCTCACCCCCTGCTCCTCGAGCATCCGGCGATAGTGTCGGCGCGTCACACCCGAATCATCCACCAGCAGGATCCTGAGCCGCTCGGGCTCCAGGCCGTCGAGGCTGACCTCCGGCGAGAGGTAGTCGACCGCGCCGCCCAGCGCCCGGTAGAGTTGTGCATCGTCGAAGGGCTTGGGCAGGATCGAGCAGGCGCCTGCCTGGCGGACCGGGTCCAGCACCTGGGGCCGGGTTTCGCTGGAGATCAGGATGAAGGGCACGCGTTCCAGGGCCGGGTCGCTGCGCATGGCCGAGACCAGCTCGGTTCCGGCCATGTCCGGCAGGTACAGGCTGCTGATCACCAGGCTGGGTGTCTTGCGGCTCATGCCCTCCAGTGCTTCCCGGCCGCTGGTCAGGACCTCGAGGCTCGCCAGTCCCAGCTTTTCCAGCATGCGGCTTACCAGCGCGGCCTGCATGCGGGAGGGTTCGACGAGCACGACCTGCAGGTCATGGATGCTGATCGTCGGTGGCATGGTCGGTTCTCCTGTGGGCCGCGTGTGCGCCAGCGTCGGGGTGAACCGGGTTAGAACGGTGGATTTGTGCGGTTCTTTAGGCGCCTCCGCGGCCAGTGGCGAAGGGCGTCACCGCGGCAACCCGATTGGACGGCTTCAAGAATCGGGGCCGCTTGCCGTTGAATCGTTCCCCCCGGTCATCCCCTGAGCGCGCGCGCAGTGCAATCCAAGGCGTCCGACCCCCTGCAGAGCGGCGACATCCTGTCCGAGCTGGGCATCCGCAGCTGGCGCTGCGAGCTGTCCACAGGGCGCCTCGTGATCGACGGCCGCGAGGCGGGTGTTCTGGACCAATGGCTGGCCCCTGCCAGCGCCGCCGATCGACAGCAGGTGCGGGGCGTGCTTGCCGCAGGCGGTCGCTTCGACATCGCGCTCGGGCCTTGGGTCGGCGAGGGGCAGCGGCATTGGCGGCTGCACGGCCGGGTCGTCGAGGGCAATGTGGCGGTGGCGCTGATGGAGCCCCTGGCGGCGGCTCGCCCGGCGGTGGCCAAGTCGCCCCTGGCCCCCGAGTCGGACTCGGATCTTGCCTTGCTCGGGCGCCTGATGGCCGCCGTGCCCGACCCGGTCTGGCTGGTGGACGCCACGGGCATCCTGCTGGCCTGCAATCCGGCGTTCGAGCGTCTGGTCGGGGCGTCCCGCGACGACATCGTCGGGCGCTGCGCCCGCGAGCGGCTGCCGTTGGCGCTGTCGGAGCGACTGGGTGACGCGCAGAAGGGCGCGCGCCCGGCCGACGAGGTCCGCCATGAGGAACGCTGGCTGACCTTCGCCGCCAATGGTTATCGGGGCCTCTTCGATCTGGTCACCCAACCACTGCTCGGCGAGGAGGGAGAACCGGTCGGCATCCTCGGCCTCGCCCACGACATCACCGCGGCCCGGCAGGGGCGGGAGCGCTGGCTTTCGCTGATGGAGGTCTCCCGCGACGGCATCGCGTTCATCAGCGAGCGCCACGAACTGCTCGAGGGCAACCGCCGCTTCGCCGAGATGCTGGGACGTCCGCCCGAGGCGCTCGCCGGTCTGCACATCTGGGATTGGGACGCGACGATGACCGAGGCGGAGATCAAGGCGCGGTTCGCCGATCTCACCAACTTCAGCGCCAGCTTCGAAACCGTTCATCGCCGCGCTGACGGTTCTACCTACGAAGCCGAGATCAGCGCCCAGTCCGTGGCGCTGGACGGGCAGATGGTGTCGGTGGCCATCACGCGTGACATCTCGGAACGCAAGCGCGCGGAGCGGCTGGCGCGGGAGAGCGCGGTCGGCTTCGAAACCCTGTTCAACAACATGTCCGAGGCCGTCGCCCTGCACACCCTGGTGCGCGACGAGGCCGGACGTGCGGTCGACTACCAGGTCGTTGCCGTCAATCCGAGCTTCGAGTCGGTGATCGGGCTGAGCCGGGCCCAGGTCGTCGGCCGGAACGGTCGGGACGCCTACGGCCAGCTCGAGGCGCCATACCTGAAGCTCTACGAGGAGGTCGTCCGTTCGGGCCAGCCCGCCCGCTTCGCCACCTATTTCGAGCCCCTCGACAAGCATTTCGAGATCTCGGTCGTGCCCTGGATGGAGGACGGCTTCGCCACCATCACCTCCGACGTGAGTTCGGCGCGCAAGGCCGAGCGGGATCTGCGCGAGTGGGAGTTGCGCTGGAAGTTCGCGCTCGAAGGCAGCGGGCTCGGGGTCTGGGACTGGGATCTGCGGACCAATGCGGTCTATTTTTCGCCGACCTGGAAGCGCATGCTCGGCTATCGCGATGACGAGCTGCCGAACGACCAGGAATTCTGGTGGCGGGCGATTCACCCGGACGACCTCCAGCCAACCCTCGAGCGCATCGAGCGGCACCTGCACGGGAAGGATCCGCAGTACCAGGCGGACTTCCGCATGCGCCATCGTAACGGGCACTGGAAGTGGATCCAGGGGCGTGGCCTGGTGGTCGAGCGGACCTTCGAGCAGGCGCCAGCGCGCATGATCGGCGTCCATATGGACATCCACGAGCGAAAACAGGTGGAGGAGGCGCTCCGGGCCTCGCAGGATGCCTTCAATCGCGCCCAGGCCGTGGCCCGCCAGGGCAGCTGGGTCCTCGACATCGCGACCGGGAAACTGGACTGGACCGCCGAGACCTACCGCCTCTTCGGCATCGAGAACGGCAAGGCCGTGACCCTCGCGGACTTCCACGCCCGGCTCGTGCCGGAGGACCGGCTGGCGATCGATGAAGCCTGGCGGCGGGCCTACAAGGGGGCCTCCTACCGGGTGGAGCACCGGATCATGGTCGACGGTGCGGCACGCTGGCTGCTCGAGCGTGCCGAGCTGCAGTTCGACGCGGATGGCCGCGCCGTGAGCGCGGTCGGCACGGTCGAGGACATCACCGAGCGCCGCGAGGCACAGGATGCCCTGCGAGAAAGTGAGTCGCGCTTCCGGACCCTGTTCGAGGATTCGCCCCTGGCGAGCCTGCTGTTCGATGGCGACCACTTTGTGGACGCCAACCGGGCCGCGCTGCAGTTATTCAGGGTCGCCAGCCGGGCGGCGCTCCAGCGCTATCGGCCGATCGATTTCTCGCCTGCGATTCAGCCGAGCGGACTCGTCTCGGCCGAGGAGCGCGAGCGTCTCGAGGATATGGCCCGCGACCGCGGAAGCCTGCGCATGGAGTGGGATTGCGTGCGGGCCGACGGCACGCAGTTCACTGCGGACGTCATCCTGGTGCCGATCGTCCATGAGGGACGCCGCCTGATGCACGGGGTCATCCAGGACATTACCGAGCGGGTGGCCGCCCTCACGGCGCTGGCGGAGAGCGAGTCCCGCTTCCGAACGCTCTTCGAGGATTCCCCGCTCGCCACCCTGGTCGTCGACGGGACCGTCTTCGTCGATGTGAACCGCGCGGCCGTCCAGCTCTTCGGTTTCGAGAGCCGCGAAGCCCTGCTGGGCTGCACGGCGGACGACCTGTCGCCGCCGGATCAGCCGCAGCTCGGGCCGACCGCCACCGAGGCGCCCCGCCTGCAGGCGCTGGCCCGGGAGCGCGGCAACATGCAGTTCGAGTGGCTCAGCATGCGGCGCGATGGCACGCTCTTCACGGCCGACGTCAATCTGACTTCGTTCTCGCACAAGGGCCGGCAACTCCTGTACGCCGTCGTCCAGGACATCACCGAGCGGACCACCGCGATCGCTGCGCTCGAAGAGAGCGAGGCGCGGTTCCGCGCCCTGTTCAGGGATTCGGCCCTGCCGACCATGCTGGTATCGGGCGGGAAGTTCGTCGGCGCCAACCGCGCCGGCCTGCAGATCTTCGGCCTCGAATCCGAGGATCAGCTGATCGACACCAGCCCGGCCGACTATTCGCCCGAGGTCCAGCCCGATGGCACGCGATCGCTCGACAAGGTGCGGGACGTGGTGCGCCAGGCCGAGGCCAAGGGGAGCCACCGCTTCGAGTGGACGCACTTGCGCGCCGACGGTAGCCCCTTCCGGGCCGACGTGATCCTGACCGCCATCATGCGCGAGGGACGAACCCTGCTGCACGCGGTGATCCAGGATGTCACCGAGCAGATGGAAGCGCGCGCCGCCCTGGCCGCGAGCGAGGCCCGCTTCCGGGCCCTCTTTCGGGAGTCGGCGCTGCCGACCATGCTCTACGCCGACGGACGCTTCATCGGCTCGAATCCGGCCGGCCTGGCGCTGTTCGGCCTGACCCGTCCCGAGGAGCTGATCACCACCAGTCCGGCCGACTTTTCGCCCGAGTTCCAGCCGGACGGCCAGCGCTCGGCGGACAAGGCCAGGGCCATGGTGGAACTGGCCCGCCGCCATGGCAGCCACCGCTTCGAGTGGCAGCACCACCGGGCGGACCGTCGCCCCTTCGTGGCCGACGTGGTGCTGACCTCGATCAGCGACGACGAGCGTCCGCTGATCCACGCAGTGGTCCAGGACATCACCGAGCGCAAGCGGGAAGAGGCCGAGCTGGCCCGCTACCGCCACGAACTCGAGGTCCTGGTGGCCACGCGGACTGAGGAGCTGGCCCGGGCGGTCGATGCCGCCGAGGCGGCCAACCGGGCCAAGAGTGCCTTCCTGGCCAACATGAGCCACACGCCGATGAACGCCATCATCGGTGTCTCGCACCTGTTGCGGCGTTCCCTGAACGAGGCGCGCCAGCTCGAGCAGCTGGACAAGCTGATGGTCGCCGCCCAGCACCTGCTGAGCATCATCAACGACGTCCTCGACCTGTCGAAGATCGAGGCCGACGAGATGGTCATCGACCAGTCGCCCTTCGAACTGCAGGGGGTGCTCGACAAGGTCAGGGGCCTGATCGGCGATCTGGCCGATGCCAAGGGACTGGCGCTCGGCTTCGAGCTGCATCCCGACCTGCCCGGCGCGCTGCTTGGCGACGAGATGCGGCTCGGCCAGGTCCTGATCAACCTGGCCAGCAATGCGGTCAAGTTTACGGAGCGGGGCGGCGTCACGCTGCGGATCGGCCTGCCCGCCCGCGACGGGCAACTGGTCCGCCTGCGCTTCGAAGTGGAAGACAGCGGGATCGGAATCGACGAGACCATGCGACGGCGGATCTTCCAGCCCTTCTCGCAGGCCGACGTCACCACCACCCGGCAGTTCGGCGGGACCGGCCTGGGCCTCGCCATCTGCCGCCGGCTGGTCGGCCTGATGGGGGGCGAGATCGGGCTCGACAGCGTGACGGGGAAGGGCAGCACCTTCTGGTTCGAACTGCCTTTCCGTGTGGTGCCCGGCACGGAGTCCGGGCGCGTATCGGTTCCGGCTGCGGGCGCGGCAGCCTCGCCCGACAGCGGTCGCCTGTCGGGCCGGCGCATCCTGCTGGTGGAGGACAACTGGGTCAACCAGGAGGTGGCGATCGAGCTGCTGGCCGATACCTGCGCCACCATCGACGTGGCCCAGAACGGCGCCGAGGCCGTCGAGGCCGCCACGGGCCACGCCTACGACCTGATCCTGATGGACATGCAGATGCCGGTCATGGACGGTCTCGCGGCAACGCGGGCCATTCGGGACCTGGCGGGCTACCGCCACGTCCCCATTCTGGCCATGACCGCCAATGCATTCGGCGAGGACCGTGAGAAATGTCTCGACGCGGGCATGAATGATCACATCCCCAAGCCCGTGGATCCCGACCAACTGATCGATACGGTGGTGCGCTGGATCGAGGCACCCGGGGGCCCGTCTGCTCATTGAGCATCATGGCGACGGAATTGCGCCCGGGAGCCAATAGGTTCACGGTGCACCGCTGCAGGTGGCCACAAATGACGAATTGCTGTGGCTAGAATGCTATGGTCGGTCGTCCGGTGCAGCGAGTCTGCCCGCAGGCAGCCGTCCCGAAGGCAGAGAGAACGCGTCAGGAGACAAGCATGGCCGACAGGGGTTACAAGCTGATCAGCCCTCTGGGTGAGAGCGATCAGGGGTTGCTCTTTTATCGAATGCGGGCGGTCGAGGGGCTCTCGCAGATCAGTCGGTTCGAGCTCGAGTGTCTGAGCAAGAACAAGTCCATCAGCCCGGACGACATCCTGGCGCAGAACGTCCACGTCGAGCTGACCATGCCCGACGAATCAAAGCGACATTTCGCGGGCTACGTCACACGCTTCGCCCATGTGGGGATCCACGGTGATTTCCAGGTTTACCGGGCGATGGTCAATCCGTGGATGTGGTTCCTGACCCGCACGGCCGACTGCCGGATCTTCCAGGAGATGACGGTCCCCGACATCGTCAAGCAGGTCTTCGGGGACCACCCGACGGCCGACTTCGAGGATCGCCTCACGGCCTCCTACACCCCGCGTGAATACTGTGTCCAGTACCGCGAGACCGACTTCAACTTCGTCAGCCGCCTGCTCGAGGAAGAAGGCATCTACTACTACTTCGAGCACGACGGCAACCAGAACAAGCTGATCCTCGCCGACAGCATGTCGGCCCACTCGCCCTTCCCCGATTACGCCTCGGTGGAATTCATGCAGCCGAGCAACGTGGGGCGCTACGAGGACAAGGAGTGCATCTCCCGCTGGACCTTCGAGCGCGAGGTGCGGCCCGGGACCTGGACCCACACCGACTACGATTTCAAGAAGCCCAGCGTCAACCTCAAGACCACCTCGCAGATCCCGCGCAGCCATCCGCATGCCGACTACGAGGTCTTCGACTATCCGGGCGAATACCTCGAGAAGTCGGACGGCGATGCCTACGCCAAGACCCGTATCGAGGAGACCCAGCGCAGCTTCGACGTGGCCGAGGGCGTGACCAACGCGCGCGGCATCGCGGCCGGCTTCCTGATGACCCTCGAGAAGCACCCGCGCGGTGACCAGAATGCCGAATACCTGATCACGCGGATCGAGCTGAACTGCCAGATGGAAGGCTACGAGAGCGACGGCCAGGGGGGCGCGACCTTCGAGTGCCGCTTCTCGGCGCTGAAGTCCGAGCACGTCTTCCGCCCCGAGCGCCGCACGCCGCGCCCGGTGGTGAAGGGCCCCCAGACCGCGGTGGTGGTCGGCCCCGCCGGCGACCACCGAGATCTACACCGACGAGTACGGCCGCGTGAAGGTCCAGTTCTTCTGGGACCGCTATGGCACCAACGACGAGAACAGCTCCTGCTGGATGCGGGTCAGCTACCCCTGGGCCGGCAAGAACTGGGGCGCGATCCACATTCCCCGGATCGGCCAGGAGGTGATCGTCGAATGCCTCGAGGGGGATCCCGACAAGCCGATCATCACTGGCCGTGTGTACAACGCCAGCCAGATGCCGCCCTACGACCTGCCGGCCAACAAGACCCAGTCGGGGATCAAGACGCGCTCGTCGAAAGGGGGGGGCACGGCGAACTTCAACGAGATCCGTTTCGAGGACAAGAAGGGTTCCGAGCAGCTCTATGTCCATGCCGAGCGCAACATGGACACCATGGTCGAGGCGGACGAGACGCTCACCGTGGGCCATGACCGCACCAAGAAGGTCGGCAACGACGAGGACACCGAGATCGGCGCCAACCGCACCGAGGTGGTCAAGGCCAACGAAGACATCACGATCCACGGCAATCGCACCGAGAACGTCTTCGGCAAGGAAAACATCACCATCGGGGCCACCCGCACGGAGACCGTTGCGGCCAGCGAGACCGTGACCATCGGTGCGTCCCGCACCCATACGGTCGGCGCCTCGGACACGCTGACGATCGCCGCCGCCCAGACCACGACGATCGGTGCCGCCCAGACCATCACGGTCGGGGCTGCCCGGACCGTGACGGTGGGGGCGGCCTACACGATGACCGCCGGGGCGGCGATCACCATGACCTGCGGCGCCGCGGCCAGCTTCACCGCCGGCGCGGCCATCAACCTGACGGCGGGGGCCGCCATCAACGTGATGGCGCCGGTCGGGGTCAACCTCCTCGGTGGCACGACGATCAACGGCCTGACCAGCCAGGAGAGCTGGCTGTCGGGCCTGAAGTACGGCGTCACCGGCATGAACACCGAAGCCAAGGGCATGGACATCTCCACCGTCGGCGTGGCGATCGGAACGGTGGGGGCGAAGGCCGAGAACGTGGGCTTCGACAACAAGACCAAGGCCATGGAAAAGATCGAGGCCGGGCTCCAGCTGATCAACCCCGGGGCACGGATCATCCAGGCCGGCATCGCGCTGACCAAGGCCGGCCTGAAGGTCTTCTCCTGAACCGGCCATGGCAACGTCCAACGCGTGGTACTGGTGGGTGATTCCGGTGGTCGCGCTGGTGGCCTTCGTGATCTACGAGGGCGTCCTGCGGGACCGCGACGACACGCTGCTCGCAGATGGCGTGCGGGCCAGCGCGCAGGTCGTCTCGGCCGAGCAGACGGGCAGCTGGATCAACAAGAATCCGGTGGTCGCGCTGATCCTGGACGTGAATGCCGGCAGCGGTCCCTACCGGGCCACCCTCAAGACCATGATCCCGCAGGTCCACCTTCCGGCCGTCCAGCCCGGGTCCCGCCTGCAGCTCCGGATTGATCCGAACGATCCCCAGCACCTGGTTATCGACGAACCCTGGGCCCGTTAGCTCCCATGCGAATCCTGAAGCCCCAGCACCTCTCCCTGATGCACCGCTGCTTCGAACGCCAGCGCCGTGCCTACCTGGGGGTGGCCGTGATGGCCTACCTCCCGATCCGCGAGTCGGCGGCCCTCCTGCCGGAGCAGGAACTGTGGCAGGAGGTGGCGCCGCTGATGCGGCCCGAGGTGCCGCTGGATGCGGCCCTGCCCAAGTCGGGCGCCGAATTCCTGATGATCGGCGACGCCTGCGCCCCCGGCGGCGAGCCGGTGACCGGGCTCGAGGTGGAAGCCCGGGTAGGCGGCCTGCACAAGCGGCTCCACGTCTATGGCGAGCGCTTCTGGCTCGACAGCCAGCGCACCAGCGACGTGCGGCCCTTCACGCGCCAGCCGGTCAGCTGGGAGCATGCCTGGGGTGGGCCGAAGGTGGCCGAGAATCCGGTGGGGCGGGGCGCCGATCCCGAACCCACGGCCGCCGGGCCCCTGCGGGCAGTGCCGCCGGTGCAGCATCCGGATCATCCCTGCACCGCGCCCAAGGGCCCCTGCCTGCCGGCCAGCTTCGCGCCGATCCCGCCCATGTGGCCCCAGCGCAAGCAGTTCGACGGCACCTACGACGACGCCTGGCTGAAGAACGAATTTCCGGCACCACCCAAGGATTTCAACTGGCGCTTCCACTGCATCGGGTCGGCAGACCAGTGGCAGGCGGATCCGTTCCAGGGCGACGAGGCGATCGAGATCGTGCACATGCACCCCGAGCATGCGCGCCTCGAATACCGCCTGCCCGGCATCCGGCCGGTGATCGTGGCCCGGATGGCCCGCGGCGAGGGCAGCTCGGACCGGCTCGGCGAACCGCGCCTGAGCACGATCTGGCTGCTGCCGAACCAGTTGCGGGTAGTCCTCGTCTGGCATGCCATGTTCGAGGTGGCCAACGAATTCGCGGACGACGTGGAGCTCCTCTGCGCCGGGCTCGAGTGGCAGGATCGTCCACGCGAGCCGGGCCACTACCTGAAGGCCATCGCCGACCGGCTGGATCCGGAGCGCGGCGCCGAGAAAATGCTCGACGACCATGAGCTGCTGCCCGAGGGCCTTGCCACGCCCAACGAGACGATCGAGCATTTCCGCAAGTCGCTGGGTACCAGCGGCGTGGACATGACGCGGATCGAGACCCAGCTCGCTGCCGCCGACAAGCAGGTGGACGACGCCATGGTCAAGGCCTACGGCGCCGCCTTCGCGGCGAAGGCGCGGCAGGCCTCGCAAGCGGCCATTGCCCGCATCGGCGTGCCACGGCCTCCGACCCAAATGCCGAGCGACCCGACCGGGCTGATGGCGGCCGGCCGCAATCTGTTCGCCCGCATTCCCAAGCCCGAGGACATCAAGAGCCTGCTCCAGTCGCACCAGACCGGCATACGCAGCAACGTGGCCGCATCGCTGCGCGCGGAAGGGGTCCCGGATGCCAGTATCACGCGCGCGCTGCATCCGACCCCGCCGCCGGTGGCCGATACGCCGCGCCAGGTCCTGGCGCGCTTTGACAGCATGATTGCCCAGGCCAGCCAGCGACCGAACATCCAGCTGCCGCGAATTGACGATGGCCTGCGCAGGCTGGTGGACCGGGCCGACTCCCTGCAGAGCGGCCTGTTGCGGGGCGTGGCCCACATGCAGCCGCGGCCGCCGCGCCTCGCCCAGGAGGTCGCTGGCCGCTGGCGCGAGAGCGCCGCCCGCGCCCGCCAGGTGGGCCAGAGCTTTGCCGGCCTCAAGCTCAAGTCGGCGGAGTTCAGCGGCATGGACCTGTCGGGCGTCGACTTCTCGGGCGGCGAGCTGGAGGGCATCGACTTCAGCGGCGCGACCCTGGTGGGCGCCAAGTTCAACGACGCCGGCCTGGCCCACGCCAACTTCAGTGGCGCCAAGCTCGACGGTGCATCCTTCGTGGGGGCCAACATCGGCAAGGCGGACTTGTCCGGTGCGTCCTGCGTGGGGGCCCGCTTCACCGATGCGATCGCCCAGTACACCAAGCTGGCCAAGGCCAGGCTCGAAGGCACCGACTGGAGCGGCGTGACGCTGCTCGAGGTGGAGGCGGCCGAGAGCGACTGGTCGCAGGCCCGGCTGGAGCAGGCCACCCTGATCAAGGGGAAGTTCGCGGGCAGCCGCTTCGTCGGGGCGAACCTGACCCGGGCGACGGTGCTCGAATCCGATCTGTCGGGCAGCGATTTCTCGTCGATGCGTGGCGAGGCGGCGGATTTCATCACCTGCCAGCTGGATGGCAGCCGCTTCGACGGCTGCGAGGCGGTCAACCTGCGTTTCGTCTATCGCAGTTCGCTCAAGGGGGCGAGCTTCAAGGCGGCCCGGATGCCGGGCTCCAACCTGCGCGGCGCACCCCTGCAGGAGGCCGACTTCACCGAGGCGCAGCTCGACGGGGCGGACTTCTCCGAGGCGGTCTGCGCGAAGGGCTGCTTCGAGCGGGCCAGCCTCAAGGGGGCGCTGCTGATGAAGGCCGATTTCAGCGCGGCGCGCATGGCGGGCGCCAACCTGATGCAGGTGGTGGCCCAGCACGCAGTGTTCAACGGGGCCGACCTGTCGGGCAGCAATCTCTTTGCCTCCGATCTGTCGCGGGTGGACGTGGACACCGAGACCCGCCTCGACAACGCCTTCATGGCGAAGGCCAGGACCATGCCGCGGCACAAGGTCGAGCCACCGGCCTCGGCGAGGAAGGAATCATGAACGCGATCGAGTTCATCCGTCAGCGCCTCGCCAAGGGCGAGCCGATCAACGAACAGAAGATGTCCGGGCAGAGCTTTGCCGGACAGGATTTCACCAAGGGCCTGTTCACCGACTGCGAGTTCGGCGACTGCGATTTCACGGGCGCGACCCTGGAGGGGGCCTCCTTCGTCAATTGCCGCATGGGGGGCACCCGCTTCGACAAGGCCCGGCTGCGCACCGCGACCTTCCACCGCACGACGCTCGACGGCTGTGGTTTCCGTGGGGCCCACCTGGTGGGGGCGACCTTCAACGAGGCGCCCCTCCAATCGGCGAACTTCAGCGGCGCCGACATGGAGTTCGCCAACCTCGTGAAGTGCGCGCTCAAGGGCAGTCGCTTCGACGGGGCCCGCCTGATCCAGGCCAGCTTCATCGAGTGCGACTTCGGCGCGGTCGCGCTGGACGAGGCCGAGCTCGCCAAGACGGTCTTCTACAAGGCCGACCTGCGGCAGGTCCGGTTTGTGGGGGTCGGTGGCGATCAGTGCGTCTTTGCCGAATGCAACCTGGCCGGCATGGACTTCGCTGGCGCCCGCTGGACGCGCAGCCAGTTCATGGAGGCGGACCTGACCGGCGCGCGCTTCCCCGGCGCCCGCCTGTCGGGCAGCAACTTCAAGGGCGCGAAGCTGGAAAAGGCCGACTTCAAGGGCATCGACGCCGAGCACACCCTGTGGGTAGGGGCCCGCCTCGACGGCGCGGTCTTCGACGACGCGAAGATGGACCACACGGTCTGGATCGAGGCCGGCGGAGACCAGGCCAGCTTCCGCAATGCGAGCCTGGTCGAGTCGGTGCTGCAGAAGACCGCGCTTACCCACTGCAATTTCGACGGCGCGAAGCTGCGCTATTCGGACCTGGCCCATGCGGAACTGAGCGGCAGCCGCTTTGTGGGGACCGACATGTTCCGGACCGGCCTGCGCGGTGCGCGCGGCCAGGACGTGGAGATGCCCAACCGGCGCCAGGCCGCCCCCGATGACGAAGACACCCTGAAGGCAGAGACCTGGCGCCCCGGGCGCTGAGGTGGAGACAAGGAGCAGCCCCATGAACATCACTGAAAACGCACGCGTGACCGAAGGCATCATCCAGGCCATCGGCGAGGTCGAGAAGCAGGGCGACGCGGGTGTCGTCGTGTCCACCCCACACGGCATCGTCAAGGCCAGGCTGGCCTTTTCCTGCCTCGTTCAGCCCACCTGCGGCGACATCGTCCTGCTGTCCTGTCGCGACGGCGAGAGCTATGTGCTGTCGATCCTCGAGCGGCGCAGCGACGCCCCGGTAAGCATGCGCATCGACAAGCCCCTGCACATCCAGGTGGCTGGCGATGCCACGATCGAGGCCTCGGGCGAGGCGGTCGTGGGCGGCGGCCGCGCTGCCGCGCTGCGCGCCGGGTCCGTCGAGATCAGTGGCGAGTCGGTGGAAATCAACGGCGAGCGACTGAGCCTGGCCGGCCGCGCCGCGAACTGGGTCGCCGACTCGCTCGACGTCACCGCCCGGATGATCCGGCAGGTGGCCGATACCCTGGCGGTGCGGGCGCGCTCGCACACCCGGCAGGTCGAGGACCTGGAGCTGGTCCGCGTCGGCCACATGGACCTGCGCGCCGAGCAGATCCTCCACATGAACGCCGAGCACGCGATGATCAAGTCGCGGGAGCTGGTCAAGCTCGACGGCAAGCAGATCCAGGTGGGCTGACATGTTCGCCAACTCCCAGATGGGCGGGCTCGACATGGCCTTCCCCGATGTCTGCCTGACGCCGGCGCCGCCCTCGCCGGTGCCGGTGCCGATCCCCTATCCGAACATGGCCAACGGGCCGCTGGGCGTGCCGGCTGCCTACAACGTGCTGTGGAGCTGTACGCCGGCCCACAACATGAGCACCGTGGTGCCCCTGTCCAACGGCGACAACCCGGGCCTCGCGATGGGGGTCGCGTCCGGACTGGTGATGGGGCCGGCGCGGCATCTGACTGCGGCCTTCACGGTGCTGGTCGGCGGCATGCCGGCCACCCGCATGACCAGCATGTCGCTGCAGAACTCCACCAACGCACCGGGCATGCGGATCGCGCCGAGCCAGGTCAACGTATTGATCCTGTCACCGTGAGGCCCGCGAGTCGTGCGCCCTCCGGAGCGGGCCGGTGTCGACCGGCGATGACGCCCGCCACCTGCCCCCGGTCCGCCGGAGCGCGCCCTCGGGGCGACGGTTTTCAGGTCCCGGCCAATGCGTATAATCGAAGGCTTGCTTGGCGAAAGGCCCGCCTCAGCGCCATTACGCGGTTTCTGCCGTGCGAATCCCTCTGGAGATCCGACTGATGTCCGCCTTCAATCCATTCCGATGGAATATCGTTTCCGCCCTGCTGTGTGCTGCCGCCCTGGCGGTCACGGCCTGCTCATCGACGCCCGATCCGACGGTCGTGGCGGCCACCATCCAGGCGGAGGAGAACCTCAACCCCGACGCCACCGGGCGTCCCTCGCCGCTGGTGATCCGGGTCTATGAGCTGAAGGCCCTGTCGGCTTTCAAGGACGCCGACTTCTTCTCGCTCTGGGATTCGGACCAGCAGACCCTCGGCGCCGACCTGACCTCGCGCGAGGAGATGGTCCTGCGCCCGGGCGACACCAACTCGGTGCAGCGGATCACCAAGCCGGAGACCCGGTTCATCGGTGTCGTCGCGGCCTATCGCGACCTGGAGCGGGCCGTCTGGCGGGCCAGCATGCCGGTCACGCCCGAGAAGACGACGGCCATGACGGTCAAGCTCGATGATCGCAGCGTGACGATCGCCGGCAGCGTCCAGTAAGGCTTGCGCGCCACCGACCCGAACGGCAAGGAACACGCAACGATGTCATGGAATAACAAGGTCATCTGGTCGGAGGGCATGTTCCTCCAGCCGCAGCACCTGCAGCAGAACGATCGCTACGTCGAGCGCTTTGTCAATGGGCGGGTCTCGCCATTGCGGGCCTGGCAGTGGGGATTCGTCGAACTGGTGCTCGACGAGGACGCCCTGGCCCTCGGCAAGATCGCGCTGGCCTCGGCCCACGGCCTGTTCCCGGATGGCACGCCCTTCGATTTTCCGGGCACCGACAAGGGACCCGAGCCGATCGAGCTGCCGGCCGACATCAAGAGCGAACTGATCGTGCTGGCCGTGCCCATGCGGCGCCAGGGCGGCCTCGATGCCGACGTGGCCGGCTCCGAAAAGGGCGCCCTGGTCCGCTACGCGACGGCCGAGGCCGAGGTGGCCGACAACACGCTGGCCTCGGCCCAGACCGCGCTGGTCCAGGTCGGACAGCTCAGCGTGCGCCTGATGCGGGCCTCGGACGTGACCGATGCCTACGCCACGCTCGGCGTGGTGCGGGTGGTCGAGCGCCGCGTCGACAACCAGGTCGTCCTCGACAAGAACTACATTCCGCCGATGCTCTCGGTCGACGGCAGCCGTGTGCTCGCCGGCTACATCCGCGAGATCCAGGGCCTGCTCCACCAGCGCGGAGAGGTGCTCGGTGCCCGCATGGGCCAGGCCGGTCGCGGCGGCGTGGCCGAGATCGCCGACTTCCTGCTGCTCCAGACCATCAACCGCTTCGAGCCGCTGATCGCCCACCTGGGCGAGCAGATCCCCCTGCACCCCGAGCGCCTGTTCAGCCTGTGCCTGATGCTGGCCGGCGACCTGTGCACCTTCTCGTCCGACAAGCGCCGCCCGGGTCAGTACCCCAGCTACAAGCAGGACGAGCTGGAGAAGTGCTTCCCGCCCCTGATGATCGACCTGCGCCGCTCCCTGTCGATGGTGCTCGAGCAGAACGCCGTGCCGATCGAACTGCAGGAACGCAAGTACGGGGTTCGGGTGGCCATGGTGCCGGACAAGGACCTCTTCCGGAGCTCGTCCTTCGTGCTGGCGGTCAATGCCGAGATCGCCGGCGAGGTGCTCCGCTCGCGCTTCCCGACCCAGACCAAGATCGGGCCCGTCGAACGCATCCGCGACCTGGTCAACCTCCAGCTGCCGGGCATCACGCTGCGCTCGATGCCGGTGGCGCCGCGCCAGATTCCGTACCACGCCGGCTTCAACTATTTCGAACTCGAGCGCTCCGGCGACCTGTGGAAGCAGCTCAACACCTCGGGCGGGCTCGCCATGCACATTGCCGGCGAGTTCCCGGGGCTCGAGCTGGAGATGTGGGCGATCCGCAACTAGCCAGCGGCGGCTGGCGGCATCGCCGCGGCACCGACAGAGACGACCGGTCCGGCCAGCGTAGCCCGGACCAGCAGCAAACCAGGGGATAAGGGGCCATGAGTCAGGAAGATCCATTTTCGAAACTGCCCTCGGACCGGACGTTGGTGATGCCGTCGCCAGGATCGCGGCAAGGGCGGCAGGTCACCCAGTTCGGCTCCCAGCTCGAGCAGCCATCGGCCCCGGCGGCGCCTCAGTCGCCGCCGCCCCAGGCCCAGGGCAATGCCCAGATGGACCCCTCGGTGATGGCCTCGCTGTCGGCCGGCCTCAGCCTCAACCCGGTGGTCGCCGAGGCCAGCTCGCTGCTGATGGCCGGTCCCCAGCTGCGCACCTCCCACCATCCGGATCCGGCCGGCCTGCGGGACGCCCTGGCGGTCTCGATCCGGCAGTTCGAGGAGCGGGTCCGTTCGGCCGGCATTCCCAATGAGCAGGTGGTGGCCGCCCGCTACTGCCTGTGCACCTTCATGGACGAATTCTGCGGCAGCACGCCCTGGGGCGGTTCGGGGGTGTGGGCGCGCCAGAGCCTGCTGGTGATGTTCCACAACGAGGCCTGGGGGGGCGAGAAGTTCTTCCAGCTGCTGGCCCGCCTGGCCGAGAACCCCGGCGCCAACCGCAACCTCCTCGAGCTGATGTACGTGATGCTGGCGCTCGGCTTCGAGGGCCGCTACAAGGTCATCGACAACGGCCGCGCCCAGCTCGATACGGTCCGCGAGCGCCTCCACCAGATGATCCGCAACCAGCGGGGAGAATACGAGCGCGAGCTCTCGCCCCATTGGCAGGGCACCAAGGTCGAGCGCCACCGGGTGCTCGCGATGTTGCCGGTGTGGGTGGTGGCGGCCCTGGCCGCGCTGATCGTGGTGGCCGCCTACATGGGGCTGTCGTTCTCGCTGAGCAACCAGTCCGACCCGGTCTTCACCCGGATCCTCAACATCCGCGCCAGCTCCTCCGTGCCGCCCAAGCCGCCGGCACCGGCCGAGAAGCCTCGCCTGGCGACCTTCCTCGAGCCCGAGATCAAGGCCCACCTGGTCTCGGTCAGCGACCTGGACGACCGCAGCGTCATCACGATCCGCGGCGACGGCTTCTTCGAGCCGGGCAGCGCCACGGTCGCCGAGCGCGTGCGGCCGCTGCTGGTCCGTATCGCCGATGCCCTGAACTCGGTGCCGGGCAAGGTCCTGATCACCGGCCACACCGACGGCCAGCCGATCCGCACGGCGCGCTTCCCGTCCAACTGGCATCTCTCCCAGGAACGCGCGCTGAACGTCGAGAAGATCCTCGCCCAGCAGGTCGATCCGGTCCGCATGCGGGCCGAGGGCATGGCCGACTCGGAGCCGGTCGCCACCAACGAGACCGCCGAGGGCCGCAGCCAGAACCGGCGTGTCGAGATCACCCTGATGGTCGCGCGCGGCGAAAACTGAGAACGGAGAGAACCTGGAAATGAAGAAGATTCTCGCAACCCTGCTGGTCGTTCTCGGCATCGTCGCGATCTGCCTGGTGATCTGGTTCGTCGGCCCGATGGTCTCGATCGGCAGCTTCGCGCCGCTGGTGTCGGTGACCTCGCGACTGGTCCTGATCGGCCTGATCGCCGGCGTCTACCTGGTCTGGAAGCTGTGGAAGGTCTTCGCCGCCCGCCGCAAGAACAAGGCGATGATGAACGACCTGCTGGTCTCCACCGCCAAGAGCGCCGGCCCGGCCGAGCCCTCCGCCTCCCAGCAGGAGGTGGCCGAGCTGAAGCGCCGCTTCGAGGAGGCGGTCAAGGTCTTCCGCGACATGCAGCTCAACGTGGCGGGGCGCAAGGGCAGCGGTCTCGGCAGCCTCTTCAGCCTGTCGGGCAAGCAGTATCTCTACCAGCTGCCCTGGTACGTCTTCATCGGCGCGCCGGGCTCGGGCAAGACCACGGCGCTGGTCAATTCCGGCCTCAAGTTCCCGCTGGCCGAGAAGTTCGGCACCGCCTCGATCAAGGGCGTGGGCGGCACCCGCAACTGCGACTGGTGGTTTACCGACGAGGCCGTGCTGCTCGACACCGCGGGGCGCTACACCACCCAGGAATCCGACCGCAGCGTCGATGCGGCCGCCTGGCAGGGCTTCCTCGACCTGCTGCGCCGCTTCCGGCCGCGGCGGCCCATCAACGGCATCATCCTGACCATCAGCGCGGGTGACCTGCTGCAGCAGTCGCCGGCCGAGCGCGAGATGCACGCCCAGGCGGTACGGGCGCGCATCCAGGAGCTCCACGAGCGCTTCAAGATCGCCTTCCCGATC
>JAGRFX010000378.1 GCA_020445805.1 Rhodocyclaceae bacterium
GTATTCGGCCAGGCGGCCACACTGCAGCACCCAGTAGGGGCGCAGGCTGTAATAGGCGAAGGCGTTCTCGATCTGCTGGGCGCGCTCGATCACCATGCGGAAGACCAGCATCTGGCTGTCGCGCTGCTCGGGTGAATTGAGGGCCGAAGCGTCGAGCAGGGCGATCGGCCTGCCCTCGAGCCCGAAGATCGGCGCCGAGCTGCAGGTGAACTGGATGTTGTGGGTGCGGAAGTGCTCGTCCCGGTGGACCAGGGTGGGCTGGCCGTCCACCAGGCTGGTGCCCACGCCGCAGGTGCCTTCCCGCTCTTCCGACCAGCAGGTACCGACCCGGAAGCCCTCTTCCTTGAATTCCTTGTCGAGGCCCGGCACGGTCCGGTAGTCGATGGTGATGCCCTCGGCGTCGGTCATCAGTACGCAGTAATTGGCCGGCAGCACCTGGGCGTAGAGCCGGTCGATGCCCTCGCGCGAGATGCGCATGAAGGCCTCCAGCCGGTCGCGGTGCTCGCGCAGTTCCTGGGAGGTGACGACCCGCGGCACGTTGACCTGTGCCGGATCCACCTGATGGTTGTTGAGCGAGCGTTGCCACGATCGCGCCAGCCGGCCGGCCGAGCCGTCGCTGCCGAGCGCCGCGCCGCGCTCGACCACGTCGATGACGCGCCCCACGTGGCGCGCAATGGTCTGGTGAGTCCGCATTCTTGTCTCCTCCGTCCGATCGGTCATGGCCGCCGGATCTGATCGCAAGGGTGTCCCCTATGACGAAGGTTATTGAAGCATTTCGCGAGGCGCAATGCGGACACGTGTCTCACGGACTGCAACAGCTGTCCTGCCCCGGATGTCTCCCGTGACTCACGTGTTCGCCCGCTGAGGCCCCTCCGCGGCCCGGCCGGATCCGCCCGCAGGATGTCCGGGGGCGGCCGCCAAGCCCTTGTGAAACAAGGTCAAAGGGGGTCGGCAGGGCAGCCGGGCAGGGGGGCTTGCGATGCCCTTGGCACAGCCTGTGCGCTGGTCCTGTCATCGCAACGTGGAACGCCAGCCGTGCCCCCCAACCCCACATCAGAGATCGTCGTCGGCCTGATCGCCAACCCCGCCTCGGGGCGCGACATCCGTCGGCTGACCGCCAAGGCCTCGGTCTTTCCGACCGCAGAAAAGGCCAACATGGTGCAGCGCGTGCTCGGTCCCCTCGGCCAACTGGGCGTGCACCGGGTGCTGATTATGCCCGACGCCACCGGCATCGCGGCCGGCGTGATCCGTGCGATCCAGACCCACCATGCCCAGCGCCTGCCGCCGTGGCCGCTGGTGGAGTTCGTGGACATGACGATCGAGCAGGGCGCCGCCGACAGCGAGCGGGCGGCGCGCGCCATGGCCGAGGCCGGCGCCCGCCTGATCGTGGTGCTGGGCGGCGACGGCACCCACCGGATTGTCGCCGGTGCGGTTCCCGAGATGCCGCTGGCAACCCTCTCGTCGGGCACCAACAACGTCTTCCCCGATCTGCGCGAGGCCACCGTGACCGGCCTCGCCGCGGCCCTCTACGCCACCGGCCGGGTGCCGGCCGAGATCGCCCTCAGGCGCAACAAGTGCCTCCATGTGCGGGTCGGCGAGCGCCACGAGATCGCGCTGGTCGATGTGTGCGTGACGCGCATGGCCCACGTGGGGGCCCGGGCGGTGTGGTCGGGCGAGACCATCGAGGAGCTCTTCGTGGCCTTCGCCGAGCCCGACGCCATCGGCCTGTCGAGCATCGCGGCGATGGTCGAGCCGGTGGGCCGCCACGAGCCGGCCGGCGCCTATGTGCGCTGCGGCGGCCGCGGCCAGGCGGTGTGGGCGCCGATCGCCCCGGGCCTGCTGAGCCACCTGCGGGTGGCCCAGTCGGACCGCATGCGACCCGGCATCGACTACCTGGTGGCCACCCGGCAGGGAAGCATCGCCCTCGACGGCGAGCGCGAGATCGAACTGCTCGATGGCGACAGCGCCGAGGTGCGCCTGTCCCTCGAGGGCCCCTGGACCCTGGACGTGAGCGCCACCCTGCGCGAGGCCGTGCGCAGCGGCGTGCTCGGCGACGTGCCGCCGGATCCGCCCATGCCCTGACCGAACCCTGAGAACACGCGGCACCGGCCATGGGCGCCGGGCCGCTGCAACCGGTCTGCAAGACCACAACCAAGGAAGGAGACTGATGTGAGCGAGACGCTGAATCGCGAAAGCCTGCTCAAGGCCTACCGGACGATGCGCACGATCCGGGAATTCGAGGAACGGGTCCATAACGACTTCGCCACCGGCGAGATCCCGGGCTTCGTCCACCTGTATGCCGGCGAGGAGGCTTCGGCCACCGGGGTGTGCATGCACCTGACCGGCGACGACTACATTGCCAGTACCCACCGCGGCCACGGCCACTGCATCGCCAAGGGTGTGGACCCGGTCGGGATGATGGCCGAGATCTGGGGCAAGGCCACCGGCA
>JAGRFX010000379.1 GCA_020445805.1 Rhodocyclaceae bacterium
CGACCGTGATCCTGATCGACGAGATCGACAAGGCCGACATCGAGTTTCCCAACGACCTGCTGCGCGAACTCGACCGCATGGAGTTCCACTGCTACGAGACCCGCGAAACGGTCCGCGCACGTCACCGCCCGATCGTCTTCATCACCTCCAACAACGAAAAGGAGCTGCCCGACGCCTTCCTCCGGCGCTGCTTCTTCCACTACATCCGCTTCCCCGACCGGGGGACGATGCAGCAGATCGTGGACGTCCATTACCCCGACATCCGCAAGCAGCTGCTGCAGGAGGCCCTGGAGGTCTTCTTCGATCTGCGCGAGATCCCGGGCCTGAAGAAGAAGCCCTCCACCTCGGAGCTGCTCGACTGGCTGAAGCTGCTGGTGGCCGAGGACATCCCGCCCGAGGCGCTGCGCTCCAGCGACCAGAAGCTGATCGTGCCGCCCCTGCATGGCGCGCTGCTGAAGAATGAACAGGACGTCCACCTTTTTGAACGTCTGGTCTTCATGAATCGGCACAACCGCTGAGGCGCCGCCCGGCATGTTGAAGATCCTCAGGACCCTCTTCGGCCACCAGAAGGCCCGGGCCGATGCCCGGACGCCCGATCCTGTCGTCGAACCGCCGCCCGCGGCACCGGCGACCGAACCCGCGCCGGAGCGCGACACGCCTCCCCCGGTCCTGTGCAGGGAAGCCATCCTCGATCGCCGCCAGTCGCTGGTGGGCTACCAGTTCACCCATCATCAGGGCACCCGCGCCCGCAGCCAGCACCGGGGCGCCGGCATCCGCCACGTCTATGCGGAGGTGCTGGTGCGCAGCCTGAGCGCCTTCGGCGTCGACCGCAGCCTGGGCCGGCGCCTCGCCTTCGTCGATCTGCCGGATGCCTTCCTGAGCCATGCCAGCCTGGACGAGATCGCCGGCAGCAATCTCGTCATCGTCCTCCAGCCCCATGCCGACGCGCAGCCCGAGGAGGCGACACTGCAGGCCCGGGTCGCCGAACTCAAGCGCCGCGGCATCCGTCTCGCCCTGCCCGCCGAGCATCTCGCCCGCCATCACGAGCCGCTCCTGGCGATGGCCGACTTCCTGGTCTTCCCGTCGGTCGGCGACGACCCGGAGGCTCTGGCGCGACGCATTCACCACATGCATTCGGCGCGCCCGGAGGCGGCGATCCTGGTGCGCGACCTGGCCTCCCACGACGATTTCAATCTGGTCGCCAAGCTCGGCGCCAGCGTCTTCCAGGGCCGCTTCGTGACCGCCCGCGAGTCCTGGGGCCAGAGCGAGCTGGGTCCCAACACGGCCCGCCTGGCCGATCTCCTGGCACGCCTGCGCCGCGACGCCGATACGCGCGAGATCGCCGAAGCCCTCAAGCGCGACGGCGCCCTCTCGGTGCGGCTGCTGCGCTACATCAACTCCGCCGCGGTCGGCCTGCACGAGAAGGTGACCTCCTTCGAGCGCGCCGTCCAGCTGCTCGGTCGGGCCAAGCTGGAACGCTGGCTGATGCTCCTGATGCTGTCGGCCGACGGCAACTCGCCCCGCTCCGCCGCGGTGCTGGAGGGGGCCATGGTGCGGGCCCGGATGATGGAACTCCTGGGCCAGAACGAAGCCCCCGCGGTCCGCGACGAACTCTTCATGACCGGCCTGCTGTCCCTGATCGATGTGGTCCTCGAGATGCCCCTCGAGCGTGCCATGGAGGCCTTCGACCCGGCGCCGCCGATCCGCCAGGCGATCATGGCCGGCGAGGGCCGCCTGGCCGAGCTGCTGGCCCTCGCCCGGGCCTGCGAGGAGGCCGACGCGGCCGCCCTCGACGACGCCGCGGAGCAATGCGGCATCACGCCGGAACGCGCCGGCCTCTGCCACGTCGAGGCCCTCGCCTGGGCGCTCGAGATGGGCGAGTGAGGCGCAGCCCGTGCTGATCGACTATTTCCTGCACCTCAAGGACGCCGGCCTGCCGGTCTCCACCAAGGAGTTCCTGACCCTGCTGGAGGGGCTCAAGGCGCGCGTCTGCGGGCATTCGATCGACGACTTCTATCTCTTCTCGCGCACCTGCCTGGTCAAGGACGAGAGCCTCTACGACCGATTCGACCGGGCCTTCGGCAGTTACTTCAAGGGCGTCACCGAGTTGCCCGGCCTCGACAGGGACATCCCCGAGGACTGGCTCAAGGCGCTGACCCGCAGACACCTCACGCCGGAGCAGAAGGCCGCCCTCGAGAAGCTCGGCTGGGACAAGCTGATGGAAGAGTTTGCCAGGCGGCTCGAGGAACAGAAGAAGCGTCACCAGGGCGGGAGCAAGTGGGTCGGCACCGGCGGCAGTTCGCCCTTCGGCAACAATGGCTATCACCCCGAGGGCATCCGCGTCGGCGGCGAGTCCGCCGGCAACCGCACGGCGGTCAAGGTCTGGGAACAGCGCGAATTCCGCAACCTCGACGACACGGTCGAGATCGGCAC
>JAGRFX010000380.1 GCA_020445805.1 Rhodocyclaceae bacterium
CTCGCCGGTGATGCGCGACTCGAGCTTCTTTGACGCGCCGACCAGCTTGAGGATGCCCAGCACCGCGATCGGATCGGTGGGCGAGATCAGGGCGCCGAACAGCAGGCAGTAGATCAGTGGAATCGGCATGCCGGCCAGCTGGGCCAGGCCATAGGCAATGCCGCCTACCAGGAAGGTCGATGCCAGCACGCCGACCGTCGCCAGGGTGATGATGGGCAGCCGTTCGGCCTTCAGGTTGGCCAGGTTCACGTGCAGGCTGCCGGCGAAGAGCAGCGCGCTCAGCATGCCGTGGAACACCACCTCGGCGAAGTCGATGCGCTCCACCAGGGCCGCCGCCCGCTCGGGCAGCGCCGGCACCACGCTGCCCGCCAGCAGCAGGACGATCGAGCACAGCAGGCCGACGGCCGTGATGCCGATGACATCCGGTAGGCGCAGGAAGCGGTAGTTGAGGAAGCCGAAGAAGGCGGAGGCGGCGATCAGGAGGCCGATCAGTTCGAACAGGGACAGGGGTGCGTGCATGGACAGTGCTTGGATGAGTGGGCGGGCCGATGATAACGCCTTGCCTTCGTTCCCGATCACGCGCGCGCCGCCGTGGCGCGCACCTCTGGCTCAGGGCAGGGTGTGTTTGTAGCAGGTCTTCTTCTGATTGGACTCGTTGAGGGTGAAACCGACTTGATCCGTGCGCTGGATCGTGTCGTCCGCCATCGCCGCCTTGAAATCGATCAGATCCTGCTGGTACTGCTTGACTGCCGCCAGGTAGTCGGCGACTTCCATGCCGATCATGATCGACGGCGGATTGGGCAGGATCTTGTTGTTGAGATAGCTGACGTAGTCGTCCTGGTGGCAATGCTCATGGAAGCCGAGCGTGATGTCGCGCGCCTTGATGTCCGCCTCTGTGGTGCCCCGTCCGTAGCACGACACGTCGGTCGCCTTCTCCCCAGCCATGTAGCGGGTCTGGATCGTGATGGTGCCCTTCCAGGTCAACTTGCCGTTGAAGGACTTGATCTGGCCTTTCTCCTCGGCATAGCCGGGTGCGACGAAGCTCGGCCAGCTGAAGTGGGTGTGGGTATGCTTCTCGCCCGTCAGCGCCGTGCCATCGTCGGCCACCGCCGCGTCGATCTTGACGTCGACGTGATCCTCCTGCACGTCGAGTTGGGAGCCCAGCGAGCGGGCCGTGGTGCCCGGCGGGGGATTGGCGGGCTTGGGCGTCTGGAGTGCCTCGGGGGGCGAATCGATCCCCAGCGGTGCCGGGGCGTGGGGCGGGGCGAGGTCCGAGCCGGCCGCGAAGGCTTCGGTGTCCTGTCCGAAACTGCCATCGGTTGCCGTGAAATAGCCCGGACCACCCGACCCGCTGGGGGCATCGGGGTGGGCGATGACGCCGGTCCAGCCGGACCATTGCTCACCCACGCGGGTGGTGTTGCCCGGGTTCCCTGCTGCGCCGGTCGTTGCCATGTGCGCCTCCGCCCAAACGTTGGACTGCCCTGTGCGGACCGGGTGGTCCGGTCCGCGGGCAACCACCATGGCATATCAGGTGAGGGTGCGCAATTCCCTCATGGCCACCGACATCATGGCGATGTCGATGCCACGGGCGGTGCGAAGATCCTCCAGGATCTGGCGGCAGCGCGCCACCTGGGCCGGCCGGGTGGCCTCCCAGTCGGCGATCAGGGCATAGGGGTCGGTGGCCTCGCACCCCGCACACAGCACCGCCTGGGCGAGGTTGCGGGCCTGGGTCGAGAGGTCGTCCCGCAGGGCCGCCCGCGCCAGGGCCTGCCAGTGGCTTTCGGCGGGCAGGGCGGAGATCTGCTGCGCCATCCAGTGCAGGTCGAAATGGCCGCCCAGGGCGAAATACACACGCGCCGCCAGTTCGAGGGGGCGACCGCTGTCTGCCGCAATGTCCACCAGATCGAGCGCCGAGTAGGTCTCGTCGAGTCCGGCCACCCGCTGGGCGAGGGCTTCCGGCACCGACTGGCCGATGAGCTTGTCGACGGCCTCCTCGAGTTCCGCCCGGTAGCGCGGTGCGACGACCGCCGCCAGTTCGGTCGCCAGCCACCGGGCCGCCTCGCCGAAGCGTTGCTGGGCGGCGCCGATGTCGGCGAGCTGCTGGCGGTGGCGCAGGAACCACTGGGTGCCGCGCTGGATCAGGCGCTGGCCCTCCAGGGCCATGGAGAGCTGAAGGTCGGCGGCGATCTGGTTGTCGAGGGCCTCGATGTCGTGCCACAGGAAGGGCAGGTCGAAGATGTCGCGGCTGGCGATGTAGGCCCGGACAATGTCCTCCGGCGCCGCCGAGGTCTCTTCGCGCAGGCGGCTGACGAAGGTGGCGCCGGTGCGGTTCACCATGCTGTTCACCACGTGGGTGGCGATGATCTCGCGCTTCAGCGGGTGCTTCTGGATGTAGTCGGCGAAGCGCTCGCGCAGCGGCA
>JAGRFX010000381.1 GCA_020445805.1 Rhodocyclaceae bacterium
GGTCTCGGCCAGCATCACCGCCGAGGCCACTTCGAGCCCGATCTGGTCATTGACCTGGATGGGGTCCTTGCGCAGCCACTGGACGACCTCGCCCAGGGTGTCGAGCAGGTGCCGGAAGGCGGGGCGGCCGAGCGGGGCGCTGGCCTCGATGGCCGCCCGCAGGTCCTCGTCGAACTGGGGCAGCGCCGCGGCGGCGCCGCTGGCGAAGTGGTCCCAGGTATCGCGAGCCGCCGCGAACAGCGTGCGCAGGCGCGCCAGCAGCGGTGCCAGCGGCTGGTCACAGAGGGCGCTGCCCGGTGGCGGTACCAGGCGCTCCAGATCGTAGGTGCCGCGCACTTCCCGGCCGCTCGGCCCGATCTGGGGCGCGGTCGCGATGACGTAGAGCATCTCGCGGTGCAGACGTTCCGGCGGCGCGGTCTGTCCGACGGCGATCCGCTTGAGCTGGAAGTCGATGCGGGAGCTGACGTACTTGGCAAACGGATCGCGGGCAAAGCTGCCGTTGGCGAGGGTGTCGAAGAAGGCGCCCGCGGTCCACCAGAAATTCCGTGCGGTGGGCGAGGTCATGGCGGCTTCGATCGCGCCGCAGACGTTGGCCATGGCCAGGGGGCCGCCGGCGTCGTCGGGCTTGCGCAGCCAGCCCAGCAGGCCGCTCTGGAACTGGGTCCGCAGGCTGCGGATCTGGCTGGAGAGCTTGCGTCCGGCATCCGGCGCCGAGCGGGCTGCCTTGCGTGACGGCTGCTGGCCGAGGTCCGGGTAGAAGAGGTCCGATGCCCGCGGGGGCTGCTGTCCCCGCGCGACGGCCAGTTCGCTCATCAGCGGCAGCAGCCTCAGGGACTGGTCCGGGACGCCGTGGCTCAACTCGTCGAGATAATTGCCGACTGCGGCCAGGGAGCGGTCTGCCAGGCTGGCCAGCGCGTCCGAGTAGGGCCGCTCCTCGCGGGCCAGCTCGGCCAGCAGGCGGTCGAGGCTGTCGGCGAAGGCGGTCAGGCCATCGAGGCCGACGATCGACAGCGCGCCCCGCACCTGGTGCAGGTGGGTCTGGGCGAACTGCAGGTTCTTGGCGCGGTCCTTGTTGGCCCGCGCGGCGGCGATGGCCTCGCTGGCGCGGCCCAGGGCCAGGTCGATCTCGCCCTTGACCCAGGTGAGCGGGCCAGTGTCCAGATCTGTGGTGGCACTCATAGATTCGGCCTCTTGCCGTAAATTCTTAGACCTTGAAGCCGGAGACCGACCCCTTGAGTTCGACGGCGAGGTCGGCCAGCTGGCCGATCGACACCGCCGTCTGCTGCGTACTGTTGGCGGCTTCCTCGGTCAGGGCCAGGATCTCTTCCATCGAACTGGCCACCCGGGTGGCGTTGCCGGACTGTTCGAGGGTGTCTCGGGAGATCTCTTCAATCAGTCGCGCGGCCTCGTTCGACACGGTGCCGATCTCGGTCAGGGCCTGGCCGGCGGCGTCGGTCAGCTTGGCACCGTCCACCACGTCGCGGGTCGCGACCTCCATGGCGCCGACGGCGTCCTGGGTATCGGTCTGAATGGTCTTCACGATCGCGGCGATCTGCTTGGTGGCTTCGGCCGACCGTTCTGCGAGTCGCTGCACCTCTTCCGCAACCACCGTGAAGCCGCGTCCCGCTTCACCGGCGGAGGCCGCCTGGATCGCGGCGTTGAGGGCCAGCACGTTGGTCTGTTCGGTAATGTCCGAGATCAGTTCCACGATCTCGCCGATCTCCTGGGACGATTCGCCGAGGCGCTTGATCCGCTTCGAGGTGTCCTGGATCTTCTCGCGAATGCCGTTCATGCCCTGGATGGTGTCCTGCACGGCCTCGGTACCCTTGTGGGCGGCTTCCAGCGAGCGACGGGCCACCTGGGCGGACTCGCGGGCGCGCTGGGAGGCTTCGGACATGGAGGTCGCCATGTTCTGGACGGTTTCACCGACCGACCGGATCTGTTCGGACTGCCGCTGGGCGGCCTCGATCAGCATGCCGGAGGTCTTCTTGGCGGATTCGGTGGCGGAGGTCACGCGGCTGGCGGCGTCGTTGATTCGCCGCACCAGAACCGAGAGTTCCTCAATCGTGTAGTTCACCGAGTCGGCAATCGCGCCCGTGATGTCCTCGGTCACCGTCGCACGGACGGTCAGGTCGCCGTCGGCCAGGTCGCCCATCTCGTTCATCAGCCGGAGAATGGCCTGCTGCGTATGGTTCCGTTCGTTTTCCGCGCTGCGGCGCTGGTCCTCGATCTCGGTGCGGCGCTCGACCTGGTCGGTCAGGTAGGTCTTGGCCAGCAGGCCGAGGGTCACGAGGCCGCCGATCGCGATGGCGATGGCCAGCAGTTCGAAGCCGCCGAGTCCCTGGTTGGCACTGTTGAGCTGGGCGGCCAGCGTGTCGGTGCCCGCCAGCAGTTCGGCCGAGTCGGCGAAG
>JAGRFX010000382.1 GCA_020445805.1 Rhodocyclaceae bacterium
TGTCGATGCCCAGCTTGTGCGCGACCGGTGCGAACAGCGGCAGCAGGATGAACGCGATCTCGAAGAAGTCGATGAAGAAGCCCAGCACGAACACCAGCAAGCTGACCACCAGCAGGAAGCCCAGCTCGCCGCCCGGCACGAGGCTGAACAGGTGCTCGACCCACAGGTCGCCGTTCACCGCGCGGAAGGTCAGCGCGAAGACCGTCGAACCGATCAGGATGAAGAGCACGAAAGTGGACAGCTTGGCCGTGGTCTCGAGGGCGCTGCGCACCACCTCGAACTGCAGGCGACGGCGGATGGCCGCCAGCGCCAGTGCACCGACGGCGCCCATTGCGCCGCCTTCGGTCGGCGTGGCAAGACCGATGAAGATGGTACCGAGCACCAGGAAGATCAGGACCACCGGCGGCACCATCGAGACCAGCACCTTGTTCATCAGCGCGGCGCCCTTCAGGGTCCGGGCCTCAGGCGGCAAGGCCGGCACCGATTCGGGCCGGAAGATCGACAGGAACAGGACGTACAGCGTCAGCAGGCCGACCAGCATCAGCGAGGGGATGATGGCCCCGGCGTAGGCGTCACCGACCGACACGCCCAGCACGTCGGCCAGCACGATCAGCACCAGCGAGGGCGGAATGATCTGGGCCAGGGTACCCGACGAGCAGATGACACCCGCCGACACTTCGCGCGAGTAGCCGTAGCGCATCATGACCGGCAGCGAGATCAGACCCATGGAGATCACGGAGGCTGCGACCACCCCGGTGGTGGCCGCCAGCAGCGCGCCCACGAAGATGACGGCGTAGGCGATGCCACCGCGGATCGGCCCGAACAGCTGTCCGGCCGATTCGAGCAGGTCCTCGGCCATCCCGCTGCGCTCGAGAATGATGCCCATGAAGGTGAAGAACGGGATCGCCAGCAGGGTGTCGTTGGCCATGATGCCCAGCACCCGCTCGGGCAGGGCCTGCAGCAGGGCCGGCGTCAGCAGGTTCAGCTCGATGCCGAGGAAACCGAAGAACAGGCCATTGGCCATCAGCGCGAAGGCGACCGGGAATCCGCTGAGCAGGAACAGCATCAGCGTGCCGAACATCAGCGGTGCCATGTTTTCGATGATGAAGGCGGTCACTTGGCGCCCTCCTGCTCGTGGCCGTCATTGCCATGACCGCCTTTCAGGAGCGGGTCCGGCCCGTGGCCGGTGATGAAGGCAACGCGCTTGATCAGTTCCGCCAGGGACTGGACGCCCAGCAGCATGAAACCGACCGGGATCAGCAGTCGCACCGGCCAGCGCACCAGGCCGCCGGCGTTCGACGACTGCTCGTCATTGACGTAGGACTCCATGAACGAGGGCCACGACATGGTGACGATCATGTAGCAGACGGGCAGCAGGAAGAACACGATGCCGACGATGTCGACCCAGTTGCGTCCCTTGGCCGTGAGCCGGTTGGACACCAGGTCGATCCGGACGTGCTCGTTGCGCATGAAGGTGTAGCCCGAGCACAGCAGGAAGACTGCCGCGAACAGGTACCACTGCACCTCAAGCATCGCGTTGGAACTGGCATTGAAGCCGTAGCGGCTGAATGCGTTGCCGGCGCTGATCAGCGAGGCCAGCAGGACGAGCCAGATCGTGGCCCGTCCGATCTTGTCGTTCACCCAGTCGACGGCGTGAGCGAACTTCAACAAAGCTGTCACAGGACAACCCTCCCGAAATGGATTTTTCTCTGGCGATCCGCGGTCACGCTGCGGGTCGACGCTCGAATGTGCACTGGGCCAGCATTATGGCTTCGCTGAAATATTCCGAAATCAGGGGAAACGCTTAACGGTGGACAGGGGGGTGGCGAGTCTTCATTCTAGGGCGCCCCGAAAAAACGAGGATCAAGCGATGTCGGTTCGGATCTGCCTGGTACGGCACGGCGAGACCGCCTGGAACGCGGAACGGCGCCTGCAGGGCCACTCGGACATTCCGCTCAATGCGGTTGGCGAAGACCAGGCAAGGGCCACCGCGCGGCAGCTGACCGAGCAGCGGTTCGACGCCATCTACACCAGCGATCTGCGCCGCGCCCGTCAGACGGCGCAGGCCTGCGCCGCCGCGCTCGGCCTCCGCGAGATCGCCGAGCCGGCCCTTCGGGAGCGCCACTTCGGCTTTTTCCAGGGACTCACCTACGACGAGGCACGCCTGCGCCACCCGGGCGCCTACCACCTGTTCGAGACCCGCGACACCGCCTATGCCTTTGAAGGCGGCGAGAGCCTTGCGACCTTCTACCAGCGGGTCGTCGCGGCGATCACGGCGCTGGCCGACCGTCACCCCGGCGGGCAACTGCTCGTCGTGGCCCATGGCGGCGTCCTCGACTGCATCAACCGCATGGCTCGGG
>JAGRFX010000383.1 GCA_020445805.1 Rhodocyclaceae bacterium
CCAGCTCCTTCACGATGGCCGCCTCCTCGGCGGCCGGGCCGATCTCGAACCAGGCCGTGTCGGGCAACATCAACCAGGGCGATGTCCGATTCCTGCAGCAGCAGCTCGACCCCAATCGCACCGATGCGCATATGTCGACGAACACGGATCTGCACGGCAAGCGGCAGGAGGATATGCGCACTGGCGAGGTGCGTTACGAGCAGAACAAGGGCTCGAGCGTGGTGGGAATCAAGACCCTGAACGAACTCGCCACCCGCAATTCGGAGGCATCGGAGGCCTCCCGCGCTCACGCGACAGACCTATCGCGCCAGGCCGATCATGCCCAGACCACGGCCTTCGACCGTGTCCTGTCCCATGCCTCGGCGACCTCGAACGGCACCGCCGGAAGCGCGGGTTATGCCGCTCGGCACGGGGCAGGGGAGGAAAGTTCGTGGAGCAAGGCGGCACAGATTCGGGATCAGTTGGCGAGGGATCTGGGGATTTCGGATTCCTCGAAAGCGACCTCCGCTTTAGCGATGACGCTCGGTGTAGGTGGAGGGGGTGCCAAAGGTGGGGATGGTGGCGTCGCAGCGGCGATCAAGGATCTATTGCCTCTGAAGCTACATGCGACCGGCCAACAACTAACAAGCAATGACATCACGGCCGCAGTACGGCGGGCGAGGCAGGCGGCCGAGGACGCGGGTATCACTGACGCCGGAAAGCTGGTCGATGACTACACGAAATCCGAGGATTTCCGCCAACTGCGAAGCATGAATCGCGAGGAAGCGGATCGGATTGCTGCGGCCAGTAGCGACGCCCGCAGCCTGCGCGCAAGCGCAGCCTCCGCATACCGGGAGTCCGAGTCCTACCGCCAATCGGCAGAAGCGATGCGATCGATGGCGCTACGCGGCGAGCTGGATTGGGTGCCGGAATTCAACAGCTATCTCGCTCGCCACGGGGCGCTCGGAGTCACGGGGCAAGAGGCGGCCATGTGGGCGGATCGCTTCTTCCGTGAGACCGGGGTCGGGATAGGCGCGGACGGGCAGCCCAAGGCTGTTCTATTCGATGGCGCCGGACCGGGAAATGTAACGGTCACGCCGGGTTCGTACCGGGATCCGGACGCGCTGCGGCGAGCGCACGAGGACGCGCCACTGGCAGTCAATGGGCGCACTGTGACGTCGGAGGACATAGCGACCCGAAACCTTGCCGATCGGGTCGCGGTTCGTATGCAGGGAGCAGGTGTGGCGGCGGACGCTCCAGCCTCTGCAGAGGATCTGCGGCTTCAGTACGACAAGGAGCGCTTCGTCCAATCGGTGAAGCGTGACAATGCCCGTCTCGATATTGAGGGGGGGCAGCAAGAGCAGGGTCGGCAATTCCGTGAGGCGGCGGACAACGTCTCCCCGACTCATGTACTGGGGAATCAAGGTGACGGGCGCAGCGGGAGCCAACAGCTTGAATCCGAGATGCAACGCAAGCGAAGCAGCCAGAAAGACCATTAGGCTGCTCGAGCGCCTGACCCAATGGCTTGGGATGGGTCAATCGGTGCTGTGGCTCTCGGGATGCTCGTAAAGGTGCGCGTAGCTTCCGACGCCTCCCGCCCCATACGCATGCAAAGCAGCCTGTTGGTCTGCGTCACCTGCGTCTGGGCACTCCCACGGATTGATCACGCGCGGCGGTGGCATCTCCACTTCGCCGCAGTGCATCTGTGCGGCGAAGAACAAACACCCAGCCACCCCTGCGAGTACTCCGATCGACCAAGACCCGGTCAGGCCGCCCAGCAAGCCACCGACCACCAGGCCGCAAACCACCGGCCAAATCTTCCGTAGCAGTTGGAGTTTCATGGTCACGCTCAATCCTCCCGTCATGGGATCGCCTCTCAGTATAGCCGCCGGCAGCGACGGCGTTGGGCCCGCCCCTGTCGCGGCGAGCCACGCCTCGCCAGTCTCGGCGCGAACGTGATCGAGCCCCTTCCTCAGACGTCTGGGCTGCCATGCGTGGCGATCGCCGCAACCAGTTGGTGATGGGCACAACTTTCGGAGGGGGTTACCTCCCGCGCGATGCGCCTGTCTGGCGACAGACCGCAGGCAGGAACCGCACACTGCTGCTGGCGACCGAGATCTCGAAAACTGCGTCTTCGCCATCAATCGGCTTGCAGGAGAACGCCTGACCAGCCGTGATAAGCGTACAGGCAACACCCCGAGCGACCTGCACGCCCTGGATCCGGACCCGGTGATCCAGCTCGATAGTCTCGTCGCGAGCGTCTCTCATCAATCGCAGTCCCGGTAGACCAGCACCTGGCCCACGCCGGCGTTGATCAATTCCTCCAACGCGAACCAGATCGGCTGCGGGGGCTGCCAGCCTTCCATGAAGCGCTGCT
>JAGRFX010000384.1 GCA_020445805.1 Rhodocyclaceae bacterium
ATCAGCGCCAGGTCGATGGCGTTCTGGACGATGTCCACCTTCTCCTCGAGGCTCGGCTCGATGTTGATGGCCGCGTCGGTGATCATCAGCGGGTGCGGGTAGGTGGGCACGTCGCCCAGGAACACATGCGACAGGCGCCGCGCGGTCCGGAGGCCGGTGGCCTTCGAGACCACTTCGCCCATCAGCTCGTCGGTGTGCAGCGAACCCTTCATCAGGGCTTCCGTCTCGCCGTTCCGGGCCAGCGCGACCGCCACTTCGGCCGACTGGTGGCTGTGGGCGGTGTCGACGATCCGCACGTCGTGCAGGTCGAGGCCTTCCTCCTCGGCGACCGCGCGGATGCGCGATTCCGGCCCCACCAGCACTGGCCGCACCAGACCCGCGTCGCGGGCCTGCAGCGGGCCGCGCAGGGATTCGGCATCGCAGGGGTGGGCCACGGAGATGGGGATCGGGTCCAGCCCCTGGGTGATCGACACCAGGTGGTGGTAGCGCAGTTCCCGGTCGGAGATGGTGACCTCGGGCAGCGACACCCGGTGGCGCTTGATCTTCTCGGTGGGGGCCTGGACCTCGGCCGTGCCGTCGATGACCTTGAGCCCGTCCTGGTTGACCGCCATGCAGTCGAAGATGATGTGGTGGTTGTGCTCGTACTTCTGGGCGCAGGTGACGGTGATGGTCAGCGTGTCGCCGATGCCCACCGGGCGCCAGAAGTTGAGGCGCTGGGACACATAGACAGTGCCCGGGCCGGGGAACTCGGTGCCTAGCACCGTGGAGAGCAGGGTGCTGCCCCACATGCTGTGGCCCACCACCTCGCGGAACTGGCCGGAGCGGGCGAAGTCCGGATCCACGTGGGTCGGGTTCACGTCACCCGACATGACCGCGAAGAGGTGGATATCGTCCGGCTTGAGGGTCCGGACCAGCCGCGCATGCTGGCCGATCTCAATCTCGTCGAAGGTCTTGTTCTCGATGAACTGCTTGTCCAGATGGGCGTACATGGCGTCTCGCATCTTGCGTTGCAACAGAGCAATAGTATCGGGTTTTCGCGAAATGTCTTTAGCAGATTCCGTGACAGTTTTGCGATGCAGCATGGCGTAGGCCCCGGCCGGGGTGAGAAGTCTGTCGCGGTGGACGGTCATGCCCCGGTGCTAGAATCCGCCGGTCGATCAGCCTCCCCGGATCCATGGAAGTCATTGTTCTCGCAGCGGGCAAGGGCACCCGCATGAACTCCGCCCTGCCTAAGGTCCTGCAGCCCCTGGCGGGCCGCCCGATGCTCGCCCACGTCCTCGACACGGCCCGCGGGCTCGGCGCCAGCCGCATCTGCGTGGTGTACGGCCATGGCGGCGAGCGCGTGCGCGAGCAGATGGCCGCCGCCGACGTGGCCTGGGCCTTGCAGGAGCCCCAGCTGGGCACCGGACACGCGGTCCAGCAGGCCCTGCCGCACCTGCAGGCCGAGGGCCAGGCCCTGGTGCTGTATGGCGACGTGCCCCTGATCGGTGGCGCCACCCTGCGCCGCCTGGTGGAGGCAGCCGGCGCCGACCGGCTGGCCCTGCTCACGGTCGAGCTGCCGGACCCAACCGGCTATGGCCGCATCCTTCGCGATGCCGCCGGGCAGGTCAGCCGCATCGTCGAGCAGAAGGACGCCAGCGACGAGGAGCGCCGTGTGCGCGAGGTCAATACCGGCATCCTGGTGGCCCCGCTGGCCCGGCTGCGCGACTGGCTCGGGCGCCTCTCCAACGACAATGCCCAGGGCGAGTACTACCTGACCGACATCATCGGCATGGCGGTGGGCGAGGGCATGGCCGTCACCACCGTGAGCCCCGACTCCGTGGCCGAGACCCTCGGCGTCAACAACAAGGCCCAGCTGGCCGAGCTCGAGCGCATCCACCAGCGTGCCCTGGCCGAGCGCCTGATGGCCGGCGGCGTGACCCTCATCGACCCGGCCCGCATCGACGTGCGCGGCACCCTGGAATGCGGCCGCGACGTGGAGATCGACGTCAACTGCGTGTTCGAGGGGCAGGTGGCGCTGGGCGAGGGGGTGCGCATCGGCGCCAACTGCGTGGTCCGCAACGCGCGCCTGGGCGCCGGCACCCGGCTCGCACCCTTCTCCCACGTGGAGGACACGGTGACCGGCGAAGCCTGCGTGATCGGGCCCTACGCCCGTACCCGCCCGGGCACCGAGCTGGCCGACGATGTGCACCTGGGCAACTTCGTCGAAGTCAAGAACAGCAAGATCGCCTCCCACTCCAAGGCCAACCACCTGGCCTACGTGGGCGACGCCGACGTGGGCGAGCGCGTGAACATCGGCGCCGGCACCATCACCTGCAACTACGACGGCGCCAACAAGTACCGCACCATCAT
>JAGRFX010000385.1 GCA_020445805.1 Rhodocyclaceae bacterium
GCTGCCGCGCGATCTCTGCTTCCGAGACCTTGGTGCCCGGCGGCAGGTCCAGCGTCACCAGGGCCGAGTGCAGCGCATCGAAGACCTGCTCCGTGGCCGAGGGGGCCGTAGCCTTGCCCAGGGTGGCGAGGCGGAGATCCGTGGCGGGGCTTTCCATCGATGCGGACGCGCGGAAGAGTTTGTTTGACACAATTGGCAGACTAGCATATTAGTTGAGAGCCTCAAGAAGAGAATGCACTATGCCGCTTACCGCCCCAGTCCGGCTATTGCCCGCCGACACTCGGCCGCGCGGCATTGCCCCGGCGCTTCACGACAGCGCGGCGGACCTGCCAACGATCATCCGCACGACCGGCCCCGCCCGTGCTGGTTGGGCGCGACCGACCGTTTCCCGGCCCCAGCGGCACCATTCTCCGATCCCGCCACGCGCGTCGGAAAGGAACGCCTACGCGAGATGCGAGGCAGACGAGGTCACCTGCGACCTCACCTACAAGCCGGCCAAGGACACCGACCGACCGTAACCGGCAAATTTATTGGGAGGACTACATGGCCTACTTCAAATCCGCGTTGGTGGCATTGGCGGCCGGCACCATGCTCGGCACCTCTGCCTATGGCTGCGAAATCACCCTGCGGTCGTCCGACACGCATCCGCCGGGCTACCCGACCGTCACCGCGGTCCAGCACATGGGCGAGCTGCTGGAAGAGCGTTCGGGCGGGCGGCTGTGCATCGAAGTGTTCGACTCCGCGCAGCTCGGCGAAGAGGTCGACTCCATCGAGCAGACGCAGCTCGGCGTGATCGATATGGACCGCGTCAGCCTCGGTCCGTTCAACAACATCATCCCGGAAACCGCAGTCTTCTCGCTGCCCTACATCTTCCGCTCGGTCGACCACATGCACGCCGTGCTCGACGGCGAGATCGGCCAGGAAATCCTGGGCACGTTCAGCGATCACCAGCTCGTCGGCCTGGCCTACTACGATGCCGGCGCGCGCAGCTTCTACAACCGCACGCACCCGATCACCTCGATCGACGACATCGAGGGCATGAGCTTCCGCGTCATGCAGTCCGACGTCTTCGTCGACATGGTCAACGCGCTGGGCGGCAACGCCACGCCGATGCCCTATGGCGAGGTGTATTCGGCCATCCAGACCGGCGTTATCGACGGGGCGGAGAACAACTGGCCGTCCTACGAAAGCTCCGGTCACTACGAGGTGGCGGGCTACTACACGCTGGACCAGCACCTGATGGTGCCGGAGGTCCTGGTGATGTCGCAGATCACCTGGAACAGCCTGACCGACGAGGACCGTGAGCTGATCCGCCAGGCGGCACTGGACTCCGTGCCGTACGAGCGCGAGCAGTGGGCCGCCCGCGAGGCCGCGTCGGAGGAAATCGTCCGCGCAGCCGGCGTTGAGATCGTCACCGACATCGACAAGACCCCGTTCATCGAAGCGATGGGCCCGGTCTACGAAGCCCACGCCAACACCCCCGAGCTTCGCGACCTCGTCGCCCGCATCCAGGCGGTCGAAACCGAGTAAGCCCGAAGCCAAAGAGCGGCCGCCCGGATCCTCCGGGCGGCCGTTCCTTTAACGAACGGGGCAATCCTCGTGCTATCATTTGTTGAGCGACTATCCGCGGCGCTCAGCGTCGTCTCGCGGGTCATGCTCTGGCTCTCCGCCACCGGCCTCGTCATCATGACGGCCTTCATCGCCTGGCAGGTCTACGGCCGCTACGTGGAAAACGACACGCCGACCTGGACCAGCAACGGCTCGGTCCTGATCATGGCGTGGTTCATTCTGCTGGGCGCCTCCGTCGGCATCCGCGAGGGCAATCACCTCAGCTTCGACGTGCTGCTGCTCGTGCTCGGCCCGCGCACCAAGGCTGTGCTCCACACGATTTCCGATCTGGTGGTGGTGGCCTTTGCCTTCGGCATGATCATCTACGGCGTGCAGCTTGCGGACACGACGTGGACCTCAACCATTCCCAATATCGGCATCTCCGGCGCCTTCAATTACTTCGCGGTGATTTGGGGCGGCCTGGTGATGCTGATGTTTTCGCTTGAACGCATCCTGCGCCGCATGGTCGGCCTGCCGACAGCGCGGTTCGGCGATCAGGGACATCCAGAGGAAAGCCAGATGGTCGGCGAGCCCTTTGCGGACAAGGACAACCGCGGCTTCCCGGAGCGGCAGTGATGGAACTTCTGGTCCTGTTCGGAACCTTCACGTTCCTGCTCATCATCGGTACGCCGGTGGCGTTCTGCCTGGGCGTGGCGTCCTTTGCCACGGTGATCTATCTCGGCATCCCGCCCGTGGTCGTCTTCCAGCGGCTGAATTCCGGCATCTCGGTGTTCGTGCTGATG
>JAGRFX010000386.1 GCA_020445805.1 Rhodocyclaceae bacterium
CGCCACCGTGGCGGTCAATTCCTTCCTGTTCAAGCAGCCGGTCTCGGTGGTCGCCGTATCATTAAAAAAAAAACGGGTCGTGAAGGAGGGGCGCACCTCGATCACGGTGGACGTGGAGGTCTTTGCCGAGCGACACCCCGAGAATCCCCTCGTGGTGAAGGTCACCGAAGCCCAGCTCACCTATGTGGCCGTCGATTCGAACGGCGAGAAGCGGGCCCTGCCCGCACCCTGACCCCCGAATTTACCGCGGCTGTGATGGCCGCGGACCCCATCGCAAGCAGGCACCGCAGAGTGCCAGCGGCGAAGTGCAGCACCCGTACCGATGTCTGGAGGAGACCTGAAGATATGAAGACCACCCTGATCGCCCGACTCGCCCCGATCGCAGCCGCGCTGCTGGCGAGTTCCTCTGCCGGTGCCGCCGGCTTCCAGCTGCTGGAGCAGAACGGCAGCGGTGTCGGCAATGCGTTTGCCGGCTCGGCCGCCGTGGCCGAGAACGCCAGCACCATCTATTTCAACCCGGCCGGCATGACCCGCCTGTCGGGCGACCGCCAGGTCTCGCTGGGGCTCGACATCGTCCGCATCGGCTTCGAGTTCAAGGACGAGGGCAGTGTGCCGCCCGCGCTGACCGCGCCCAGCGCGTCCACCGGCGGCGACGCGGGCGGCATGAACTACATCCCCAACGGCTATTTCGCCATCAAGCTCACGCCGCAACTGTCCTTCGGCCTGGGCTTCGGCGCGCCCTTCGGCCTGAAGACCGAATACAGCGATGACTTCATGGGCCGCTTCCTGGCCATCAACTCCGATATCAAGACCTACAACATCAACCCGTCGGTGGCCTATCAGGTCAACGAGCAGTTCTCGGTCGGATTCGGCCTGAACTACCAGAAGATGGAAGCCGAGCTCTCCAACGCGGTGAACTTCTCGGGTCTGCTGGCCCAGGCCGGCGTCGGGGTGTTCCCGGGGCTGGAGGGCGTGGGTACCGTCACGGCCGACGATTTCTCGTGGGGCTGGAACGCGGGCCTGATGTTCGAGCCCAGCGCCACCACCCGCGTGGGTGTGAGCTACCGCTCCAAGATCAAGCACGACCTGACCGGCACCATCAGCTTCGAGCGGCCCGATTCGGGCAATGCGCTGCTTAATGGCGCCATGGCAGCCGGCGCGCCGAATGGCCCCGGGTATGCCGAGGTGGAACTGCCCGACACCCTGATCATCAGCGCCTACCAGCAGCTCAACGACAAGTGGACGATGCTGGGCGACCTGTCCTGGACCGGCTGGTCGTCGATGCAGTCCCTCGACATCTTCCGCAGCAACGGCACCAAACTGTCCACCGAAACCCTCAAGTGGCGTGACACCTGGCGCATCGCGCTGGGCTCCAACTACCAGTACAGCGACAAGGTGAAGGTGAAGTTCGGTGTGGCCTATGACCAGTCGCCGGTCGAGACGGAACACCGCCTGGCGCGTCTGCCGGACGCCAACCGCATCTGGCTGTCGCTCGGTTCCCAGTATCAGGTGAGCCCGGCGATGGTCATCGACGTGGGCTACGCGCACCTCTTCATCAGCGATCCGAAGATCGATGCCAATGGCGACAACACGGCCGCCAAGGGCAACCTCGTCGGCAGCTATAACGCCAGTGTGGACATTCTTGGCGTGCAGATGACCTACAACTTCTGATCTGACCCGTCCGTGCGCGTCGGCCGGACCGGCCGACGCGTCAACTATTGCGCCAGCCGCCTGCCGGGCCCCGCCCGGACGCGTCGTCAGAGCAGGGCGGCGGCGCCGAGGAGAACCCATGAGCAAACTCGTCATCCGCAAGGTCGCCGTACTGGGCGCCGGCGTGATGGGGGCCCAGATCGCGGCCCATTGCGCCAACGCCGATGTGCCGGTGGTGCTGTTCGACCTGCCGGCCCGCGAAGGCAAGCCCAACGGTGTGGTGGACAAGGCGCTGGCCGGCTTGAAGAAGCTGCAGCCCGAGCCCTTTTGCGGCAAGGACCGCATCGCCTATGTGGACGCCGCCAACTATGACCAGCACCTGCCCCTGCTCGCCGAGTGCGACCTGATCATCGAGGCCATCGCCGAGAAGATGGAATGGAAGCTCGACCTCTACGCCAGGGTTGCGCCCCATCTTCGGCCGGACGCGATCTTCGCCTCCAACACCTCGGGCCTGTCGATCAACAGCCTCTCCGAGGGCATGCCCTCGAATCTGCGCAGCCGCTTCTGCGGCGTGCACTTCTTCAATCCGCCGCGCTACATGGCCCTGGTGGAGCTGATCCCCACCGCCACCACCGACGCGGCCATGCTGGACGGACTGGAAGCCTGGCTGACCACCAAGCTGGGCAAAAGCATT
>JAGRFX010000387.1 GCA_020445805.1 Rhodocyclaceae bacterium
GCGCGCAGATTGAACTTCGATTCGAGCTGCTTGCCCAGGTGGCCCCGGCAGCCCTCGGCGAAGAGGGTGTACTTGGCGTGCAGCTCCATGCCCGGCTGGTAGTTGGGGCCTTGCTCGCCCTCGCGGGTGAGACCCATGTCGCCGGTGGCCACGCCCTTGACCGCGCCGTTCTCGTCGAACAGCACCTCGGCCCCGGCAAAGCCCGGATAGACCTCGACGCCCAGGGCCTCGGCCTGCTCGCCCAGCCACTTGACCACATTGCCCAGGCGCACGATGTAGTTGCCGTGGTTAACGAAACAGTCGGGCAGCAGGCCGTTGGGGATCCGGCGGCCGCCGGTCTCGCTGAGGAACAGCACCTTGTCCTCGGTGACCGGGGTGTTGAGCGGGGCGCCCTGGTCCTTCCAGTCGGGGATCAGCTCGGTCAGCGCGTGGGGATCCATCACCGCGCCGGAGAGGATGTGGGCGCCGATCTCGGCGGCCTTCTCGATCAGGCACACCGAGTAGTCGTGACCCTTCTCGGCCGCCAGTTGCTTCAAGCGGATTGCCGCCGCCAGCCCGGCCGGGCCGCCGCCGACGATCAGCACGTCGAATTCCATGGACTCGCGTTCCATCTTCCCTCCTTCGGTGTCTTACGGGGCGCCTGGCCTTATGTGCGGCGACGCCTCCCACAGCTTCCGTCATCCCCGGTGATCGGGGGGTGGTTTAACATACGGTTGCGTATGGTACATTAGCTCCGTTGTTTATTGATAGTCCCTGCTGCAAGAATTCCCGAACCCCCAGAAGGAGACTCCGCGTGAGCGCGTCGCGATTGCACGTCCATTCCAGCCGCATCCCGGTACGCTGGGGTGACATGGATGCCTACAACCACGTCAATAACACGATCTATTTCCGCTACTGCGAGCAGGCCCGCGTGGAATGGTGCGAGAAGCTGGGGTTCGCCGTACGGACCCACCAGCCCACCGGGCCGGTCATCATCAATGCGGCCTGCACCTTTCTGCTGCCCATCGGCTATCCGGCGACGGTGCTGCTGGACATGTATGCCGGCGAGCCGGGCCGCAGCAGCCTGATGACCTGGTTCGAGATGCGGGTGGAGGGCGACGACCGGGTCCATGCGGAAGGGAGCGCAAAAATGGTCTGGATGGACCATGCCACTGGTGGCTCGGTGCCGCTGCCGGCAGAATTGAGGGCGATGTTCGAGGGCGGCTGACCTTGCCCGATCAGATACCGGGGCCCATGGACGAGGCCCCGGACGATAACGAAGCTGGAGGAGACACCGTGAATCACGTGAATGACGCGCCCTTGTGGCAGCCGTCGGCCGAGCGGGTGGCCGACGCGACCCTGACCCGTTTCATGCAGGCGGTGGCCGCCCGCTGGGGCATCGGCGTCGGGGACTTCGACGCCCTGCATGCCTGGTCGGTGGCTTCGCCGGAGCGCTTCTGGGACCAGATGTGGGACTTTGGCGGCGTGATCGGCGAGAAGGGCGGGACGGTCCTCGCCGACGGTCACCGCATGCCCGGCGCCCGCTGGTTCCCCGAGGCCCGGCTCAACTTTGCCCAGAACCTGCTGCGCCTGCGCGACGACAGCGACGCGCTGGTGTTCTGGGGCGAGGACGAGGTCAAGAACCGGGTCAGTCATGCCGAGCTCTACCGCATGGTGGCCCGCTTCGCGGCCGCCCTGCGGGACATGGGCGTGAAGAAGGGCGACCGGGTCGCGGCCTTCATGCCCAACATGCCCGAGACCCTCGTGGCCATGCTCGCCACGGCCTCGATCGGCGCCATCTTCACCTCGGCCTCGCCCGACTTCGGCGTCCAGGGCGTGCTCGACCGCTTCGGCCAGACCGAGCCCAAGGTGCTGGTGGCCGTGGACGGCTACTACTACAACGGCAAACGGGTGGATTGTCTGGGCAAGCTGGCCGAGATCACGGCGGCCTTGCCCTCGCTCAAGCGGACCGTGGTGGTGCCCTATGTTCACCAGCGCCCCGACATCGGCGACATCGCCCACGGCAGGCTGCTGTCCGACTTCGTCTCGCTGTTCTCGCGCGAGACCGAGATCGTCTTCGAGCCGCTGCCCTTCGAGCACCCGCTCTACATCATGTATTCGTCGGGCACCACCGGCGTGCCCAAGTGCATCGTGCATTCGGCGGGCGGGGCGCTGCTGCAGCACCTCAAGGAGCACCTGCTGCACACCGACGTGCGCCCCGGCGATCGCCTCTTCTACTTCACCACCTGCGGCTGGATGATGTGGAACTGGCTGGTGTCGGGCCTGGCGGCCGGCGCCACGCTGCTGCTCTTCGACGGATCGCCCTT
>JAGRFX010000037.1 GCA_020445805.1 Rhodocyclaceae bacterium
CCGACCACCGGGCAGGGCCCGGGCTCAGTTGAAGAGGCCCGCGATCTCGACCGAAGAGCGACTGCCCAGGCAGTCGCTCTTTGCATTCAGCCATGCCATGGCATGCGCGCGACCGAGGTCGCGCAGGCCGAGCAGGAAGGGGCGGCTGGCGGCCAGCTTGGACTCGGGCCCGAAGCGTCCCAGCTCGTCGCCGGCATCGATCAGATGGAAGCGGGCTGCCAGCAGGCGCCGCTCCAGTCGCCCGCGACGCCACCAGGGGGACTCGGCCGCATACTCCCGGGCATGGGCGAACATCCGCATCTCGCGCAGAAAATTGGCGGAGAACGAGAGCTCGACGGCGCGCAGGCGGATCTCCTCGGCCGTGCGCGGCGTCCCCTGGTGGCGCATCGGGTCGAGCAGCACCAGCATCACGTCGCGGCTGCCACACTCGTAGAACAGCGGGAAGACGGCGGGATTGGCCACGTAGCCCCCGTCCCAGTAGGGCTCTCCGTCGATCTCGATGGTGTGGTGGATGGTCGGCAGGCAGGCCGAGGCGAGCAGCGCGTCGACGGTCAGTTCGGCATTGCGGAACAGACGCAGGCGCCCGGTATTGACCTCCGTCGCGGCCAGGAACAGGCGGATCGGGCAACGGCGCCGCAGGCGCTCGAAATCCACCTGGGCCTCGAGCACCTCCCGCAGGGGATTCAGATCGAGCGGATTGAGCTCCGTCGGCGAGAACACGCTGCTGAGCCGCATCATGAACTTCATCACCGGGTTCAGCGAAACCGCGCCCCCGTCCTGCGCCGGGGTGGCCAGCTCGAACGGCGACGCATCGGCGATGGCATTCCAGAACTGGTCGAGGGCTTCCCGCGCGCCCTCCCGCCCCCCGCTGACCCACCCGTGGGCCATCACGACGGCGTTCATCGCACCGGCGCTGGTACCGGACACGCCATCGAAGCCGAAGCGCCCGTGCTCCAGCAGTGCGTCGAGGACGCCCCAGGTAAAGGCGCCGTGGGCGCCGCCGCCCTGCAGGGCCAGGCTGATGCGCTTGCGCTCCGACAGTCTTGGTAACAACATCGTGGTGCCCTCCTGCTTCAGACTGCAACCGCAGCCCATGGTCGAGGTCTCAAGCATGCCAGCCCGGCCACGCCGATGCTGCATTGCACCACACACGTTTTCGAATTATTCCGGAACACTTACACGGATGACACACTTCGCCCATTTCGAACAGGATCTCGACCAGATCGCGCTGGAGCTGGCGGGCCTCGGCGTGATCTGCAACGTGCGGCTGCGCGACCCGGGCATGGTCCAGGCCATTCTCGACGGCCACACGCCGATCGACTGCACCAACCACCTGGCCTTCGACAAGATGCGGGGGCTGCTTGCCCTGGCCTACAAGACCATCGAGGAATCGAGCCGTTTCGAGGGGCCCGAGGCGACGGCGCGCATGATCCACCACGCCGTCCAGCTGGCGGCCGATCGACGCGACCGCTACGCCTGAGCCCGGTGCAGCGCGGGCCGCACGACGTCCTCAGGCGTGGGCGGGCGCCGCATCGCGCAGGGCATCCAGATGGGCCTGCATCGAGCGGCGGACGTCGGCGAGCGCGGCCAGCGCGGCCCGTGAGCGGAGTGCTTCGCCGCGTCCGGCATGGGCTGCCGCAGCGCGGGCATGGCGGTGGAGGTCGCCATGGCGCAGCCCCAGGTCGCGGAAGCTCGGGTGCTGGCCGTAGCGCGCCATGCCGTTGCCCCGGTACCAGCGGGTAAAGCGCGTTTCCATTTCGTGCAGGTCGGGCGGCGTGCCTCCCTCGGGATCGTCCAGATGGCCGGCGAGCTGCCGGACCCAGCCGTCCAGATGCCGTTCGATCACCCGCAGGGCCGGATCGTCGCCGAGCCCGGCATCAGCACTGATTTGCCACGGGCGTTCCGCCTTCCAGCGGGCATACCAGGCCGGGAACACCTCGGCCGCCATCGGCCGTGCGATACCGAAGCCCTGGCCGTAGCGGCACCCCAGCTCGACCAGGGCCGCGCCGGTCTCGGCGGACTCGACGCCCTCGGCCACCACGGGCCGGTTGAAGGCCCCGGCCAGCCGGACGACGCTGTCCACGATGCACAGGTCGCTGGGGTCCTCGAGCATGGCGCAGACGAAGCCCCGATCCACCTTCAGCACATCGATGGGCAGGCGCTGAAAATAGAGCAGCGAGGCGTAGCCGGTGCCGAAGTCGTCGAGCGCGAATCGCACGCCGAGCCCGAGGCACTCGGCCACCACGTTGGCCGCATGATCGAGATCGGTGAGCGCCGCAGTCTCGAGGATCTCCAGCTCGAGCAGGCGAGGATCCACGGTCGGATGGGCGTCGAGCAGGCGTCCGAGGTGCAGGGTGAATCCCGGCGACAGCAGGTGCCGCGCACTGACATTGGCCGACAGCGGGCAGGAGAGGCCCAGACGGCCCCACGCCTCGATCTGCTCGAGGACCGCGCCGATGACCCATTCGCCCAGCGCGATCTCCAGGTCCGAGCCCTCCACCTGGGGCAGAAAGGCGCCGGGCAACAGCAGCCCCGACTCCGGGTGCTGCCAGCGCAGCAGGGCCTCGGCACCGATCACCTCGCCGTCCACCAGGTCGATCTTGGGCTGGTAGTGGAGCACCAGCTCCCCCGAATCCAGCGCGCGGGCGAATTGCCGGACCTGCTCGCGGCGGGCGAACACTGCGCGGTCGTAGGACGGGTCGAAGAGGTGGTAGCGGTTCTTGCCCGACTCCTTGGCGCGATACATGGCCTGGTCCGCGTGACGCAGAAGCGTGTCGGGGTCCGAGCTGTCTTCGGGAAATACCGTGACGCCGATGCTGGCGGACACGTTCACGCTGGCGCCCTCGATCAGGAAGGGGGCCGCGGTCGCGGCCAGCACCCGCTCGAGCACCGCCACCAGCGCGGAGGCCTCTTCGATCTCGCCCACCAGCAGGACGAACTCGTCGCCGCCCAGGCGGGCGATGGTGTCGGCGCCCCGCATCAGGCCCTTCAGCCGCTTCGTGATCTCGACCAGCAGGGCATCGCCACCGGCGTGGCCGAATCGATCGTTGATCGGCTTGAACCCGTCGAGATCGCAATAGCAGATCGCCACCGAGCGGCCGCTGCGCCGGGCGCTGGCCACAGCCTTGTCCAGCCGGTCGCCGAGCAGGCGGCGATTGGCCACGCCGGTCAGCTCGTCGTAGTGGGCGATCCGGTCGAGCTCGGCCTCGTGCGCCTTGTGCTCGGTGATGTCCGAAAACACCGCCACGTAGCGGGTGACCTCACCGCCCGGCCCACGAACGGTGTCGATCTGCATGCGCTCGGCGAAGATCGACCCATCCTTGCGCCGGTTCCACAACTCGCCCTGCCAGCTCCCGGTGGTATCCAGGGTCGCGAACATGCGGGCGTAGAACTCGCCCGACTGCATCCCGGACGACAGCAGCCGCGGGTTTTCGCCCATGACCTCGTCGCGGGCATAGCCGGTGATCCGCTCGAAGGCCGGATTGACGTCGATGATGTTGCGCTGGGCGTCCGCGATCAGGATGCCTTCGCGGCTCGCCGTGAACACGCTGGCGGCCTGGAGCAGCTTGGCATTGGCCTCCTCGCGCTCGGTAATGTCGATGACGATGGAAAAGAGCAGGCGCCGCCCAGCGGCCTCGACCGGCGTGGAATGGACCTCCACCGTCCGGAGTTCACCACTCCTGAGGCGGTGCGGAAATACAAAGTAGTTGCGGTGTCGGGCGGCAGCCTGCGCCCGCTCACGGGCGATTTCGGCCGGCGGCAGGGCGTTGATCTGGCCGATATCCATGGTCCGCAGGGTGTCCACGTCGTAGCCGTAGAAGGCGGCCGCGGCGGGATTGGCGTCTTCGATCCGGCCGCTGTCCGGATCGATCATCAAGAAGACGTTGCCATTGTTGATGAACAATTGCCGGAAGCGCGCCTCGCTCTCTCGCACCTGCTCCTCGGCGCGCTTGCGATCGTCGATATCGTCGATGACCCCGAGCAGGCCGACATGGACACCGTCGGAGGTGAAGAAGCGCTTGCCGGTCAGCCGGCCCCAGAAGCAGCCGCCGCTGGACCGCCAATAGCGCCGCTCGAGGTCCACCGAGTCGATCTGGCTGGCCAGCAGCTCGAGCATCTTGCGGCGCCCCACCTCCCGCTCGGAGGGGTGCACGAGGGACACGTACTCGGCGCCTTCGAGCGCCGCGGGCTCGACACCGAACATGTCGGCCATGCAGCGGTTGGCCCGCGTGATGCGCCCCTCGAGGTCCACCAGGAAGATCGCCACGCTGGAGGTGTCGAGAATCTGTCGCAACAGGGATTCGCGGGTCGCGAGGTCGGCATGCACCCCTTCGAAGACGTGGCTCTGGGCGGCGACCTGGTGCCCCAGGTCTTCGCAGGCCAGCTCCGTCTCCTGCAGGTGCTCCGATACCGACGCCAGCCGCGCCATCGCGAACCGGGTCGCGGCCTCCTGGGCCACCAGGGAGAGTCGCAGCTGCCTCTCCATGGTCCGGGCCGGGTCGCCCCTGTCGCAGCACAGGGTGCCAAGGCACTCGTCGCCCAGCTGAATCGGCGCGACCAGCGCGTCTGCCGCGGACGCCTGCGCTGCCTCGCCGGCCGCGATCCAGCGGACCGGTTGGCCGATGGCACCTTCGGCCTGTTCCAGGAGGGATCGGATGGCGGGAGCGTCCGGAGGCAATTGGCTGGCCTTGCGCACGGGGAAACCACACCTATAGTAGGGATTCGCCAACGCAGTACGGCACGAAGGGCCCAAGTCTGAAGCGCACACCCGGCAATTTCACAGATTCGGACGATGCCGCCCGCCACTGGCCCTCGGCGCCGGGATCGGCGATCATGCCGCACAAGGCTCCAGCGAGAGAGGTCCCCCCATGCAGATGCAGGCGCTCCATTCCGGCCGACTGCGCGCCGCCGGCTATGACCGCAGCCAGCGCCGCCTGCGCGTCGAACTCGACGACGGTACGCTGCTCGACTACACCGGCGTCGGCGAGGAACTGTGGCGCCGGCTGGCATCGGCCAGTTCGGCCTGGAGCTTCTACCGGGACAACATCGAAGAGGAATTCAGCGCCCGCCGGGCCGCCAGTGCCTCGGGTGTCGCCCGCAGCAACCCGCTCGACGCCCTCTTCGGCGACGACTGAACGGGCCCCACGGGGCCCTCAGCCGTCGCGCTCCAGGCCGTAGCGCGAGAGCTTGGAGCGCAGCCCGACGCGGGACAGGCCCAGCTCGCTCGCCGCCCGGGTCTTGTTCCAGCGGTGACGCACCAGGGTTTCCTTGACGATCCGCGCCTCGAGGGCCTCGAGACGGGTCTTGAGGTCGCCGTCCAGCCCCGCCAGCAGATTGAGCGCCGGCTCCTGCTCCTCTGCGCCGGCCCGCAGGACGCGCGGCGAGAGGTCGGCGGCGCGCAGTTCCGGGCCATCGGCCAGCGCCACCATGCGCAGAATCTCGTTGCGCAGCTCCCGCACGTTGCCGGGCCAGCGATAGGCGCACAGGCAGGCGACGAGTTCGCGCCCGAGGGGCTTGAAGCTGCTGTTGAGCGAGCGTCCGACGCCCTCCAGGAAGGCGCGCGCGATCAGCGGAATGTCCATGGGACGGTCACGCAGGGGCGGCACGGCGATCGTGACGGCGGCCAGGCGGTAGTAGAGATCCTCGCGGAACCGTCCGGCCGCCACCTCGGCCTCCAGGTCCCGGTTGGTGGCCGTAACCGGTCGCACGTCACAGGCGACGGGCCGCGGCGCTCCGAGGGGACGCACCTCCCCCTCCTGCAGGACCCGCAGCAGCTTGACCTGGAAGGCGGGCGACGTTTCGCCGATCTCGTCGAGGAAGATGGTGCCGCGATCCGCCTGCTTGAAGAGGCCCACCCGATCTTCGAAGGCGCCCGTGTAGGCGCCCCGCTTGTGGCCGAACAGCTCGGACTCCAGCAGCTGGTCGGGCAGCGCCCCGCAGTTCTCGACGATGAACGGGTCTTCCGCCCGAGGGCTGTGGTAGTGCAGGGCCCGGGCCAGCAATTCCTTGCCGGTGCCGGACTCCCCGGTCAGCAGCACCGGAATGTCGTAGCGGGCCACCTTGGCGAGCAGTTCGCAGAGGGCATTCATGGGCGAGTCGGGGGCGCGCACCAGCGCGTCCACCTGATGCCGCCGCCGCGACTCCTGGCGCTTGGCGGCCACCGTGTCGCGCAGCTCCGGGGTGGACGAGCGCAACTCGAGCGACAGCCGCTGGTTCTCGCTCTGCAGCCGCTGCAGCTCGACGGCGCCCTTCAGGGTGAGCAGCAGCTGCTCCGGCTGCCAGGGCTTGAGGATGTACTGGTAGATGCCACCGTCGTTGATGCCGGCGATGATGTCCTCGGACTCGGTGTAGCCGGAGATGATGATCCTGACCGTCTCGGGCCACTGACGGCGAACGCGCTTGAGGAACTCGACGCCGGAGGTGCCCGGCATGCGCTGGTCGCAGAGCACCACCTGGACCCACTCCCGCTCCATGACCTCGGCCGCCGCCTCGGCGGAGTCTGCCGTGAACACCTCGAAGTCTTCGTCCAGCGTGCGGCGCAGGGACTCGAGGGAACGGACCTCGTCGTCCACGACCAGCACGGTCGGCATGCGGGTGGCGTTCATGCGGCGGCTCCACGCGGCGCCGCCCAATCCAGGTCGCGGTGGCGGGCGAGATGGCGCGGCGTCCAGGACTGGGGCGTCTTGGCGACGAAGTGATAGCGGGCGACGTGGTAGCTGGGATCGAAGCCGTAGAAATTCCGCCGCATGCGGTCGAGTTCGTCCTCGCGGTAGGCGGCCAGGGGCCGCGCCGCTTCGTCGCTGGCGCGTTGCCGGGCCTTGGCCTCGATGCGCCCGGTCAGTTCGTCCGAGGCCGCGATGGTCTCGGCGCGCAGCGCCATCAGGCGCTCGAAGTCGGCCGCGTCCGCGCCGAAGCACGCATCGATCAGGCCGATCTCGCGCGCCCGCGGGGCCACCAGCGGCAGGCGGTCCGCCATCACCTGGCGGGCCAGCTCGGCCGTCAGCCGGCGCGGCAGCAGGTAGGTCCAGTATTCGGAGCCGAACAGGTTGCCCATGTTCTTGTAGTGGGGGTTGAGCACCACGCCCGGATGGGCCCATACCTCGTCCGCCGCCAGGGCCAGGAAGCAGCCGCCGGCACCCGCATTGCCGCGCAGCGCCGCCACGGTCACGCGGTCGGTGAGGCCGATGAGGGCTTCGCAGACGTCGTTCATGGCGTTGATGTTGGCCCAGGACTCGTCGGCCGCCGATGCTGCCGCCTCGATGCGATTGAGGTGGATGCCGTTGGACCAGAACTCGGGGCCGCCGGTGAGCACCAGCACCCGCGTCGCTCGCCGGGCCGCCTCCTCGATCGCGTCCCGCAGGCGGCGGCACTGGGCCGTCCCCATGGCGCCGTTGTAGAAGGCGAAGCACAGGAAGCCCACCTGCCCGTCCTCGCTCTCGTGATAGGCCAGCTCGCCAAAGGACCCGTCGGAGCGCTCGAGAGGGACCGGATGCTCGGGCAGCGCCAGGGCGGCCTCGGCAAAGGCCTCGCCGGCGGGCAGCTTGAACGGATGCTCGGCATCCGCCCGACGCACGTGCCCGATCCACACCGAGCCATCCACCGTGGCCCGCAGGATCGCCCCGTCGCGCCGCGCCAGGCACTCGCCTGGCCGGGCGCTGAGCCCCGCGGGCCCCGGGTGCGCGTCGAAGAGGTGGCAGCGATGGCCGAACAGCGTGTCGGCGACGCCCGGGAAACCGTCGGCCGCGCGGATCCTGGCCAGGACCGTGGCGGTGCTGTCGCGGGTCCAGTCGATGGCACGATCCGGCTGCCGCATCAGGGGCCGCAGGCGTCCCCGGCCCCCGGCCCGGGCCAGCGGCACGGGCTGCCAGCGCCCCGCGCGCCAGTCCGGCACCTGCACCAGCGCCTCGCGCACACAGCTCACCGCCGCCTCCGTCACCTCGCGGCGGTAGAGGCTGGCCTTGGCAGCCGCCCGCATGGGGAATTCGCGGCTGGCCCAGACATCGCCCGCATCCATCTCGGCATTGGCCTGCAGGACCGTAACGCCCCAGCTTGCCTCGCCCTCCTGCACGGCCCAGTCGAGCGCCGACGGCCCCCGGTCGCCGACGATGCCCGGATGGACCACCAGACACAGGTGACGGGACCAGATCGACTCGGGAATGGCCCGCTTGAGGAAGGGCGCCACAATGACCTCGGGCTCGAACAGGGCGACGGCCTCCTCGGCCACCGAGTCGCGGATGTCGAACTCGACGGACAGGGCGTGTCCGTCGCGGGCCAGCTCGGCGTAGAGCCGTTGCGTCAGGCTGTTGAAACTGTGGGTCAGGAGCAGGATGCGCATCAGCAGATCCGGGGCAGTTGTTCGCCGGACAGCCAATCCACCATGCGGCGGCCGCCGAAGCCGGTCCGGATCTGGACGAAGTGGTTCGGATCCTCGGTGACCTCGCCGATGCGGGCGGCCTTCACGGCGAGCGGGTGCTCGCGCATCGCCGCCAGGGCTGCGTCGACCTGTCCGCCCGGAACGATCACGACCAGCTTGCCCTCGTTGGCCACATAGAGGGGGTCGAGCCCCAGGAACTCGCAGGCGGCCTCGACCTGCGGATCCACGGGGATGGCCTTTTCCTCGAGGGTGATGCCGACCCCCGACTGGGTGGCGATCTCGTTCAGGGTGGTGGCCAGTCCGCCCCGGGTCGGATCCCTCAGCACGTGGACATCGGGCACGGCGGCCAGCAGCGCGGCGATCAGGCCATGCAGTGCCGCGGTATCGGAGACGATCTCGGTGTCGAAGGAAAGGGATTCGCGCTGGGAGAGGATCGCCGTGCCGTGGTCGCCGAGGGTGCCGGACACCAGCACCGCGTCGCCGGGCCGCGCGCGCCTGCCGGAGATATCCCGCGAGGCCGCCAGCGCGCCGACCCCTGTGGTGGTGATGAAGACCCCGTCGCCCTTGCCCTGCTCGACCACCTTGGTGTCGCCCGTGACCACCGGCACGCCGGCCTCGCGGGCCGCTGCGGCCATCGAATCCACGATGCGCTTGAGTTCGCCGAGCGGGAAGCCCTCTTCGAGGATGAAGCTCGCCGCCAGGTAGAGGGGGCGCGCGCCCATCACCGCCACATCGTTGAGGGTGCCATGCACCGACAGGCAGCCGATGTCGCCGCCGGGAAAGAACAGCGGGGACACGACATGGGCATCGGTGGCGAGCACCAGCCGCTCACCCGCCGCCGGCCCCGGCAGCACCGCGCCGTCGTCCCCCTGGCCGAGATACTCGTTGGCGAACGCCGCTGCGAACACCTCGTCGATCAGCTGGGCCATCGCCCGGCCGCCGCCCCCGTGGCTCATGTCCACCCGACCCTTTTTCAGGTCCAGGGGACGTACGTAGCCCTTCTTGACGCTCCCGCTCATGGATCACCCGTCTCCCGCGTTCGTTCTTGTCGTCGCCTCAGGCCGCCACGACCGGCACGTCGCGGAAGCGCCCGAAGTTGTAGTGCGCCGCGCAGGCCCCCTCGGAGCTCACCATGCATGAGCCCATCGGGTTCTCCGGCGTGCACACCGTGCCGAAGATCTTGCAGTCGGTGGGCTTTTTCACCCCGCGCAGGATGGCGCCGCATTCGCAGGCCTTGTTGTCCGGCACCGGCGCGTATTCGAGGCCGAAGCGGGCCTCGGCGTCGTGGGCGGCGAAGGCCTTGCGGATCTTCAGGGCCGAATACGGCACCTCGCGCAGGCCGCGCCATTCGAAGCTGCGACGCAGCTCGAAGACCTCCGACACCAGCGCCTGGGCCTTGAGGTTGCCGTCCTCGGTGACCGCGCGGGTGAACTCGTTCTCGACCTCGGCCCGCCCCTCGTTCACCTGCCGCACCAGCATCCGGATCGCCTGCATCACGTCGAGGGGTTCGAAGCCCGCGATGACCACCGGCTTGCGGTATTCCTCGGCAAAGAAGGCATAGGGCCGCGAGCCGATCACGGTGGACACGTGGGCCGGGCCGATGAAGCCGTCGAGGGGCACGGTGCCGAGCTCGCGCACCTCGGGCGACTCGAGGATGGTCATGATCGCCGAGGGGGTCAGCACGTGATTGCAGAGCACGCTGAAGTTGTCGAGCCCGAGCGCCTTCGCCTGGCGGATCACCAGCGCGGTCGGCGGCGTGGTGGTCTCGAAGCCGAAAAGCCGATGGCGAAGAACACCACCTGCCTTGCGGGCTCGCGCTGGGCCAGGGCCAGCGCGTCGGCCGCCGAGTAGACCATCCGGATGTCCGCGCCCTGAGCCTTGGCCTTCAGCATCGAGAGGCCGTTCGAGGCCGGCACCCGCAGGCAGTCGCCATAGGTGAGGATGGTCACGTCCTCGGCCAGGGCGAGCCGGATGGCCATGTCGATGCGCCCGATCGGCAGCACGCAGACCGGGCAGCCGGGGCCATGAATCATGCGCACATTGGGCGGCAGCAGGTCGGTGACGCCGTAGCGCGAGATGGCATGGGTATGCCCGCCGCAGAACTCCATGAAGGCGTAGCTGCGGGCGGGGTCGGCCTCGGCCCGGATCGCGCGGGCGAGCCGGCTGGCCAGCTCGCCGTCGCGGAATTCGTCCACGTACTTCACGAAGCCGCCCCTGCCTCGGCCGCTGCGGCCACGTCGATGCCCGCCTCGGCGAACAGCGCCAGCGTCCGCTCGGCCTCCTCGGCATCGAGCTTCGAGAGGGCGAATCCGACGTGGACGATCACGTAGTCGCCCACCTGGGCGCCATCCACGAGCGCCAGGGAGATCTCCTTGCGGACCCCGCCGAGATCCACACGGGCGTTGTCGTCGCCGGTCAGTTCGATGATCCGGGCGGGAATGGCGAGGCACATGGACTCAGCTTCCTATGGTCAGTTGGCGGATCGCCACCCAGGCCTGCCCCAGGGCCACGCCCCCATCATTGGGCGGCGCCTGGCGCGCGGTGAGCACCTTGAGCCCACGGGTGGACAGGCGGCGCGGGAGGTCGCGGGCCAGGATCCGGTTGAGCATGCAGCCGCCCGACAGGGCCACGCTGCGCACGCCGGTTTCGCGGGCGGCCATCCCGATCCACTCGTCGAGGGCGACCAGCAGGGTTGCGTGGAACTGGGCGGCTCCCCGCTGGGGGTTGCTCTCGTCGGCCAGGCGATCGAGCAGGGGCGCGAGGTCGAGCTGGCCGTCCTCGATCGACCAGCCTCCGGACAGCGCGATGGCCGGGCCGTAGCTGGCGGCCGCGCTCTCGAGGCGCATGGCCGCCTCGGCCTCGAACTCCATGGTCTCGCAGACGCCCAGGAGACCGGCGGCCGCGTCGAACCAGCGCCCTAGACTGGTGGAAGGCGGCGACAGGCGGGGACGCGCGATCAGGTCGGCGAGCCGCTCGGCACCCGGATGGCGCGCGAAGCGCGTGGCGATCTCGTCGCCGCGACCCAGCTGGTGCAGGACGGCCGCCGCCATGCGCCACGGTTCGCGGGCGGCGCGGTCGCCGCCGGGCAGGACCAGCCGCGAGAGGTGTCCCAGGCGCTCGAAACCGGCCCCCTCCAGGTGCAGCAATTCACCGCCCCAGGCGCCGCCATCGGTGCCCATGCCCACGCCGTCGAGGGCCACGCCGAGGGCCGGGCCCTCGTGCCGGTGCTCGGCCAGCACCGCGGCCACGTGGGCATGGTGGTGCTGAACGCCGATCACGGGAATGCCGAAGCGCTGGGCCAGCGCCGCAGCAGCCCGCGTGGAATGGAAATCCGGATGCAGGTCATGGGCGACCAGCTCGGGCCGGACCGCCAGGATCGACATCAGATGCTCGACCGCCTCGTCCATGGCCAGGCAGTTCAATCCGTTGTCCAGGTCGCCGATGTGCTGCGACAGGAAGGCCTCGTCGCCGCGCGCCACGCAGACCGTGTTCTTGAGCCAGGCCCCGAAGGCCACGACCGCCGGCCCTTTCGAGCCCAGTTTGATGGCCCGCGGCGTGAAGCCCCGGGCCCGGCGGATGAAGCGGTAGGCCGGAACCCGCTCCTGCAGCTGGGGCTCGTCCACGATCACCACCGAATCGTCGGCCCGTACCAGGATGTCCCGGTCGTGGAGCAGGTAGGCATCGGCGATGCCGGCCAGGCGGGTGACCGCGTCCTGGTTGTCGATCACGATCGGCTCGCCGCCGGGGTTGGCCGAGGTCATGACCAGGGCCAGGTCCTGGGGCAGGTCGAGCCAGGTGGTGCCCGAGGGCCGGCCGGCATCGTCGTGGAACAGCAGGTAGTGCAGCGGCGTGTAGGGCAGCATCAGGCCGATGTGGGCCAGTCCGGGCGCCACACCCCACAGGTCGTGGTCGACCGACTCGCGCTTCTCCACCAGCACGATGGGCCTCTCGGCCGACACCAGCACCTGCTCCTCGCGCCGCGACAGATAGGCCCACTGACGGGCCGACGCGAGATTCAGGACCATCACCGCGAAGGGCTTGGCGTCCCGGTCCTTGCTGGCACGCAGGCGGTCGACGGCCTCCGGGTTGCGGGCGTCGCACACCAGGTGAAAGCCGCCCAGGCCCTTGATGGCGACGATCTCGCCGGTGAGGATTCGCAGCAGCGCATCGGCGACCGGGTCGCGCGTGGCCACCCGCACGCCCGAGGACTCGAGCAGCGCCAGGGTCGGCCCGCAGGCGGGACAGGCATTGGGTTCGGCATGGAAGCGCCGGTCGGCCGGTGCTTCGTACTCTTCCTGGCAGTCCGGGCACTGGATGAAGCCCGCCATGCTGGTCAGGGCCCGGTCGTAGGGGAGCCCCCGGGTGATGGTGTAGCGCGGCCCGCAGTGGGTGCAGTTGATGAAGGGATAGCGCCAGCGGCGGTCATCGGGGTCGAACATGTCCTCGAGACAGGAGGGACACACGCCGGTGTCGTGCCCGATGGCCGTCGTCACCGCGCCCGCACCGCTGGCCTCGATCGTGAAGCCGTGGTCCGCCGGGTCCGGGTCGCCCACGGCCGACATGACCGAGTCGACGCGCGCCAGCGGCGGCGCTTCGCCTACCAGGCGGGCCATCAGCGCCGAGATGTCGCCACGCGGTCCCTGGGCCTCGATCTCGACGCCCTCGCCGTCGTTGCGGACCCAGCCCGAGAGGCCCATCTCCTGGGCCAGGCGGAACACGAAGGGGCGGAAGCCCACGCCCTGGACCACGCCACGGACGCGGATGCGCCGCCGCTCCAGGCCGGGTTCGGTCGCCAGTCGCTTGTCGCTCATCGCGCCTCGGTCGCCAGTCGGGCCTCGAGGTCGGCGATCCGCCGCTTCAGGGCGTCGACGGTCTCGGCCTTGCCGGCGCCGGCCCGCGCCACGCCCTGGCGGATCCAGTCGAGCCAGGTGTCGAAGCCTTCGCCGGTGGTGGCGGAGGTATGGATCACCAGCAGCTCCGGATTGACCCGGCGCGCATAGGCCACCGCCCGCTCGACATCGAAGCTGAGGTAGGGCAGGAGATCCACCTTGTTGAGCAGCATCACGTCGGCCGCCGCGAACATGTCCGGATACTTGAGGGGCTTGTCCTCGCCCTCGGTCACGGAGAGGATCACGACCTTATGGGCTTCGCCCAGGTCAAAGGCCGCCGGACAGACCAGATTGCCGACGTTTTCGACCAGCAGCAGGCTGTTGTCGGCAAGGTCGAGGCGCGGCAGTGCCTGACCCACCATGTGGGCGTCCAGGTGGCAGCCCTTGCCGGTATTGATCTGCAGGGCCCGGGCGCCGGTCTCGCGGATGCGCTCCGCGTCGAACTCGGTCTGCTGGTCGCCTTCGATGACCGCCACCGGGACTGTGCCCGACAGCGCGCGAATCGTCCGGCACAGCAAGGTGGTCTTGCCCGATCCGGGGCTGGACACCAGGTTCAGGGCGAAGATGCCCCGCTCCGCCAGCCAGGCCCGGTTGGCGCTGGCGAGGCCGTCGTTCTTGCCGAGGATGTCCTGTTCGATGCGGACCATCTGGCCCTGGGTGAGTCCGGGCGCGTGGGCCCGCGCCGGCCCCTGGCCAAAATGCATGTGATCGCCGTCGACGTGCACCGGGTCCGGATCATGCTCGTGCTCGTGCGCTGCGTGCGCATGGGGCGTGCCCCCGTCGCCGACAGGCCGCCAGGCCACCGTCGCGCCCGGCGCCGGGCGCGCCGCGGCCCGCGCCGCGCCGATCGTCACTTCTCCACTTCCGCAACCACAGACCGTACACATCGTTCTCGCTCCTGCCCCGCCCGTGCACCGGGCGCGGGCTCAATCCACTTCCAGTTCGCGCACCCGCATCTCGGTACCCGAGGTCGCCTGCACCTGGTAGCTCCCACAGGTCGGGCAGGGGTCGTAGAGGGCCGAGATCGGCACCGTGGCGCTGCATTGCATGCACCAGCCGGCCCCCGGCACATCGACCACCTCCATGCGGGCGCCGTCGGCCACCGTATCACGCATTACCACATCGAAACAGAAGCGCAGGGCCTCGACCTCCACCGTCGACAGGGCCCCGATCTCGAGCACCACGCTCCTGACCCTGGCGAACCCGCCCTCGGCAGCGGCCTGCTGGACGATGCCCCGGATCCCCTCGGCGAGCGACATCTCATGCATGGACGGCCTCCTGTTCCGCATCGACTTCCCAGCTGACGCAGGGGTCGAGTGCCAGTGCCAGCTGGCGGGCCGCGTCGAGCGCTGCCGCGTCGGAGGCGGCGTGAATGACTGCCACCTCCTTCAGAAACACGCCCGCGGGGTGAAAATTCCACTCGGTGGGCGCGACGATCCGATAGTCGGCCACCTTGCCTTCGACGACACGGGCGCCATGAAGCAGCACCCCTCGCGCGGTCTGGACACAAGATATTCCAATTCCCTCGGCGACGGTCGCGGCATCCGCGCGGAATCCATCGAAGCCGCCCGCCAGCCAGCCCGCCGCGTCCGACAGTTCGAGCGCGCGTGCCACGACCCGCGCCGCACAGGCGTGCCCCTCGGCCAGCAGGGCGACCACCGGTGCGCGCGTGGCACAGCGAGCCAGGGCGCCGGTTTCGGCCGGCGCGCCCTGGTGCTCCGGCCGGCGACAGAAGCGCTCGTCGGGCATCCCCCCGGGAAGGGCTCGCCCCCAGTGATCGGCACCCAGGTCCGGCAGCAGGGCCGGTGCGAACGGCGTGCGCGGAGCCCGCTCGATGACCCGGGCCAGGAGCTGGCCGAGCGCCCCTGCGCGGCGACAGGCCGTTGCCAGGTCGGCGGCGCTGCCGCCAGCGAAATCCGACAGGCCCGCCTCCGCCGCCATGGCCGCGAGCTCGGGCGCCTGCTCGGCCCGCTGGGCCGCCACCGCGGCCAACTGCCGGTGGAGTGCCGCGAACGCCGACCGCCGGGCCGGCATGCCGAGCAGTTCGGGCCAGTCGATCAGCAGCCGCCAGAGGTGCTCCTGGGCCAGCTCCGCGACCACCGAGCGCCGCCGCCCCAGCGCATCGCCAGGCGCCCTGCCGAGCGCGGCATCCAGGCACAGGCGGGCCCCCAGGCCCTGGGCGTGCCCGCACAGGCTGAAGAGGGCCGAGGCCAATGCGACCGCCTCGTCCACACGCCGCCCCGCCAGGAGATGGGCGGCCAGCGGGCGCGAGTTCTCGACCCGGGCCCGGCGGACCCGGCCTCGATCCACATCGATGGACAGGCGGAGGCGGCCAGAGATGCTCATCGTTCGCCCCCCGGCAGCACGGCGCGCAGGAACCCGCGGCGTGAGACCGGCAGTTCGGCGACCGAGCGCCCCTCCAGGCGCGCCGCTTCCCGCTGCCGCGCGGCCTCGGCCTCGGGATCTCCTCCGACCATCAGCGCCCTCAGCGTTTCCCGCGCCACGTCGAGTGCGTAGGCCTGGCTGTCGAACTCGAAGACCGGCGAATACAGCGAGCAGGCCTGGTAGTCGCCCAGGCTGTCGCAGCGGTGGGCGATGAAGGGGTACTCGCCCGAGGGGAACGTCCACCACTGGGTCTCCCCCACCTGCCGCTCGCAGGCGCAGTCGGCGTCGGGGAGCAGCATCAGGTTCATGCACCAGGGGGTGACCAGGACTCCGACCCACGCCTGCCCGTGGCGGAAGAATCCGACCGTGGCCACGTCGAGGGCCGGGTTGCACAGGGGCATGTCGCGCATGGCGTTCGCGCCCACATGGGCGAAGTGGGCGCGCACCCGCTCCGAGGGGTCTGCAGGCAGCGCGCGGGGTTCAGTCGTCATCGTGCAGGACCATGAACTTGTGGCGCGGTGCATCGCAGTTCGGGCAGGTCCAGTGGTCCGGCAGCTGGGCGAAGGGGGTGCCGGGCGGAATCTGCCAGACCGGATCGCCCTCGGCGGGGTCGTAGATCTGCCAGCAGATGCCGCATTCGAGGCGCGCATCGTCGGCGATGCGGCTGTCGTCGCCCAGGTAGCTGCCTTCGAACCAGCTTTCGCCGAAGTCACCCCGCGGCGCGCTCATGATGCGTCCCAGCTCCTGAGCGTCTCGATCCACTCCGCCAGCCGTTCGATGCTGTCGGCAAAGTCGTCCGCCGCCGCCGGCACCACGTCCGGCACGTCGGTGACTTCGATGGTGCTCAGGATCACCGTATCGACGCTGTTGAAGTACTGCACCCACCAGGTGTTGGCGAGGCCGGTGCTGGTCACCCGGCAGTTGCCGTAGCCGCGGGACAGGACCGTCACGCTGCCGGCGCCGAGCGCCGCGCCCAGGTAGGCGTGGTCGGCGGGCGACATGGGCAGCAGGGTCAGGTTGACGATGTGGGCCTCGTCGCCGTCGCGATACTGGCCGGCGCGCTCGATCAGCTCGGTCAGCACTGCCGGGGCATTCATGACGCCTTCCGGCGGCGGCTCGACGGCCAGCGCGCGCTGGCCGGCCTGGCGCGCACGCTCGATCACCTCGGCGGGCAGTGCACAGGCGCAGACGGCATCCTGGAGCACCCCGTCGTCCGCCGTGCCGACAATCCGCCAGATGCCCGCGAAGACCGTCTCCTGGATGCGCAGGCGCGGGGCCCCGTCGATGATCAGGCTCACCTCGCCTTCGCCCAGCAGCTCGTTGATCGCCGAGCGGACCGCAGGCGCGAGCGGCAGGAGGTCGATCCGGGGCGCGTCCGCATCGCCGAAGGTCCAGGCCTGCATGGCGCCGAGCAGACGCTCCAGGACACCGTAGGCGGCGGTCCGGACGGCCGGGTCGGCATCGTCTGCGACCGTGGGCGGGGCGAAGGTGCTCATGTCCTTCGGCATGTCGAGGTAGGTCAGGGCCTCTTCCTCGACGTGGCTACCGGCCCCCACGACAGCAATCGGAAACGGTTTCATGGTGCGTTCTCCTGCGGGACTCAATGGCAACCGCCCGAAGGCGTGGCCGACGTGACGGGGATGCCGATGCTCGGCGCGCGGGTGGCGGGCGTTTCCAGCAGCCGCCCGACGGCCGGACCGAGGACCTGCCAGTCGTACATCCCTTCCAGCACGCCCACGTAGTCGCCGTCGCGCACGAAGAGGACGCTGGGGTAGCGGGTCACACCGAAGCGCCGCGCCAGCTCCCGCGACACGTCGGGCATGGCCGTGCACGCCGAGAGGCGACCGTCGAAGCTGCGCAGGACCTCGGGAAGGATCACCGCCATGTCCCAACTCTCGGGACTGCGGGCCGGATCGTCGGTCAGCAGCAGCGCGAGGTCGCCCGCCCCGGCGGCCTGGGCGTCGAAGTCATCGGCCCGCAGGCAGCGACCGAGACCCAGGGCCTGCTGCCGCTCCAGCAGTTGATCGAGACTGTCCAGCGTGGGGCTGGCAAAGCTTGTCATGGCGTCATCCCTTGCGAAGAAATTCGGGCAGTTGGGGCTCGCGTTCGAGCAGGTCGGCAAAGGCCGCATCGAGATCCGGCTGCATGCCGGCGGAGAGTTGTTCGAGAGCCGAGAGTGCGCGCCCGATATCGGCGGCGCGCCGCGCGTCGATCACCTCGCGGGCCGCACCCAGGTAGGTGAGCAGCCAGGCGCCGGCCGGCTGGGGGCCGACCAGCAGCATGTCGACCCGGTGGACCGCGCCGTGGGCATCGCGGCAGTCGGCCTGCATGCCCCCCTCGATCACCTGCATCGGAATACCGAGGCACATCTCAGCCAGCCTCGCCCGGCATGAATCGGGCGTCACCGATCCGGCAGGCCGCGGCCTCGGAGGGGCGTCCGGCCTCGTAGTCACCCATCGACAGGGGCGCGGCGTTGAGGCGCTCGGCCGAACCCTGGCGCGGCAGCACGTCGACGCCCCAGTCGCGCAGGATCCGGACGGCGGCCTCCACGACCTCGGGTAGCCGCTCGCGCACCAAGGGCCGCAGGCTGCCGCCGAAGTCCTCGAGTTCGGCCGGCTGGACGCCGATCAGCACCATCTCCTGCGGCAGGCCATCCACCAGGGCTGCCGAGGCGATGACTTCCTGGAATCCGGTCTGGTGCAGGCTCATCTTCTTGGCGCCCATGAAGCGGGGCACCTCGTCGCCGCGGACCCGCTTGATGGTGCCCGGCTCGAGGCCGTAGTCGATCGCGTCGAAGACCAGCAGGTGGCTGGCCTCGGTCACGTAGGGCAGGAGGTACAGGCCCTGGGTCCCGCCGTCCATGAGCGTGACGCTCTCGGGCAGGTCATAGCCGGCGGCCAGCGCCTCGACGCAGCGGATGCCGAAGCCTTCGTCGGCCCACAGCAGGTTGCCGATGCCGAGGACCAGGACCCGGGGGGGCTGAGCGTTCATGGGGACTCCGTGTAACGGTTTGCGTTACACATTGCAGAGTCCGTGCCAGCCGGCGCCAAAGTGGCAAAACCGCGTACCTGCAGGCGATTGCACCGGGTCGGCAGGAAAAGCCCCTGTCGACCTGGGGACATTTCGATCACGACGCTACCGGCAAAGTGGTCACCTGCTTACCACCCCACCGCCCCCGGCCCGTCAACGACAAGGCCCCGCATCATGCGGGGCCCTGGCCATCGGTCGGCGCCTGCCGGAGTTCAGTGCATCTGGCTCTCGATGCTGGCGAAGAGGCGATCATAGATCTCGATCAGCGCCTCCCGGTCGGCCCCACCCTTGATCCACTTGCGCTCGCTGGCGATCTGCACCCCCTGCCGCTCCATCTCGGACAGGGTGCGCCGGTCGATCTCCTCGCCGTGGATGATCAGGTTGGCGTCGGCCCGGGCCTTCTGCGCCAGCCCCACCAGATTGACCGACGAGGACATGGCGCGCGCGCCGCCGCCGATGGCCGCCGCCAGGTGGCTGACCTGCTCGCCGGCCTCGGCCGAGCCTGCGAGGCTGACCACCACCTCCTCCGCCGTGCCTCGCGCGTCGGAGACCGACTCGGAGAGGGAACCGATCTGGCCGGTCGCCGACTGCATGGCGCTGCTCATGGCGACGATGGCCTGGGCAATCTCTTCGGCCGACCGCTGGGCCTGGTCCGCCAGCTTGCGCACCTCGTCGGCCACGACCGCGAAGCCGCGGCCCGACTCGCCTGCCCGGGCGGCTTCGATCGCGGCATTGAGCGCGAGCAGGTTGGTCTGCTTGGCGATGTTGTCGATGTGGGCGGTGATCTCGTTGATGGCGCCGGCCTTCTCCTCGAGCTCGGCCAGGGCACTCACGCCCGCCTCCGCCAGGCCCTGGGCGCTGCCCAGCTTTCCGGACATGCGCTCGGCCGCCTCGGACATGGAGCGGGCCGTGACCGCGAACTTGCCGGCCAGCCCCTCGGATTCCCCGGCATCCTTGGCCACATCGGTCAGGGTCGCCGAGACGTGATCGATGGCCATCGACAGGCCCCGCTCGGAGCGCACGAAGATGCGCGAGAGGAGGGCCTCCCGCGCCACCGACTCCTGGGCCTGGGTGACCTGGTCCAGCATCACCTGGATCTGCTCCAGGACCCGGGCGAAGATGCCGTGCAGGCCGGTCGTCTGCAGGCGGCGCCAGGGGCGGCCGTTGGCAACGGCATCCATCGCCCCCAGAATCTCGCGGAAGGCCGTCTCGGTCTGGTCGAGGGCGGAGTTCAGGTCGACCCGGATGGATTCGAGGACAGGGTCAGTGAATTGCCGGGGCAGGCGCTCCTTCAGCCGGCCCTCCCCGATCTCGTGCATCAGTGTATCGAGTTGCGCCAGCGCGTCGTTGCGCTTGCCGCGAGGCGCGAGCAGGATGACCACGGCGAGGACGCACGCCACCACGGCCGCCCAGGGCGTCCAGAAAGCCAGCCCGCCCGCCGCCAGTACGGCAACCGTCGCCAGGTACCGTCGTTCAAAGCGCGAAGATAAGCTCTTCATAGCCCATTCCTGTCTGCTTCATCACATCCACGAGCACACCCGTCCCCGCGGCAATCGCGTCGCGTGCGCCGGCCTTCTTTTCGGCTGCCAGCATCTGTGCATAGACCGGGGTGATCGCGTCGATGGCGCTGCGCTTGGGGCAGCGCCGCACCGAGGTGTAGCCGACGATGCCCCCGTTGGCGTCGAAATCGGGCGTGATGTGGGTAAAGACCCAGTAGTAGCCCCCGTCCTTGGACATGTTCTTCACGTAGGCGAAGAACTCCTTTCCCGCCTGGATCGTGTCCCAGGCCAGCTTGAAGGCCGACCGGGGCATGTCCGGGTGCCGAATGATGTTGTGTTGGGAGCCGATCAGCTCGTCTTCGGAATAACCCGAGAATTCGACGAATATGGGATTGCCATAGGTAATGATCCCTTTTGGATTCGTCTTCGAGACGATGAAGTCGTTCTCGCGCATCACCCGCTCGACCTGGGTCGGCGTGATGGCCCGTTTCATGGCGTCGCCCTCCTGGTAACACGCTTTGTATCGGCGCGGCGTCCAGCGCCCTTTAGAAAATATGTGAGCGGGGTGGGGAGCGGAAGCCAGGAACCTTGGAGGGCGTCAGTCGCGGCGCAGGCGGGCCATGGCGGCGTGGGTCTCCCAGGCCACCTGGAGCGCGATCCAGAAGCGCGGGTCCGTGCCGAAGTAGCGCGCCAGCCGGACCCCGGTGTCGGGGGTGATGCCGCGGCGCCCGCGGATCAGTTCATTGACGCGCCGTCGCGACACGCCGAGCGCCCGCGCGAGGGCGTCCTGGGTGATGCCCGCGGGGCGCATGAATCGGGATTCGAGGAAATGACCGGGACGCAGGGGCCGTCGCCCGGGGGATGGGGGCAGGCCGCCTCGCAGCGGAGGAGAAAAAGGGGGGCGGGACATCGTGTCGCCGCCCGTCTTCGTCGTCATGTCGTCGACAAAATTGGAGGAAGTAAGCACACACCGGAGGGCCGGGGCAGGCCCGACCGGCCCACGTCCATAAACAAGGTCCGTGCCAGGCCACCGGCGCGCGGCACGACTGGGGAAGCCGGCGACCGGTCGCCCCCCGGGCGAAACCCCGGCTTCCGCCCGGCAGCGCAAAGCGGAAGCCCCCCATGCGGCAGCGCCGGTGGCTCAGCGCTTCCAGAATGCAAACTTGCGGCGCGACTCGGGCAGCGCCTCGATCACCGCGCCCTCCCCATCCACCAGATGGCCGCTCCGGGCAGCATGGGTCAGGATGTCGCGGAGCATGTCGCGGTCGAGGGGCAGGCGCTGTTCCAGCTGATCGAAGCTGACGGCCTCCGCGCCCATCCGATCAAGCCAGCCCATCAGCTCCACCGATACCGGGAATCGCGCCAGGTTCGGGGCCTTGAGGAGGCGGATCCGGCGCCCGGCCCAGGGCAGCCCGGGCGCGTCGGCCACCTCGGCCTCCACGACCGGCGCGTCGGCTGCCGGTACGTCGGGCTCCGGTGTCACCGCTGCCACGGGCGGAGCCTCCACCCGCACCCGGGCGGGATCGAGCGTGGGCAGCAGCGCGTCGATGTAGCGCATCAGGTGATTGGCCTTGAGGGGCTTGGCCAGGGAGCGGCTCTCCCAACCCGCCGCCGCCGCGTCATCCAGGCGGCAGACGGCCGGCGCACCGAGCATTTCCATGGGCGTCGCGACCAGGTCCCGGGACAGGTCGATCACCCACAGGTCGGCCGCCCTCACATCGCTCACCCAGCGCCAGACCTCCTGGCGCAGGCGCACCGTGGACTTCAGGACCAGCAGGTCCCGCCCCTCCAGATTGTCAGCCCCGACTGTCAGTTCCATCGCCACTCCATTCGCATAGAAGCATGCCAATGCGCTGAGACGGCCGAACAAACGCAAGACGGGCAACGCCACCGCGTTGCCCGTCTCGTGCCGCTCCCGGGTCGATGCCCGCGCCGGTCCTCAGCTCTTGAACATGCGATAGCCGCTGATCATGGTGCTGATGATGCTCTGCCGACCCATGATGTCTTCACGGATCGCCGCATAGACATGAAGTATCACAAAGCAGACCAGGACCCACATGCCCAGGTGATGCCAGGTGTGGACGTCCTGGGACTGGCCGAACAGGGGGATGACCCAGCTGGTGAAGAGCGAGTGGGCCCAGTGGCCTGCCTGCGCACCTTCGCCGTACAGGGCAAAGCCGGTCGCGATCATGAACATCGCCATGAACAGGAAGCCGAAGACCATCGCGATCCGCGCCAGCGGGTTGTGGCCCACGTAGCGGTTCGGATAGGGCCGGGTGAAGGTGTACCAGCGCAGCATCGAGAACAGCTCGCGCCAGTACGCGCCGGTGAAGATCGGCACGCTGAACAGCTCCCGCGAGTGGTGGTTACCGACGATGGCCCAGTACATCCGCCCCAGCAAGCCGATGGCGAGCACATAGCCGGCCGCGAAATGCACGAAGCGGATGTAGCCCATCAGGAAGCTGGCGCTGGCCTCGCCGGGCACCGATGGCAATGGCGAGCCGATGAAGTAGCCGGTCACCGACAGCACCGTGATGGCCAGCGCATTGACCCAGTGCCAGAGGCGTACCGGCGCCTCATACACGTAGATCGACTTGATGCTGGGCGCGTGGGCGACGGCGTCGTCATCGACGCCGGTGGCCGTGGCATGACTATGGTCTGACATGGAAGTCCTCCTGTCCGCGCGTTCAGCGCACCTTGACCTTGGCCATTTCCTGACCGTCCGGGCTCATCACGTGCGTCGAGCAGGCCAGGCAGGGGTCGAAGGAGTGGATGGT
>JAGRFX010000388.1 GCA_020445805.1 Rhodocyclaceae bacterium
CGCGCATCGCCGCCGAACAGGCGGCCGTGAGCCCGCTGCTGGAAGGGACCGAGCTGTCCGGTGCCCGCTGCGTGCTGATCAACATCACCGCCAGCCGTTCGCTGAAGATGTCCGAGGTTCGCGATGCCGTGAAGACCGTCCAGGCCTTCGCCGCCCAGGAAGCCTTCGTCAAGTACGGCACGGTCTTCGAGGAGTCGATGGGCGACCGCATCCGCATCACGGTGGTGGCGACCGGCCTGGGCCTGCCCTCCGTGGCCACCAAGCAGCCGGTGATGCAGGTGGTCGCCGGCACCGGCACCTACGGCCCGAGCACGGGCGAGGTCGACTACGGCAACCTGGACGTGCCCGCGGTGATCCGCACCGGCCGCCGTTCTGCCGTCGAAGCCATGAGCGCCAACGGGGTCGGCACCTACGACATCCCGGCCTTCCTGCGCAAGCAGGCCGACTGAGTCGGGCCTCGCGCTTCGCCCTGACGGGCGCCCGGTGCGGACGACTGCCTCCCGTCCGCGCCCGGCGCCCGTCGCGCATCTTGCACTGCAGCAGACGTGCTAGACTGCAGACACTTGGAAGGGGCACGATACCCATGATCCGACAACGCACCCTCAAGTCCCTCGTCAGCACCACCGGCGTGGGCCTGCACAGCGGCCGCAAGGTCAATCTGGTCCTGCGTCCGGCCGCACCCAATTCGGGCATCGTCTTCCGTCGCGTGGACCTGACGCCCCCGGTCGATCTGCCCTGCGACCCCTATTCGGTGGTCGATACCCGGATGTGTTCGGGCCTGCAGCAGGGCGACGCCAAGATCGGCACCGTCGAGCACCTGATGTCCGCGCTCTCGGGGCTCGGAATCGACAATCTCTACGTGGATGTGGACGCCCCCGAGATCCCGATCCTAGACGGCAGCGCCGGACCCTTCGTGTTCCTGCTCCAGTCTGCCGGCATCGAGGAGCAGAACGCACCGAAGCGCTTCATGCGGGTCCGCAAGCCCGTCCAGTACGTGGAAGGCGACAAGTGGGTCCGCCTCGAGCCCTACGACGGCTTCCGCCTCAGCTTTGCGATCCACTTCAATCACCCGGCCATCGACAGCACCGGCACCGAGGTCACGATCGACTTCGCCGAGCAGGCCTACGTGCGAGACGTGGCCCGCGCCAGGACCTTCGGCTTCATGCAGGAAGTCGAGTACCTGCGCGATAACGGGCTCGCCCAGGGCGGCAGCCTCGACAACGCCATCGTGATGGACGAATACCGCGTGCTGAACGGTGATGGTCTGCGCTACACCGACGAGTTCGTCAAGCACAAGGTCCTCGACGCCATCGGCGATCTCTACCTGTGCGGCTATCCGCTGCTCGCGTCCTACTCGGCCAACAAGGCCGGTCACGCCCTCAACAACCAGATCCTGCGGGTCCTCCTCGAGGACAAGACCGCCTGGGAGATCGTGAGCTTCGAGCGGCCTGCCAGCACGCCGCCGGCCATCGCCCGGCTGTGCGACCTCCAGCTCGCCTGAGCCCCGGGCGGTCGTCGTGCTGATCCTGCGCCTGCTGGGGATCCTGTGCCTGATCGGTGCCGCGGCCAGCGTCGCCGCCTTCCTGCTCACCGGCAACCGCCGCTACCTTTCCGTGGTGGGCTGGATCCTGCGTTTCGCGGCGGCCATGGTGATCGTCTTCGTGGCGCTGCTGCTGCTCGAGCGCGTGCTCGCGCCGATGGTCTAGCAGGTCGCGCCGGCGCTCAGCCTGCCCGCCGCACCAGGCGCCGCAGCGCGGCCGCCACGGGCGAATCGCTGGGCAGGCTGTCCGCCAGCGCGTCCATGGCCTGCCGGGCATCCGCCGACACGCTGCGGACCGGAGGCGCCGGCGGCGGTGGCCCATACTCGACCGGCTTGACCCGGACCTTGATGTCCTGAATGAGCGTGCCCCGCTCGGCCAGCCGCAGGATCAGGCTGGGCACCGCCTGGCGCAACTTGGCTGCGGCCGCCCCGCTGTCCGCATGAATGACCAGTTCCTCGCCCCGCAGGTTTGCCACGTGGCAGGTATCGGCCAGGTGCGCCGGCAGGCAGGACCGCAGCTCGGCCTCGATGCGCAGCAGGCGTGCCGCATGCACCTGCAGTGCACGCAGGGCCTCGGCTTGCCCGAAGAGCTTGTCCAGCGACGATGCCATGGTGGCCTCGAGTGGGGTCAATGGGTGATGGTAGCCAACTGCGGAGCCCGGGTCACGAGGCCATGCTACTATCCGCGCTTTGCCGCACTGCCCTGATTCCCTTGCCATGATCCCCGGCCTTCTCAAGAAGATCTT
>JAGRFX010000389.1 GCA_020445805.1 Rhodocyclaceae bacterium
GATCGAACAGGCGGAAGGCCAGGCCGAACACCGTGCACACCGGCGCCAGGGTGATGTAGCGCTTGTCGAAGCTGACCCGCATGCCCAGCACCTCCTGGCCCTGGAACATGCCCTTGCAGACCACCCCCGCGTCGGGGATGGAGGCCGCATCCGAGCCCGCCCACGGGCTGGTCAGCGCAAAGGCGGGGATGTCCTCGCCCCGCGCCAGTCGCGGCAGGTAGTGGTCTTTCTGGGCCTGGGTGCCGTAGTGCAACAGCAGCTCGGCCGGGCCGAGGGAGTTGGGCACCATCACCGTGACGGCCGGCGCCGACGAGCGGGTGGACAGCTTGGTGACCACCTGGGAGTGGGCATAGGCCGAGAAGCCCTTTCCACCGTAGGCCTTGGGAATGATCATGCCGAGGAAGCCGCGGTCCTTGATATAGCGCCACACCTCGGGCGGCAGATCCTGCTTCTGGGTAGCCTCCCAGTCGCGGGTCAGGCGGCACAGCTCGGAGGTATCCTCATCCAGGAAGCGCTGCTCTTCGGGGGTGAGCCTGGGCCATGGGTAGTCGAGCATGCGCGACCACCTGGGGCGCCCGGCGAAGAGCTCGCCCTCCCACCACACCGTGCCCGCCTCGAGGGCATCGCGCTCGGTCTGCGACATGGTGGGCAGCGCCTTGCGGAAGGCCTTGAGGATCGGCGCAGTGAGGTTGGTGCGGCGCAGGCTGTCGTTCATCAGGAACAGCATCACCCCGGCAAACAGGCCCACGGCCACCAGCGCCGCGATCATCGGCCAGTGACCCACCACGGCCGCCGCCACCAACCACGCCACGCCCGCCACCAGCCAGTGAAAAAGAGGCGCTCGCCGGTAGGCGAGCGCCACTGCCAAGGGAGGGAGGGCAATCAGTAACCAGATCATTTCAAGCATCTCCTCGCGTCTTTCATCGCCGCACTTCTTTGTCCGGTGCGGCTCAAATGGGTTCGTTCAATCGCTCAGGCCACGCTGCGCCGCGCCGCCGGGCTGACCACTTCGGGCAGGGGGCCGCGCAGCCCGCCGAGCAGAAAGCTCATCAGCCGTGGCTCGAGCCGGGCCGGGTCGCGATCGTCGAACTCGCCGGTGAACAACTGCAGCGCATCGGCTCCGCCAATGGCATAGGAGGTTGCACCCATCATAAAGTGGAAGCGCCACAGGATCTCCTCGCGCGGCACATCGGGCAGGGCCCGGTACAGCTCGGTCAGGAACCGGTCGACGCACTCCGCGTACTCCTCGGCCAGGAAGTTGCGGACAAACTCGTTGGGGCCCGTATACGTGCGCCCCATCAGCTGCAGGAAGCGCGCACCGCCGCCATCCATGTCCGCCGCCATCTCCAGCGCCGTGCCGAAGAAGGCCTTCACGATTCGGCTGGGCCGCAGGGCCGCCCCGCCCGCCTCCGCCTGCAGCGCCTCCAGCGCCGCCAGCCGCCGCCGGTTCAGCTCGGTAAGCCGGCGCCGGAACACCTCCTGGATCAGGCCGTCCTTGCCACCGAAGTGGTAGTTCACCGCCGCCAGGTTGACCCCGGCGCGGCCGGTGATCATCCGCATCGACGTCGCATCCAGGCCGTTCTCGGCAAACAGGGCTTCGGCCGCATCCAGGATGCGCTTCCGTGTCTCCGGCCCCTGCCGTCCATGAACATCATTCATGACGATCACTCTGTGGGTGGTTTGGGGAATTGTGTTGTTCTGTACCGCCATCGCGTGCCCGGTCACCGCCAATCAAACGCCCGTTTGAATCATACGTTCGGCACATCTACAGTCAAGACCATTTCTAGGGGATGTCCACTAGAAAAGCGTGGCGCCCACCCCTGCCCGCCCGGCCCTGACGCGTTTCGCTATAATTGCGCTCGCATCGCACCGGCCCTTGCGGCCGGCCGAAGCCCTTGTAGCTCAGTTGGTAGAGCAGCGCACTTGTAATGCGAAGGTCGGGGGTTCGACTCCTCTCGGGGGCACCACGCAGTCCTGGCCGGGCACGTCATCCGTGCCGGACTCGCCACCGGACGCATACGCTAGCCGCGAATGCCGACGGTACAACCGCTCGGCGCAGGCGGTCTCAGGGCAGCGCATCGCCGCATGGCGGCCACACAAGGCGATTGTTCCGGTTGGGAATACTGCGACAATGCGGCTTGCCACCCGAACGACCCAGGAACGCCATGTCCGCCTCCTCGACCCCGACCGATCGCGACGCCCTGCGGCGGGGCATCGCCAATCTTGACGACCAGCACGCCCAGATCGCGTCGTTGGCCCGGGAGGCCGA
>JAGRFX010000390.1 GCA_020445805.1 Rhodocyclaceae bacterium
GCCGCGCATCCCAGACCCAGTAGGCACCCCAGGTGGGGCGGCCCCACAGGGCACCGGTCCACAGGGCGACGAAGCAGAACATGGCGCCGGTCGGCGCCAGGGCCTGGGCCATCAGCGAAGACAGGCGCGTGTTGAGGGTCAGGCCGACGATCGACCAGAAGGCCATCACGAGGAACACGAACATCGACATCCAGGCGGCCGGCACGTGAATGAAGATGACCCGGTAGACCTCACCCTGGACGGCGTCGGTGGGGGCCTGGAAGAAACCGATCCACAGGCCGACCGCGGTCAGCGCGAGGGCGACCAGCGCAAAGAACGGGGCCAGTTTCCCGGCAATGGGATAGAAGGCCTGGGGCGCCGCGTAGTGAAAGATATTGAAACGGGACTCGGTCTGACTCATGGGGCTCGCTGATTCCTGGTCGGTAGGCCTTGATTGCGCAGCAATTTTACTCGGTAGAGATTCTCAGTGCGGCAGCACATGCGATCGGGGACAGGGCGAGCGCGCCGAGTGCCCCCCCACCCAATAGCAGCATGTGTGCCGAGGCGCCCGTTCCGGAGAGGTAGGCGTCCACCGAGCCGGCTCCGAAGATCAGGATCGGAACGAAGAGGGGCAGCACGAGCAGGGCCAGCAGGGCGCCCCCGCCGCGCAGGCCGAGGGTCAGGGCTGCACCGACCGCGCCGATCAGCGAGAGGGTCGGCGTACCGATGGCGAGCGAGGCCGTCAGGACCTGGATGGCGCCGCCCTCGAGGTCGAACATCAGGGCCATCAGGGGCGTGATGAGCAGCAGCGGGATGGCGGTGGTGGCCCAGTGGGCGATCACTTTGGCCAGGATCCAGAGCACGGTCGGGTCCGGCGACAGCAGCATCTGCTCGAGCGTCCCGTCCTGGTAGTCCTGGGCGAACAGCCGGTGCAGCGAGAGCAGGCAGCTCAGCAGGGCGGCGACCCACAGCACACCGGGGCCGATGGCCCTCAGCTGGTTGGGTTCGGCGCCGACGCCGAAGGGGAACAGGCAGCCGACGATGACGAAGAAGGCCAGCGAAATCAGCAGGTCCGACCGGCTGCGCCAGGCCAGCAGCAGGTCTCGACGGAGGATGGCGGAGAAGGCGTTCATGCCGCGAACTCGGCGAGGTCGATCATGCGTACGGGATTCCGGAAGGCGACTTCCTGGTGGGTCGTGTAGATCACGATGCCGCCCCGCTCGCAGTGCTCGTCGAGGGTCTCGGCCAGTTCGGCTACGGCGCGCACATCCAGTGCGCTGAAGGGCTCGTCGAGGATCCACACCGGCTTGTCGGCCGCCAGGAACAGGCGGGCCAGGCCGACCCGACGGCGTTGTCCGGCGGACAGGACCTTGCAGGGCAGATCCAGCCGCTCGCCGAGCCCGATCCGGACCAGGGCCTGCTCGACCGATGCCGTGTCGCTCTGCGCGTGGCAGGCAATGCGGGCCATCAGGGCCAGGTTCTCGAGGGGCGTCAGCAACTCGCTGAGGTTGGCGGCGTGCCCCAGGTAGAGCACGTCGGCATGGAAGGCCTCGCGGTCCTTCTGGATATCGACGCCATTCCACGTGATCGACCCCTGCTCGGGGGGGACGAGCGCGCAGAGGATGCGCAGCATGCTGGTCTTGCCGATGCCGTTGGGCCCGCCAAGGCGGAGCATCTGCCCGGGCTCCAGGGAGAGGGTGAGGCCGTGGAAGAGCAGGCGGTCGCCGCGCATGCAGGCGAGATCAGTGACTTGCAGCATGGGCCGGAACGATAGCGGCGCTTCGGGGCGAATGCAATCTGGTCCAAACGAAATCACCCGCGCCGGGCGCGGGTGATTCGCAAGCCGGTTGCGTTACTGCTTGGGCTCGGAGGGCGGATGGAACACCTCGGGTGCCGCTCCGCCGGCCCCCGCGCCGATCTCCTGGTCGACCGCAGGCAGCGAGTGGGCGATGCCCTTGTGGCAGTCGATGCAGGTCTTGCCGTCCTCGAAGCCGGTCTGGTGCATGCGACCGGAGCGACGACCCTGGATCGTGTAGTCGAAGTACTCGTAGTTGTGGCAGTTGCGGCACTCCCGCGAGTCGTTGCCCTTCATCCGCCGCCACTCGTTCTGCGCCAGCTGGAGCCGCTTGGCGTTGAACTTCTCGGGGGTGTCGATCGAGCCGAGCAGGTGATGCCAGACCTCGTTCGAGGCCTTGATCTTGCGGATGATCTTGTGGGTCCACTCCTTGGGCACGTGGCAGTCCGGGCAGGTGGCGCGCACGCCGCTGCGGTTCGTGTAGTGGA
>JAGRFX010000391.1 GCA_020445805.1 Rhodocyclaceae bacterium
CCACGAGCGCCATGATCTTGCCGCTGGCGCCACCGGGAACTGCGCCCGCCACCAGTTCGAAGGCCGCCAGCGCCGCAAAGGACTCCACGTCGACGACCTGGGCCTTGAGACCGGCCGACTCGGCCGCCGCCACGCGGTCCTCGACCTTCTCCTTGCGCGACGCGGCGATCATGACGTCCACGTCCTCGGTGTCGCCGATCTGCCCGAGCACCTGGAAATCGAGGTTCACTTCCTCGAGCGCGAAGGGGATGTACTGGTTGGCTTCCGACTCGACCTGCAGCTCCATCTCCTGCTCGCGAAGACCGCCGGGCAGAACGATGCGCTTGGTGATGACGGAGGAGGCCGGCAGGGCCATGGCAACAAGCTTCGTGTTGCTGGCCATGCGGCGAAGGCAGCGCCGCAAGGATTCGGCGACGGCTTCGAGATTGGCGATATTGCCGTCGGCGACGGCTTCACGTGGAAGGGGTTCGATCGCGTAACGCTCGACCTGGTACCCCGACTTGCCGTCGCCGGACAACTCCACCATCTTGACTGATGACGAAGAAATGTCCACTCCGATCAGGGGGCGCACCTTCCGAGACAGAAATGGAATCTCAGGCACCGAAAAATCCCTTAGATATCAAAATTTTACGCGCAATACCCACAATTAACTTGAGATCCTAGCAACAACCATCGGGACTGTAAAGGAAGATTTCGATACGGTCTCGACTGGAGGCGTGGGGGGGCCGGGAACTATAATCGGCGTCCTTCCACCGCCCCGGGACACTCATGCGCTGGGTCGCGCTCACTCTTGCAGCACTGTTCGGAGCCGCCGTCATCGGGCTCGCGGGCGTCGCGATCTTCGCGATCACCGCGTGGCCGAAACTGCCTTCCGTCGAGCTGCTGTCCGAATACAAGCCCAAGCTCCCGTTGCGAATTTTCACTTCCGACGGACAACTGCTTGCCGAGTACGGCCAGGAGAGGCGGAGCTTCGTGCCCATCGCCCACGTCCCGGAGACCCTCAAGCAGGCCATCCTCGCTGCCGAGGACGAGCGCTTCTACGAACACCCCGGCGTCGATACCCTCGGTATCGCACGCGCGGCCGTGGCCAACCTGGCCTCGGGGGGACGCTCACAGGGCGCCTCGACCATCACCATGCAGGTCGCTCGCAACATGTTCCTTTCCCGCGAGAAGACCCTCAGCCGCAAGTTCTACGAGATCCTTCTCTCGCTCAAGATCGAGAACAACCTCACCAAGGACCAGATCCTCGAGGTCTATCTGAATCAGATATATCTCGGTCAGAGATCCTACGGTTTCTCGACCGCAGCCAAGACCTATTTCGGCAAGTCGCTTCAGGACTTGAGCATTTCCGAAGCGGCGATGCTGGCGGGCCTGCCCAAGGCCCCCTCTGCCTACAACCCTGTCGTCAACCCGAAGCGGGCAAAGCTGCGCCAGAGCTACGTCTTGCGCCGCATGCGCGAGCTGGGCTTCATCACCGACGCCGAGTACGACAAGGCGCTTGCCGCCCCGGTCGTACTGGCCGACAGCGCGGCCGCATCGGGATCCGCCCTCGAACTCAGCTCGGTACCCGGCGCCTATGTCGCGGAGATGGCCCGGCGCATCGCCGTCGACCAGTTCGGCGAGCGCGCCTATGAACTTGGCATTCGTGTGACGACGACCGTGACCGCCACGGATCAGGCCGCCGCCTACGCGTCGCTGCGCCAGGGCGTGCTCGACTACGATCTTCGCCATGGCTACCGGGGTCCGGAGGCCTACGTCGACCTCAGCGGCATCGAGTCGGCTCAGGACGAGCGGCTCGATGACGCCCTCGCCAACTATCCCGACTACGACGACCTCCTGGCGGCCCTGGTGGTCGAGGCATCGACCAAGCGCGTCCAGGTCTATCGGCACGGCGAGACCATCGACATCGAAGGCAAGGGCTTGCGCTTTGCCGCGCCGATGCTCTCCGAGCGGGCACCCAACGCCAAGCGGGTCAAGCCGGGGGCGGTGGTGCGCATTCGCCGGACCGAGGAGGGCTGGGAGTTGCTCCAGCTGCCCGAGGTGGAGGCCGCCCTGGTGTCCATCGACCCCGAGACGGGCAGCATCCGTGCCCTGGTGGGGGGCTTCGACTACGAGCGCAGCAAGTTCAATCACGTGACCCAGGGTCACCGCCAGCCCGGCTCGAGCTTCAAGCCCTTCATCTTCAGCGCCGCCCTGGAGAAGGGGTACAGCCCCGCCAGCGTGCTCGACGACGAGCCGCTCAGCTACACGGCGGGCGTGA
>JAGRFX010000392.1 GCA_020445805.1 Rhodocyclaceae bacterium
CGTGTCGGCATCGAAGACCTTCACACCCCCGGGCTGGTAGTTCTGCGCGGCGACCAGGCGTCCGTCCTGCGAGATCGCGCCGCCGATTGAATTGCCTGCCTGAATGATGCGCCTGGCAATGCGCCGCTCGAGCAGGTCGACCTTCGTCAGCCCGCCGTCGCGGCCGAACACATAGGCGAAGCGGCCGTCCCGCGAGTAGGTGGCGTGGGCATGGGAGAGATCGCCCAGGCCCTCGATCCGGCCCAGGCTCTCGAGCGTCGAGTGGTCGACGACCTGGACGCTGCCGGTGGCCCGCTCGATGACGATGCCCAGGTCGCCGGTGCCGCGCAGGGCCTGATCGGGCTGGTGGGCGCAGGCGGCGGCGAGCAGGCAGGTCATGGCCAGCAGCCAGCGCCGGCATTGGAGAACGATGCTCATGATCCGCCCCCCACCTGGACGGCCGGGAAACCGCTCAACAGGCGCTCGACGATCCATGCCGCCTCGGCCTCGCTGACGAAGCGGGACCAGCCCGGCATCGGCGTCCCGGGTCGCCCGTCCATGACCGTCGCCACCAGCGAATCGGTGGGCTTGCCGGCCAGGGCCTCGGGCAGCAGCGCGGGACCCAGCCCGCCCTTGAGGGTCATGCCATGGCAGGAACCGCAATCCTGCCGGACCATCCGCACCAGTTCGGCCCGGCGCTCGCCCTCCGGCTCGGCGGCCCGTGCCGTGGCGACACCGAGCCCCGTCAGGGCCAGCAAGACCAGTACGTGTACCACCAGGGTCCGGTCCATCTCACGCTCCCAGCTGCTTGACTGCCATGCATTCTGGAACCGGGTGCCGGGCGCGACCTTGACCGGCATCAATCCGCTCCGGCCCAAAGAAAAACGGGCTCGTGGAGCCCGCTCGTGTTGTGACACCTGGCTCGGCCCGGATCAGGGCCTGACCACGATCGCGCCCCGCATCTCGGGGTGCGGGCCACAGCGATATTCGATCCGACCCGGACGGTCGAAGACGTGGCTCCAGCTTTCTTCTGGAAAGAAGCGCTCGCTTTCCTGCGCCTGGCCATCGATCAGCAGGACCACCGAGTGGCTGGTGCGCTTTTCGTCATTGGTCCAGCGCACGGTGTCGCCCACCTGGACGACCAGCTCGGCCGGCAGAAAAGCATAGTCGCGGATGTGCACCTCCAGAGTCGCCGCGGAAGCCCCCAGCCCGGTCAGGCCGATGGCCAGACCGGTCAGGGGCTTGCGCAGGAAGGGCAGCCGCAGCGTGGGCATGGCTTATTGCTTGACGGCCTTGATCTCGCCGTCGGCGTCGATGCCGAGCCGGTAGCCCAGCGAGACGTGGTGGAAGCGGCCGGTGGCGCTGTCGTCATGGATGGCCATGCCGAAGTTCACCGTCTGGCCGGGCGCCAGCGCCACGTCCCCTTCACCGCCCGTGAACTTGCGGGTGAAGGTGACGGTCCAGGTGTCGCCCTTCTTCTCGCCCCTGGCATCGACCAGGGCCTTGCCGCCGTCCATGACCCGCTTGTCGGCCACGTAGCCGTCGTGCTTCTCGCCATTGCTGCGCCACTGGACCAGGTCGTAGAACACGCCGCTGGCGAGCGAGCCATCCTTGACGTACTTGGTCTTGTCCTTGTTGCCTTCCGGCATGGTGCGGGCATCCTGGTGGCAGGTCTCCCAGCAGCCCGAGAGGTCGGCCCGCTCGACCTTGCCGGCCTCGAGCATGAAGGCGACCTTGAGCGGATTGTCCTTGTCCATGGCCGGGGCGCCGGAGGCCGGCGGCTCCTTCCAGGTGAAGCGCAGGTAGAGGTTGGCGCCATCGTGGGCGGCCTGCACCTTGACCGGGATCGCAGGCGCCTTGCCCTTGATCGGGGTCGGCTCGATCTTGGCGCCGCTCGCCATCTTCTTGCCCATGTCGCCGGTTTCCTCGGCGTGGCACTCGAGGCAGGAGTCACCGCGCTTGAGGCCGCGCCAGCCGCCATGGGCCGATCCGTTGGTGATCCACTCGATCGGCGACACGCCCGGGTAGAAGAGGCCCACGGTGGTCGCCGGCACGGCGCTCCAGTCCGCCGGCTCGGCGGCCTGGGCGCCGCCCCAGCCAAGGATGCCCAGCAGGCCGATCGCGATGGCAGTATGTCTTGGGTTCATGATTCGCTCCCGTATCTGTTTCGTGGTTGCGGACAGGCCCTCGTCAGCCTTCGTCCGCTTCGGTCATGCCTTCCGGCTTCTTGTGAGCAATGCCCTTGTGGCAGTCGATGCAGGTCATCTTGTCCTCGATCG
>JAGRFX010000393.1 GCA_020445805.1 Rhodocyclaceae bacterium
GAAGATCGGACGGTCGATGAAGAAGCGCGAGAACATGTCAGTTCCCCTGGGGCGGCGTGGCCGTGACCGGGGCGCCCGGTCCGATCTTCAGGACGCCATCGACGATGACCTGGTCGCCCGCCGCGAGGCCGCTGGCCACGACCACGTTCTCGCCCTGCCAGTCGGCCAGGGTGACCGGGCGGATGGCCGCCTTGCCGTCCTCGATGATGTACACGAAGCGCCCCTGGGGACCCTCGAGCACCGCCTTCTGGGGTACCAGCAGGGCCTGGGGGCGGACCGCCCCGGCGAGCCGGACGCGCACGAACTGGCCGGGACGCAGCAGTCCGTCGGGGTTGGCGACCACGGCCCGCGCCTCGCTGGTGCCGGTGGCGTCGTCCACCAGCACCGAGGTGAAGTCGAGGGTGCCCTGGCGCGCATAGGTGCTGCCGTCGGACAGGACCAGCTCGACCCTGTAGCGGTTGCCGGCTGGCAGCCGGATCTCGCCCGCGGCGGCGCCGCGCTGGAGGCGCAGCTGGTCGCTGTCGGGCAGGCCGAACAGGACATGGACCGGATCGATCTGGGTGACGCGGGTCAGCAGCGACTCCGGTCCGGCCAGCAGGGCGCCTTCGGACGGGATGGCGCGGCCGGCGATGCCGCCCAGCGGCGACTCGACCCGGGTGTAGTCGAGGTTGAGGCGCGCCTCGCGCAGCCGCGCCTCGGCGGCCTGCACTTCGGCGCGGGCCACCTGCTGGCCGGACTCGGCGTTGTCGAGGTCCTGGCGGCTGGCGGCCTTGGCCTGGATCAGGGGGCGCAGGCGCTCGGCCTCGCGCCGGGCCTGGGCCAGGCGCGCGTTGGCGGCGGCCAGATCGGCTTCGGCGCGCGCGGCCGCGGTGCGGTAGGGCACCGGGTCGATCGTGAACAGGGACTGGCCGGCGCGGACCTCGGCACCTTCCTGGTAGTTGCGCTTTTCGAGGATGCCGGATACTCGGGGCCGGATCTCCACCTCACGGGAGCCGCGCACACGGGCGGCGTACTCGAGTGCGACGGGCACGTCCTGGGGGCTCACGGTGATCGCCTTGACCGGAGCCGGGCCCCGCGGCGGCATGCCTTCCTCGGCATGGGAGGAGCAGCCCGCCAGGGTGGCGAGCGCCACGGCCAGCGCGGCCGCGGCGGCCTTGTGGGCCGTACGACCGGGACGTCGGTTGCGTGTCATCGTGGGGGATCCGGATATGTGTTTGGGGTGGGCGGATTGTAGATACATGCATGAATGTATGTAAAGTGACAGGGTCGCAAATTTATGTTCCAATCCGCCGTATCAGGAAACGCTGAACAAGGCATGGTTCGAAAGACCAAGGCGGAAGCGCAGGCCACTCGCGACGGCATCCTCGACGCGGCGGAGCAGGTTTTCCACCGCAAGGGCGTGAGCCGCACGACGCTCTCGGACGTGGCGGCCGAGGCGGGAGTGACCCGGGGCGCCATCTACTGGCACTTCGCCAACAAGGGCGAGGTGTTCGACGCCATGATGTGCCGGGCCGTGTCACCGCTCGAATCCATGGAGCAGGCGGATTATGCCGCCTGCGATCGCCCCCTCGACGAGCTGCGCGACCGCCTGATGGCGATCCTCGAGCTGATCTTCGCCGAGCCCCGTTACCTGCGTGTGTTCTCCATCGCCTGGCACAAGTGCGAGTACGTGGACGAGATGGCGCCGATCATCGACCAGTGCCTCGAGGCGGGGGACCGACACCTGGTTCGCATCGAGGCGGCCATCCGGGCTGCCCGCGACAAGGGCCAGGTACCGCCTTCCGTGGAGACGCGAAGGGCGGCCATGGGCGTCACGGTGCTCATCGACGGATTGATCGCGGACTGGGCCATGCAGCCCCAGTCGATCGATCTCTCCCACGCCCGCGAGTGGCTCGGGTGCTATCTGCGGGGTCTTGCAGGACCCGCGTGAGGCAGCGGTGGGCGGGGCGGCTTTGCTAAACTAGCGGGCTTCCCCATTCGGATGGCCCGCATCATGTCCGGCAACGACTTCGGCCTGCTCTTCCGCGTTTCTTCGTTCGGCGAATCCCACGGCCCGGCCATCGGCTGCGTGGTGGACGGCTGCCCGCCCGGGCTGCCGATCAGCGAGGCCGAGATCCAGGCCGAGCTCGACCGGCGCAAGCCCGGCACCTCCCGGCACGTGACTCAGCGGCGGGAGCCGGACACCGTGGAGATCCTCTCGGGCGTCTTCGAAGGGGTGACCACCGGCACCCCGATCGCGCTCCTGATCCGCAACCAGG
>JAGRFX010000394.1 GCA_020445805.1 Rhodocyclaceae bacterium
GGGGCAGTGTCGATGACGCCCGCCAGGAGATTCTCTCCGGCATCGAAGCCGCCAAGAAGTAAGCGCCACCGCGCCAGACATAACGGGCTCCTGCGGGAGCCCGTTTTCATGTGCAGCGCCGGATTCAGGCCTGGCGAAAGGGAGAGCGGGTCGCCAGGTGCTCGCGGTACTCGCTCATGTGCTCCGCCTCCCGATCCAGGTGGCGGTCGATGGCGTCGCGGAAGCGCGGGTCGGCGACCCAGTGGGCAGAGCCGGTTTCGACCGGCTCGAGCCCGCGCGAGAGCTTGTGTTCGCCCTGGGCACCACCCTCCATGCGGGCCAGCCCCTGCTGGATGCAGTACTCGATCGGGCGGTAGTAGCAGAGCTCGAAATGCAGGCCGGGCAGCAGGGCCTGGCAGCCCCAGTAGCGTCCGAACAAGGTGTCGCCCGAGGCCAGGAAGAAGGCGCTCGCGACCGGCAGGCCGTTCTGTTCGCCCACCAGCAGGCGCACCGATTCGGGCATGTGCCGGGCAAGCGCGCGGAAGAAGCCCTCGTTCAGGTAGGGGGTGGAATGGTGGGCCCGGTAGGTGTCCTCGTAGCAGCTCGCGAAGAACGACCAGTCCTGCGCGCTTGCCGAGCTGCCATCCAGCCATCGGTAGGCGAGCCCAAGCTCGGCCACGCGACGGCGCTCCTGGCGGATCTTCTTGCGCTTCTCGTGGTTGAGCCGGGCCAGGAAGCTGTCGAAGTCCTTTTCGCCCCGGGTCTGCCAGTGAAACTGCACGCCCACGCGGGTCAGCAGGCCGGCATCCCGCATCCAGGCACGCTCCTGAGCCGTCGCGAAGAGGATGTGGAGCGAGGACAGGCCGCTTTCTCCGGCGATCTGCAGCAGGGCCTGCAGGGCGGCCCTTCGGCACGCCTCGTCGCGACCCAGCAGGCGCGGGCCGGGCAGGGGGCTGAACGGCGCCGCGACGAGCCACTTGGGGTAGTACTCGAGCCCATGACGTTGGTAGGCGTCGGCCCAGGCCCAGTCGAATACGTATTCGCCGTAGGAATGGGACTTCAGGAAAAGGGGGGCTGCCGCGACCAGCCCGTCGCGGCTTCGGCCAGCCAGGTAGCGGGGCCACCAGCCCGCGTCCCGGCCGACGCAGCCGTGATCCTCAAGCGCCGCCAGAAAGGCGTGGCGCAGGGCGGGATGGCCTTCGGTCAGGGCATCCCAGTCCGCCGGGTCGAGCCCGTGGATGGAGTCGACGAGTTCGAATTCGATGGGGGCGTGCGTGGCATTCACGGGGTGAGGTGCTGCGAAATGAGTCAATCGGGTTCTCCCCGCCGGTGGCCCGGTGGGAAAGGTTCTGTCCACTGCTTACCCACAGGCGTGCCCACAGCCGCTGTGAGTAAAGGTGGATCGCCATCACCGGAGCGGGTTCCCGGCTGAAGCTTCGGCCTTGAGCAGGTATAGTGAGCAGTCTATGGAAAACCGTCTGAAAATTGCCATTGCGCAGATCAACCCGACGGTCGGGGATCTGGCTGGAAATGCCCGCCGCATTCTCGACGCGGCGGCCGCGGCCCGTGCGGCCGGTGCGCAGGTCGTCGTCACGCCGGAATTGGCCCTCTGCGGCTATCCGCCCGAGGATCTGCTGCTCCGGCCTGACTTCTACCGGGCCTGTGCGCGCCAGCTCGACGAGCTGGCCGACGCCGTCCGCGACGTGGTGCTGGTGGTGGGCCATCCTCTGGAGGAGCGCGGCAGCTTCTACAACGCGGCCTCGGTCCTGAGGGACGGCCTGATCGTCGAGACCTACCGCAAGATGCGCTTGCCCAACTACCAGGTCTTCGACGAAAAGCGCTATTTCGATGCCGGCGAAGAGCCCTGCGTATTTACGGTCGGCGGCGTGCGCTGCGGCGTCAATATCTGTGCCGACGTCTGGAACGCCTGGCCCGTGGAAGAGACCCGTCGCGCCGGGGCGGATGTGATCCTGACGCTCAACGCCTCGCCCTACCATGTGGGCAAGGTGCTCGAGCGCCAGCAGGTGCTGTCCGACCGGATCTCCGAATCCGGGCTGTCGATGCTCTACGTCAACATGGTCGGTGGCCAGGACGAGCTGGTCTTCGACGGGGGCTCGATGGCCTTCGACAACGACGGGCGGCTGGCCCATCGAGCACCGCTCTTCGAATCGCGGGTCGACGTGCTTGAGTGGCACGCCGGAAGCTGGTCGGGCGGCTCGGTCTGCGAGCCGGACCCCGAGCCTGGCGAGGTTTACCAGGCGCTGGTGGCCGGCGTGCG
>JAGRFX010000395.1 GCA_020445805.1 Rhodocyclaceae bacterium
AAGATCATGCGTCGTCTGCTGCGCCAGCTGGCCAAGGGCGAAGAGATCACCCAGGACACCTCGACCCTCGAGAACCCGGCCATCCTGGAGCAGCTCAAGAGCTGATCCCGGCAGTAAGAGGCCCGCACCGGTGGTGCGGGCCTTTTTTCAGACAGGACAACGGAGGGCCGGCCCGACCAGGGACCGGCAACGGGAGGGGGAGTAAGGCGCGGCTACGGCCGCGCCTTTTTTTCGCCCCTGTCTTTCCGGTATCCGGGGCGCCGCAGGCGACTAGCGGGCGCTTCCGCCAGCCACGGACAGACCCTTCTCGATCTCGGGCGCGGGCAGGTAACCCCCGACCCGGTTGCCGTCGGCGAAAAAGATCGTCGGTGTTCCGTTGATGCGCAACTTGTGCGCGAACTCGGCGTTCTTGTCGATGGCGTCGCTGTCACAGGATGCCTTGGCGGGCGCCTTGTTGCGGATCATCCAGTCGTTCCAGACCGCGGCCTTGTCCTCGGCACACCAGATGCTGCGGGCCTTGTCGCCCGAGTCGGCCGACAGGATCGGGATCATGAAGGTGTAGACCGTGACGTTGTCCACCTTCTGCAATTCATTGGCGAGCCGCTTGCAGTAGCCACAGTTGGGGTCCTCGAAGGTGGCCAGCACACGGCTGCCATCCCCCTTGACCTGCTTGATCGCCCGCTCGAGCGGCAGCGTCGAGAAGTCGATGCGCTGGAGCTCGTTGAGGCGCGCCTGGGTGATGTTGCGGCGGGTCTTGCTGTCGATGATCTGGCCGTCGAGGATGAAGCTCAGGGACTCGTCGGTGTAGATCAGTTCGCCGGATTTCAGGACCACTTCGTAGAGGCCCCCGTAGGGAATCTTGGTGACCGAGTCGACCGCCTTGACCCCGAGGAATGCATCGATGCCCGTCCGCACGCTGGCCTCATCGGCATGGGCGGGACTGAGGGCCACGAAAGTGGAAACGAGCGCCGGCAGGGCAAGCTTGATCATCGGAATCTTCATCGGAACTGATCTCGGTTGGGTCGGTTCAGGGCAGGGTCAGAAATGACCGCTGACCGCGTAGCGTACAAGCATATTGCGTATGACCGGCAGCGCGTTCGTCAGGTTCAGCCCGAGGTTGCGAATATGCGCGATCAGCGGATGGCTCGGCCGGAACAGGCGGTTCAGCCCGTCGGTGGTGTACTGCATCAGCAGGGTTTCCTCGGCGCGGGCGCGGGCGTAGGTGTCGAGGATGGCCCGCTCGCCGGGATCACGCCATGAGGGTAGGCTGGCGAGGCGTGCGGCCAGTGCCCGGGCGTCCTGGAAGCCGAGGTTGATGCCATGGCCCGACAGCGGATGGATCGCATGCGCGGCATCGCCGATCAGCGCCAGACGATGGGCTACGGGCCGCTCCACGCGCATCAGGCGCAAGGGGAAGGCGGCTGCGGCCGTGAGGGGGGTCAATGCGCCCAGCCGGCGTCCGCCGGCGTCGGCCACACGGGCGCAGAGGGCTTCCGGCGACAGCGCGGTCAGCTCGTCCGCCAGCGCGTCCGGCGCCGACCAGACCATCGAGATCTGCTTTTCCGGCAGGGGCAGCCAGGCCAGGATGCCCTCGGGAAGGAACCACTGCATGGCGCAGCCGGCATGGTCGAGCTCGCAGGCGAAGTTGGCCACCACGCCCTTCTCGCCATAGGGACTGAAGCGCTCCGCGATGCCTCCCTGGCGCCGCACCCAGGAGTTGGCGCCGTCGGCGCCCACGACCAGCCGGGCGGTGATGGTGCGACCATCCTCCAGCGTCAGGGTGGCTCGCTGCTCGTCCCAGGCGAGCGCCGCCGGTCGGGCCGGACAGAGCAGCGTCAGGCGGTGCTGGCGCTTGATGGTTTCCCAAAGCTCCATCTGGATGCGGCCCGACTCGACGATCCAGGCCAGCGTCTCGAGGCCGCAGTCGTAGGACGAGAAATCCAGTCTGCCGTCCCGGTCGCCGAAGATCCGCATGTCGTAGACCGGGCCGATGCGGGCGTGGTCCAGGTGTGCCCAGGCCCCGATCTCGTCGAGGAATTCCTTGCTGGCCGGGCTGATCGCATAGATGCGGGCGTCCCAGCCCTCGCTGAGTCGCGGGGGGGCGCCTTCGACCACGCCGACCGACAGGGCGCTGCCCCGCAGGGACGCGGCCAGGCTGGCGCCGGCGAGGCCGGCCCCCACGATGAGAACGTCGAAATCCAGTGGCTTGCTCACGCTGTGGTCCTGCCCTGCTCAGTCTGGGGCGATTGTGCCCCA
>JAGRFX010000396.1 GCA_020445805.1 Rhodocyclaceae bacterium
CGGCCTCCCGCGCCGCGGCCTCACGAGATGCCGCGTCGCGTGCGGCCGCGCCGCGGGCCTGGGCAAGGGATTCCCGCGCCAGCGTGATCGAGGCCAGCCCGGGGCGCACCTGGCTCGCCGAGTCGAGGTAGCGTCCGGCCGCGTCGAGCTCACCCGACCGGGTGGCCCGCGCGGCGAGCGTGACGTAGCGCTCGGCCACCTGGTTGATGCCCCGCTCGGCGGCCTCGTTGCCCGGGTCTAGCGAAAGCACGGTGCGGAAGCCGTCGAGGGCGTTGTCGTCGCGAGGCTGGGTCAGGCGGTCGGCGGCGAGTGCCGCGTTGGCCCGCGACAGCAGGCTGTCGATGCGCCCGGCCTGGGAGCGCTGGGCTTCGTCCCGTCTTGCGGCCTCGAGCCGCTCGCGTTCGGCCGCCACCCGTGCAGCTTCGGCTTCGGCCTGGGCCCGTGCCTCGCGTTCGCGGGCCTCGCGGGCCTGGCGCTCGTCGCGCCAGGCGGCCAGCCGGGCGCGCATGTCGGCGATGGCCGCACCCCGCGGGGCGATGTCCGTGGCGCGCGCGATGTAGTCTTCGGCACGACCGGGGTCGTTCCGATCGAGGGCGGCACTGGCCAGGTCCCGATAGGCGGCGACGATGGCCTCGAGTCCGTCCTGGGCCCCCTGGCTGGAGGGATCGAGCTCCAGGGCCTGGCGGAACAGCGCCAGTGCGTTGTTGCCGGCCGGGGTCGTCAGGCGCTTGGCGGCCAGGGCCTGCTGGCCCCGCTCCACCAGCCTGGCCACCCGTGCCTGCTGTTCGGCAGCGGCCTGTCTTGCCTCGGCCGCGCGACGGGCCTCGGCCTCCCGGGCTTGCCGCTCGGCCGCCTCTGCCTCGGCCCGGGCCTGGCGTTCCGCCTGGGCCCGCTCGGCGTCGGCGAGGATGCGCCGGGTGTCCGACAGTCCGTCCACCGATGCATCGATGCCCTCGGCTGATTTCAGCGCGGTCCGTGCCTTGTCCAGGTCGCCCGCGGCAATGGCTTCGCGGCCGCGGGTCAGCTCGGCCGCCGCGACGGCCCGGATCCCCGCCAGGGCGCGCGCATTGCCGGCGTCCAGTTCGAGCACGGCGCGGTAGCCGTCCAGCGCGTTGTCCCGGCCCGGCGGCGACAGCCGCCCCGCACGCAGGGCCGTGTCGGCGCTCCCGAGCAGCCGATCGATGCGCTCCTGTCGGGCGAGCGCTTCGGCCTCGCGCCGATCGAGGGCCTTCCGCGCATCGGCGAGCGTCCGGCGTGCGCCCGCGAGGCCGTCGGCCCTGGCGTCGATGGCGGCCGCCGCCTCGAGCAGGGTGCCGGCGTCGGCGAGCTTCTCGCTGCGGATGGCCTGCTCGGCCTGCGCCAGCAGCTGGCCCGCGACGCGCTTGAGGCCCGCCTGGGCGGCCGCATTTCCGCTGTCGAGCGCCAGCACCTCGCGATAGCGGTCCGCGGCATTCGGGCTGGCCGGCGCCGCGATTCGCCCGGCCCGCAGGTCCAACTCCGCCGCCGCGAGCAAGCGGTCGATCTGCTCGAGCCGGGCCCGCTCCGCCTGCTGCTTCTCGAGGGCCGCCTGCCGCGCGCCCTCGAGCGCCGTGCGCGCGGCTGCCAGCCCGTCCGCGGCAGCGTCGATCGAGGCCATCGCGTCCAGGGCCTGGGCCGCGAGGGCAAAGTCGCCGGCCTGGGTGGCCGACTGACCGCGCTTCAGCAGGGCCTGCAGCACCTGCCCGACGCCGGCCCTGGCCTGGGCATTGTCCGGGTCCACCTGCAGGACCGAACGGTAGGCGTTGTAGGCGCTTTCCCGCTCGGGCGGGGCAAGCCGGCCTTCGGCGATGGCCTTGTTGCCGGCCGCCAGATCGGTCCGGATGCGCTCCGCGCGCTCGGCCGCGCTGCGCTCGGCCGCCCCGAGGCGATTGCGGACCGAGACCAGCCCGGTCGCCCCGGCGTCGATGCCGGCCACCGTGTCGATGCGGGCCCGCGCCGCGTCGAATTCACCGGCCGCGATCGCCTTCATGGCGATGTCCAGATGGGCCTGCGCCACAGCATCGATGCCCTTGCGGGCGTCCACATTGCCCGGGTCAAGCTTGAGGACCGCCCGGAACGCGTCAATCGCGCCATCCTTGATGTCGGGCCCCAGGCGCCCGGCCTCCAGGGCCGCCCGGCCGTCCGCCAGCCGGCTCGCGATGGCGGCCTTGCGGGAAGCTTCGGCTTCGCGCTCCTGGCGGGCGACGAGTTCGGCGGTGTCG
>JAGRFX010000397.1 GCA_020445805.1 Rhodocyclaceae bacterium
CGCGGGCTCACAGCCTCAACCCCTCGGGCTGGGGCCTGCTGGGCCCGATGACCGCGTTGCACCTCCTTGCCTGGGGGGCCACCCAGGCCGCGTCGGCGCGCCTTGTCCTCGAGCCCAACAGACCCCAGCGCGACCGCCAGACAAATGTCCACAGACCCTAGTCGGCCGGCACGTCGATGCCGTGCGCGGTGAGCCAGTGCCGGTCGAGCTCCCAGCGGACCGATTGGATGCCGGGCGCGTTTTCGACGATGGCGCGGGCCTCGGTCTGCGCGCCCGCCAGCGTGGCCTGGGCTGCGATGAAGTCCGGATCCTGCGGGTTGCGGACGTTCAGATCTGGATAGACCAGGCCCAGGAAGCGGAATGCGGGGACATCGACATTGCGCGGGGTACCCATGATCGCGGTCGATTCCTCGACCCGCAGCACCCGGAACGGATAGGGATAGTCCCTCAGCAGGGGGCTGGCCTGCTGCTCGATCAGGGCGTTGAGTTCGCGCGATCGGGCATCGGGACGCTGGATGAACCAGTCGGCAACGAAGGCGATGGCCACCACGAGGGCGATCCACTGCCAGACACTCGGTTTGTGGCGCATCGTTCGAGGGGCGAGGGTGGGCGGGGCATCCCGAGGCACCAGGATGCGATTCGCCTGCCATCATAGGCCATTCGCCGCCCGCTGCGGGCTCAGGATCCGAGGCCGGCCGCCATCAGGCGCTCGACCAGCCACACCCCGCCGAGGCCCATGGCGGCCAGGGCCCCGACCGGCATCAGGCGGGGTGCCAGCCGCCCCCGTCCGGGCAGCGCGAAGAACACGCCGAGGGCGAGCCCGACCACCAGCAGCTGGCCGGCCTCGACCCCCAGGTTGAAGCCCGCCAGCGCCAGCGCGAAGGCCCCTGCCGGCAGCTCGAGCCCGACCAGGACATTGGCGAAACCAAAACCATGCACCAGCCCGAAGGCGAAGGCCAGCCAGGCCTCGCGGCGCTGCCCCTGCCCGCGCAGGGCGAGGCCCGCGGCAAGCACGATGCTGGCGGCGATGGCCGCCTCCACCCAGGCCGGGGGCAGGCGGACCAGCCCGAGGGTGGCGAGGGCCAGGGTGATCGAGTGGGCCAGGGTGAACAGGCTGACCGTCACCAGCACCGACCGAAGCGCGGCGAGCCGGTCCGGGGCGCACTGCCACTCGCCGTCCCGCCGCCGGAACACGGCCGGCAGGATCAGGCACAGCAGGAAGAGCAGGTGATCGTAGCCGATCAGGATGTGGTGCACGCCCTGGCCGAAGAAGGCGCCGATCGTCGTCGTACCGTCGGCAGCCAGCACGACGGGTCCGCCCGCGGGGTCGAGCGGCCGCACCGACTGGCCCTCGCCGCCGCCGCGGCGGAGCAGGCCCCGGTGCGTCGGGTCGAGGCCGGCCAGCAGGCGGTAGTCGAGGGTTTTCAGGCCCCCGGTGCAGCGGTAGCGCCCACCCAGCGCCAGGTAGGGCCCGTCGACACGGGCCTCGATGCCGAGCGCGGCGAGCGGAAGCGTGCAGGCCGAGCCGTCCGCGCCCGCGAGGGTGAGCCTCGCCGCCAGGTGATCGACGATGCGCCCGAGCTGCCCCCGCAGCTCGCCCCAGCGCAGCAGGCGGTCGCCGTCGGTGTCGAGGCCGATGGCCAGGTCCAGGTCGCGCACGGCGATGTCCCAGCGCAGCTCGGCCCGCCCGTCGTGTTCCGGGCCCAGCCGCAGGTAGCTGTCGCTGGCCTTGTGGGCCAGGGCCAGTGCGGGCAGCAGCAGGGTCAACACGAGGACGTGGCGCAGGCAGCGACTCGCGCTGCGTCGGCCGGTCTCAAGGCCGCATCCGTGCATCGCGCACCCCCATGGTGTCCATCAGGGACCGCAGCTCGGCCAGCGCCTGGCGGTCGTCCATCGCCCGGGCCGCGCGTGCGAACAGCAGCAGGTCGTCGGGCTCGCGCTGCTGGATCAGGTTGCGGCGGGCCAGGTCCAGCGCCGCGCCGGGGTCGTCGTCGAGGCGCAGGGCCTTCAGGGCCTGCTCCCGCAGGTGCGTCGCGCCCCCGTCGCCCCGCTCGGCAGCGGCGGCCAGGCGAGCGTCCAGTTCCCGCGCCAGGGCCGCCGCACGGGTTGCCCCGCTGGCGCGTGCGGCGATGGCCTGGCGCAGCAGCAGCGCGTCGCTGGCCGGCTGGCCCTCGAGCAGCGTCGCGGCCTCCGCGGCGCGCCCCGCGGCGAG
>JAGRFX010000038.1 GCA_020445805.1 Rhodocyclaceae bacterium
TCCGCCACGTCATCGTCGCCATCAACAAGATGGATCTGGTCGATTACTCGGAGGCAACCTTCCGCAGGATCGTCGAGGACTACCGGGCCTTTGCCGCCCAGATCGGCATCGACGACGTCACCTTCATCCCCATGTCGGCGTTCCGGGGCGACAACATCATCGCGCCCTCCGAGGCCATGCCCTGGTACCACGGCACGACCCTGATGGGCTATCTGGAGACCGTCGAGATCGACGAGAGCCGCCTCCAGCGCGGTCCGTTCCGCCTGCCCGTCCAGTGGGTCAACCGCCCCAACCTGGATTTCCGCGGTTTCGCCGGCACAATCGCCAGCGGCATCGTCAAGGTCGGCGACGCGATCCGGGTGCAGCCCTCGGGCAAGTCGAGCACGGTGGCCCGCATCGTCACCCATGACGGCGACCTGCCACAGGCCATCGCGGGCCAGTCGGTCACCCTGACCATGGCCGACGAGATCGACATCTCGCGCGGCGACGTCATCTCCACCGCCGAGTCGCCGGCCGGCACGTCCGACCAGTTCGAGGTGGCAATCGTCTGGATGCACGAGGAGCCCATGCTCCCGGGCCGCAACTACCTGCTGAAGATCGGCGCCAAGACCGTGACGGCGACGATCACCGAGATCAAGCACCAGGTCAACGTGAACACCATGGAGCACGTGGCGGCCAAGAAGCTCGAGCTCAATGCGATCGGCATCTGCAACCTGAGCCTGGACCGCCAGATCGCCTTCGACCCCTACGAGGAGAATCGCGACACCGGCGGCTTCATCCTGATCGACCGGCTCTCCAACAACACCGTGGGCGCCGGCCTGATCCATTTCGCCCTGCGCCGTGCCGACAACATCCACATGCAGCACGTGGATGTGGACAAGGCGGCCCGCGGGCGTCTCAAGCACCAGAAGCCCTGCGTACTGTGGCTGACCGGACTCTCGGGCGCGGGCAAGTCCACCATCGCCAACCTGGTCGAGCAGAAGCTCCACGCCATGGGCCACCACACCTACCTGCTCGACGGCGACAACGTCCGCCACGGCCTCTCCAAGGACCTGGGCTTCACGGATGCCGACCGGGTCGAGAACATCCGTCGCGTCGGCGAAGTCGCCAAGCTGATGCTCGACGCGGGCCTGATCGTCCTCACCGCCTTCATCTCGCCCTTCCGCTCCGAACGCCGGATGGCGCGGGGCCTGGTCGAGGACGGGGAGTTCATCGAGATCCACGTGGCCACGCCGCTGTCCGTGGCCGAAGAGCGGGACCCGAAGGGCCTCTACAAGAAGGCGCGACGCGGAGAACTGAAGAACTTCACCGGCATCGACTCGCCCTACGAGCAGCCGGAAAGCCCTGAACTGCGCATCGACACCTCCGCCTGCACCCCCGACGAAGCCGCTGAACAGGTCATCGTGGCGCTGCGCCAGCACGGCATCCTGTTCGAAGCCTGAGCCCCGCCTGGGGCAGCGCGCGAGCGCTGCCCCAGGCGCCGCGCCCGGCGCCCGGTCGGCACGCAGCCCGCTGCAGAGACGACCGGGAAATGCCGCCGCTAAGGATATCTTGCAAAGTTTGCTTTGCGTCTGCCGGCCCCCTTCGCTAGCCTGAGGACGTCGCCAACGCATGCAAGAATCATGGGCCCAAGGGAACGACTCCGACGCATCGCGCGTCATGTAGCGGGGCATGTGGCTCGCGGATCGAATGCCCCCGTCATCATCCTCGGCAATCAGAAGGCCGGTACGTCCGCGATCGCCGGCCTGCTGGGAGAGGCCTCCGGGCAGAGCACCTCGATCGACCTGCGCAACGAGATTTCGCTGCCCACCTTCCAGTTGCTGAAGGGCGGCGGTCTCGACTTCGAGCGCTTCATCGCCACCAACCGGCTCGACTTCTCGCGCCAGATCGTCAAGGAGCCGAATCTCAGCCTGTTCTACCCGGAGTTGCTCACGGCGTTTCCCGACGCCCGCTTCGTGTTCATCGTGCGCGAGCCGAGAGACAACGTGCGGAGCATCCTGAACCGGCTCAAGATCCCGGGCGATCTGCCCGACATCGACCCGGCCGAATGGCCCGAGATCAGTCCCGCCTGGCAGCACGTCGTCGATTCGCGATGGGCCGGCATCGGCGGAGAGACCTACATTGCCCGGCTCGCCCACCGCTGGCGGCACATCGCGCGGGTCTACCTGGCCCAGCCGCACCGCTTCCTGCTGGTGCGCTACGAGGACTTCCGGGCCGACAAGCTGGCCACCATCCACGGCATGTGCGAGGCGCTGGAATTGCCGGTGGTCGCCGATATCTCCGGACAGCTCGACCGCAGCTTCCAGCGCCCGGGCAAGCGCGACACCGACCTGACCGACTTCTTCGGGCCGAACTACCGTCTGTTCGACACGATCTGCAGTGACGAGATGCGGGAACTGGGCTACGGCGCGCCCGCCGGCACGCCCCGGGGCCGCATCGACGACTGCATCACAGCCTGAACCGGGGGCGTCGCCCGGACCAGCGCAGTTCGCCGAGCACAGCCAGTACGGCGGCATAGAGCAGGGCGCCAACCGGAATCAGCGTGGCGAGCAGCGCCGCCTGCCCCAGTGGCCAGTGCTGCTTGAGGGCCAGCAGGCCCAGCAGCATGACGCCACTGGCGAGCAGCGCCGGGGCGAAGCGCCGGTACATCTGCCCGTAGTCGAGGTCGATCACCCGGGTCAGCACGTAGAGCGATCCATGCACCCAGACGAAGGCGAACCCCGCGTAGGCCATCGCCACGCCCCGCAGGCCGAACTGCACGCCGACCCCCAGTACGATGGCGGTGAGCGTGGTGTTGAGCAGGGCCATCCGTAGCTGGATGTCGGGGCGGTTGACGGCCTGGTACATGGCGCCCGCCGTAGAGCCGATCGACTGCACCAGGCCAGCCACGCACAGGATGCGCAGCAGTTCGGCCGTCGGCAGCCACTTCTCGCCATACACCACACCGATGAATTCGGGCGCCACGGCGAAGATGCCGAAGATCATCGGAAAGGTCACGAGGGAAACGCCCTTCGTCATCTTCAGGTACCCCCGGCGCAGGGCCTCCGGGTCGCCGGCGGCGCGGGAGAAGGCCGGAAAGAGCACGCGAGACACCGAGGTGGAGACCGACTGCAGGGGATAGACCATCAGCCGGTAGGCCAGCGTGTAGTAGCCCAGCGCGGCGGCCCCCAGGAAGCGGCCGACGAAGAGATAGTCGAGATTCCGTGCCAGGTAATTCACGCCGTTGAACCCGGCCACGTGCAGGCCGAAGGGCACCAGTTCCGCCAGCGCCGCCCGGTCGAAGCACCTGGTCGGACGCCAGTCCGATCCGAGCCACAGGCCGAGCGTGGTCAGGCTGGGGACGAGAAGGAGCTGCAGCACCAGGCTCCACACGCCGAGGCCGGCAGAGGCCGCGATGACCGCCGCCACGCCGGCCAGCAGCACCGCTGCGGACTCGATCAATGCCAGCCGGCGAAAATCCATGGCGCGCACCAGGCGGCACTGCTGGACGATGCCGAGGGCACCGGCAACAAACAGCAGGGACAGCACCTGCAGCACCGGCGTCAGCGCGGAGGTGTCGAAAAAGGCGGCTATCGCGGGCGCCAGGGCGACCGTCAGCAGGCAGAGCGCCAGCCCGACGATCTGGTTGAGCCAGAACATCGAGCTGAGATGCCGCGCCTCGATGTCCTGGCGCTGGACCAGCGCGCCACTCACGCCCACGTCATTGAGCAGGGTGACCAGCCCCGTGAAGACCGTCGCCATGCCCAGCAGGCCGAAATCCTCGGGCTCGAGCAGACGCGCGAGGAAGATCGTGGTCACGAAGACCGCCAGCTGGCGGCCCATCTGCGACATCAGGGCCCAGGCAATGCTGCGCGCGACACTCACTTCACGGGCTCCACTGGACCGTGCTTCTGTCCCTGAATCGCATCAGGCAGGCTGCGCCTCGACCTGGCCGCAGGCCACCGCGACGGTGTGCTCGAAGCGCTCCCGGAAACGGGCCTCCGAAAAGCGCTCGGCATTGCGTCGGCAGGCGTCCGGGCCAATGGCCTCGGGCAGGGCCTCGAAGCGCTCGACGGCATCGATGATCGCGTCCACGGACTGCTCGCCATAGAAGAGACCGGTGCGCGCGGGCCCCTCGCCCACCACGGTTTCGAGGACCCCGCCCTTGCCGAAGGCGATGACCGGGGTGCCGCAGGCCTGGGCCTCGACCGGCGTGATCCCGAAATCCTCCTCGGCCGCAAACACGAAGGCCCGGGCGCGCTGCATGTGATCCACCAGCACTTCGTTGCCCTGGTAGCCGAGCAGGGTGACGTTCGGGCCGGCCACGGCCTTGGCCCGCTCGAACTCCGGCCCGTCCCCGACCACGATCAGACGGCGGGTGGGCATGCGCGAGAACGCCTCGATGATCAGGGGCATCTTCTTGTAGGGCACCATGCGAGAGGCCGTGAAATAGAAATCCTGCTTGTCCGCCCGGGGCGTGAATCGATCCACATTGACCGGCGGATACACCACCAGCGCATCGCGGCGATAGGCCTTGCGGATCCGGCGGGCGATGAACCCGGAGTTGGCCACGAAGACATCCACCCCGGTCGAGCTGCGCAGATCCCAGATCCGCATGTAGTGCAGGATCAGCCGGGCGATGGCGCTCTTGAGGCCCCGGCTCATGCCCGCCTCGGCCAGATACTGGTGCTGCAGGTCCCAGGCATAGCGGATTGGCGAATGCACGTAGCTCACATGGAGCTGGTCCGGGCCGGTGATCACCCCCTTGGCCACCGCGTGGCTGCTCGAAATCACGATGTCGTAGCCCGACACGTCGAGTTGCTCGATCGCGATCGGCATCAGCGGCAGGTAGCTGCGGTACTTCGTCCGGGCCCAGGGCAGGCGCTGGATGAAGGTGGTGCGGGCCCGCTTGCCTTGCATCAGGGCCCGGTCGGCGTCGGACAGGAAGTCCACCACCGCGAACAGGTCCGCGGTGGGCCAGATCCGGAGAATCTGTTCGAGCACCCGCTCGCCGCCGGCCAGCGTCGTCAGCCATTCGTGAACGACGGCCACACGGGGCGCGCCGCGGTCGCTCATGGCTGCGGGGCGAAGCTGTTCAAGAGACATCGTGCCGCGACTTCCCATTTCAATCCTTCCACATGATTCAGGCCCAGCTGTTTGCGGCGCTCACGCTCACTCGCGTCGGCCATAAGCTCCGTGAGGCGAGCGGCCAGTTCGGCCGGATCGCCCGGGTCGAAGTAGATGGCGGCCTCTCCCAGCACTTCGGGCATCGACGCCGCGCGGGCGGCCAGCACCGGGCAGCCGCAGGCCATGGCCTCGACCGGAGGCAGGCCATAGCCTTCGTAGCGGGACGGGAAAACGAAGCACGCCGCATTGCGGTAGAGGGACACCAGTTCCGCATCCGAGACGTAGCCCACGTAGCGCACGAAATCCGGGAGCGGTGCGCCGCCGCCAAAGACCTTGGGGTTCTGCCCGCCGGCCACCACCACATCGAACGGCGCATCCCCGATCGACTGGACCGCCGCCACGACGGCCGAAAAATTCTTGTGGGGCGACTGGCTGCTGACGGCCAGCACATAGGGTCTCTGCCGCAGACCGTGCCGGTCGAGGATCGACGGGTCCGCCGTCGCACCCCGGACGTGGTCCACGCCCTCGGGCAGGACGATCACGTCGTCGCGGGGGCCGAACAGCTCCGCCATCTCCGAGCGGGAAAAGCGCGAGACCGTGGCCACCCGCCCTGCCCGGCGATACAGCCAGGGCACCATCCGTCCATACCACGCGCGGAACGCGCGGCTGTAGGCCTCGCCGACGCGAAACGTGGCCACGTCATGGATCACGACCAGCTGGCGGCGCGTCGCAAGCGGGCCGGAATTGCACAGGTTCACCAGCCAGCCATCCCGAGCCGCCACCGGCAGCTCGAGTTGCTCCCAGGCGTGGCCGTGGAGGCGGCCGACCACATCGCACGGTATGGTGGCGAGGCCGGCGGGAGGCTCGATGCCGCGGGGCACCAGCAGGCGGATATCCAGCGGGGCCGCGCAGGGATCCCCGGCCTGGCGCAGGCGGTCCACCGCCCGCAGCCATTCACCGGCGAAACGATCCACACCGGTGACGCTGCGTCCGAGAAAGCGCCCATTGATGCGCAGGCGGTGGGTGAGCGCGGTCAGAGACGGCTTGCCGATCATGTCCTGTTGGCTGTGCATGGCGTTCGCGAGGTGTTGTCCGTGTTCGTCATGGCGGGCTCCCGGACGGCCGGGACGCGATGCCTGTCGAGGTTTCCGGGCCTGACGCGACCTCGATCCGGCCTCTGTCCGCGCACCAGGTCTGGGGCTGCGATTCCGCCTCCACGCGAACCCGGTCGGCGCCGCTGCGGCGGTAGCGACCGCTGCCGGCGACCCGGTCAAGGGTGCTGGCTTCGCTCGCCAGCGTCACCACGGCGGGACGATCGAAGACCGACCAGAAGACCGCGCAGGCCCCGGCTGCGGCGCCGCGGCTCGATTGGCCGATGACCAGGCGCGCATCGGCGCCGACGTCGGTCTCACGCCAATCGTCGAAGCGCTCGAACAAGGCGCGCACGCGCCCCAGTGCGGCCACCGCGGGCTTGGGCTCGCCGGCCCGGCGGAAGAGACCGAAGTTGTGTTCATTATTGCGGGGGATCGAGCCGCCATCGACCAGTTCGTACCACCAGACCCCGCGAATCCAGGGACTCCGGGCCCGTGCGAGGAGGACGAATCGGGTCAGGAAATCCGCGGTCCGCTCCGGCGCAATGCCCTCGGGCCGGCGGCTGTTCGGCCATCCGATCTCGGTCACATAGAAGGGCTTGTCACGCCACTCTGCCCGCTGACTGACGGCCGCCCGAGCCCGGTCGAGCCATTCGACGGCTCTCTCCGGGACGCCGGCCCGCGACTTGAAGTGAACGTAGGGGTGAACGGAGATTCCGTCCAGGAAGTCCGGCCCCCTGGCGGCCAGAAACCGCGCCAGCCAGTCGCTGTCGGTGCCATTGATGCCCGCGCCAAGGATGATGGCGCCCGGTGCGGCCCGCTTGAGTCGCGGATATACCGTACGCATCAGCGCCACATAGTCCTCGGCACGGCCGGGCGTCGGAGGCCGGGTGCCGGAGCCGAGCCCGGCATTCCATTCGTTCCAGATCTCGAAGTAATGCACACGCGACCCGAAGCGGGCGACCGCCCACTCGGCGAAGCGCGCGAAGGCCTCCCGTTTCTGCTCGGTATCGGGCATGCCGACGACGCCGGCGTCCCGGTTGCCGTAGGCGAGCACCAGCACGACCTGCGTGCCGTCTCCGGCGAGCGCCGACAGCAGGCCATCGAGTTCGCGCGCGGCCCCCGCGATGGCCGGCGCTTCGCCCGGCGACTGGACCCGGCTCCACAGCAGGTCGTCGCGGATGGCATCCGCGCCGATCGACGCCAGCATGGGCCGGATCCGCGCCGTCGTGTCGCGGCCGATGCCCGCATGCGTGCCAACGCCCAGCAGAAACCCGGGTTCTGCACGGAGGGGTGCCGCGCAGCAGAGCGCCAGCAGGAGGCAGAGCAGAGCGCGCGTCATCGCTCAGGCGGTCCGATGCCCGGACTCCCGCAGCGCGATGCCGGCCAGCAGCCAGGGTGGCAGATAGGCGAACTCGGGCACGGCCACGAGCATCAGGATGAAGACCGCCACCAGCCCGGCCGGCAGCACCGCCGCGCTGCAGCGGCGCGCCCGCAGGAGCAGGCGCCCGAACAGCGCGAAGACCGCCAGCGTGCCGATCAGGCCCAGATTGACGAGCAGGGTCGACAGGAAATCCGTCGATCGCGCCGTGCCGAAGCCATACCCCACCAGCACGGTCAGCGGCGACCCCCACCAGGCCTCCAGATGCCGCAGGAAAGAGGTCAGCCGGGCCGAGCCCGAGTGCGATTCCGCGGCCAGCTTGGAGAGGAAGAGGTGGTCGATGGACTGCCAGAGCGCATCGCCATCGACCCAGATCACGACCGCCAGGCCGCCGATGAAGAGCCCGAGCGCGCTCGCCACCCAGGCAAAGGGCGCGCGACGCACGAAGAAGGCCGCGAAGGCGATCAGCCCGAGGTAGCCGGTGGCCGAAAACGACAGCAGAATGGACAGGACCAGCGCTCCGGCCAGCCAGCGACGGTCACGGGCGATGGCCAGCGCGAGATAGCAGAGCGCCGTCAGGCAATACATGGAGGGCTCACCGGTAAAGCTCTTGAAGCGCAGCATGGGCAGCCCCGCGATGGGCAGCGTCTGGCGCAGCGAGCCGGGCATCTCGTAGCGGCCGACCTCGAAGGTGCGATTCGACAGCAGGTCCACGTTCAGGCCCGCGAAGGTCTGGGCAGCCCAGTCGGCAAATCCATAGGCGAGCAGAAACCAGGCGCCGGCAAAGATCGCGCCGTCCCAGGCGCGGTCGTAATGGCGCGACAGCAGGAACAACAGGGTCAGCCCGACGATCAGGTAGATCGACTGGGTGACATTGGCGGTCATGGTGAGCGGCAGGATGAAGCGGGGGTTCGTCAGACTGAGGCCCCCGAGGCCCTGGGATGCATAGAGCAGCGAATAGCGCGACGCCACGAACAGGACCGCGAGACCGAGCACGAAGGGCAGCAGGCCGGCCACCAGGCGCCCATAGCCGGACAAGCCCAGCAGCAGCGGGCCACTCAGGGGGAAAAGCAGCAGCAGCAGCAGAAGGTTGGCTGGCGTCGTGCCCTGTACGAAGGGCAGCGCCAGGAAGGAGGTCATCGGCAGGGTGAAGAACAGCACCTTCAGGTAGGCATCCGTCAAGCCGCCCGACTGGAGCCTGTCCAGCCCCGGTCCGGGATGTGGCCCGCGGGGCAGGCTCAGTGCCATGCTCATCGCGGCACCCCCGCACCCTGCATGGCGAAGGCCAGGACCTGCGCACACTTGGCTGGCCAGGCCTGGGCGCGCGCCAGTTCGATGCAGCTTCCGCGATCGCCGGGCCCGGCGAGGACCTCGTCCAGCGCGCGCGCAAAGGCCTCGGGCGATTTCGCCAGCGAGACGAAGGGCAGCGCCCGGCGCGCCAGTTCCGGGGTCCAGCTGGCCACGACGGGCAGACCCGAGGCCGCATACTCGTAGAGCTTCATGGGGCTGCGGCCCGCGTTCGAGGGATGGTCAGACAGCGGAAGCAGCCCGACGGATGCCCGGCGAAACCACGCCGGCAGCTCGCTGAAGTCGATCGGCCCGGTGAAGCGCACATTTTGCAGGCCCTCCAGCTGACTCCGCACCGCAGGCCCGCCCGGCCCCGCGAGCAGGAAGAGCACGTCGGCCCGCGCGGTGGCGGCGGCGCGGATCGACTCGACGCCGAAGCGGTCGTCGAGGGCCCCCGCGTAGATCGCGACGGGACCCGCGTGCTCGAGCACAGGGCCCTGGGCCGATGTGGACGTCGACAGGAAATGCTCGACGTCCACACCGTTCTCGACGACCAGGACTTCGCTGGCGCCGAGGCTGCGCAGATGGGCCGCGACCGGTTCGGAGGTCGCGATGAATGCGTCGGCCCGGGCGACCATCTGCCGTTCCGCCTCACGGATGGACGCATCGCCACGGATCTCGGCATAGAGGTCGGTGGGGCGATAGACCACTCGGGCACGCGGAAACTGGCTCAGCAGCCCGCACAGGCGGGGTTCGTCCACCAGGATCAGGTCGGGCGTCCGCATGCCGTGCTGCCTCAGCAGCCGGCGCACGGAGGCTCGGGCGAGGTCGGCAAAGAGGCGATAGGGCGTGCGCGACACGCGGCGCGCGATGCCCCACGGCAGAACACTGAACGGGACCACATCGGCCACGCCCGCCAGCGACTCGCCTCCGCGCAGCCAGCGCAGCGCCCGCCGCCGCACGAAGGCATCGCGGACCTGGAGCAGGTGGGCCGGGGTGACCGGGGGACTGAGATGAACCACCGCATGACCCTGTCGCGCCATGGCCCGGGACAAATGATGCGACCCGACGACGAAGGCGCCACCGGCGGCGGTGTGACTGAGGAACAGGATCTTCATGGCAGACCCGCATCCGCCACCGGGGCCTGGGCGACCCGGGTTTCCGCCTCCCGCCACGCGGCGGCCATTTCCGCCAGAATGCGCTCCAATTGCCGGTCGAGGAGTCGATTGTCGAATTCGGCTTCGATCGTGGCCCGCGCCGCGAGCCGCAGGCGGGACAGCGCCTCGGCTTCGGCGGGCAGCGCGTCGATGGCACGGGCGATCTCACCGGCACTCCGCTCTTCCGCCAGGTAGCCGGAGACCCCCTCGGTGACCAGTTCCGGAATCCCGCTGTGCCGGGTGGCAAGCACGATGATGCCTTTCGCCATGGCCTCCATCAGGGCCACGGGCACGCCTTCCATGTCGCCCCCTGCCGCGGTCACCGAGGGCAGCAGGAACAGATCCGCGCGCTCGAGGGCCTCGAAGACCTCCTGCTGCGATCGGCGTCCGAGGAATTCGATGTGCGTCCCGGGTGGCGCCTGGGCCGCCAGCTGCTTCAGTTCTCCGACCAGGGGGCCATCGCCGATGATCTGGTAATGCACCTCGCGTGAAGCCCCGCAGACGCCCTCGATGGCATAGCGCAGGCCCTTCTTCTCGGTGAATCGGGCGACAGAAAGGGCGCGCAGGGGACGGCCCGCCAGCCGGGCAGGATCCCCCATGGTCAGCTGGTCGGCATCGACGCCCATGCGCAGCACCAGCGTGCGCGCTGCCGGCGCTCCCCATGACACCAGGCGCTCCCGCCATAGTCGGCTGATGGGGAGAAAACGGGCGCCATGGGCGAACAGGCACCGGTAGGCGCCCCCCAGTCGGCGCAGGGTACGTGCATCGCTGACATCGAAACCGTGAAAGACGGTGGCCAGGGGACCCTGAAGGTAGCCCGCTTTCTGCAGCCACATCGCCCGGACCCCGGCCGGACCGAAGTGGGCGACGATCGCATCGAAGCGGCCGAGCGAACCCTGCCCCGCCAGCGAGGCGAGGTCGAGCAGCGTGGCCGGACTGCCGCCGACCAGGCCGCGCAGGGCCATCAGCAGTGCGCGTCGACCCTGGCGCGAAAAAGGTGCGCGGAGCAGGAAGGAGGCGATGCACGCCGCCCGCGCGCCTGCACCGCCGTCGTCGGTGCGGACCGGTCTGACGCACTGCTCGAGCCCGTTTTCGCGATAACTCGCGTGGGTCAGGCCCCGGTCGCCCCACTGCCCGGCGATCACGGTGACCTGATGGCCCGCGCGCACCATGCCGGCTACCTGACGAATGACGAAGGTCTCGGACAGGACCGGAAACTCGGCCACGAAGAAGGCGATCTTCATGCGCCACCCCAGCCGAGCAGCACATGTCGGACCCGTTCCGGGGATGCCGCCGTCAGCTCGCGCAGGAAGGACTCGGCCAGCGGCCAGGCCGCCTGAGCCTCCTTCTCGTCGCGAACGGCCACCGAGGCCCGAACCAGCACGCCATCCGGAATGCGGCCCTGCAGGCCTTCCTTGAGAATGTGCAGGCGCGTGTCCCAGGCGTCTTCGCTGAACAGCGCGCCGATCCGCATCCAGTAGGACACCGCCTCGCCGCCCCGCCGACCCAGGGCCAGCATGCGCTTGCCGGTCACCGAGCCGATGGTCGAATCGATGTCGTCGAAGCGACGGGTGCTGAGGGCCTGGACACGGTAGCCCTGGGCCACGTAACACAGGTCGGGCCGATGGACCTTCACCTCCTGGCGCTGACGCTTGCCCCAGGCGACGGCCAGATAGACGATCTGCCCCCGGTCGTTCTCGTAGGCGCGCATCACGACCTGGTCGTAGGGCTGGTTCAGGTTCGTCTCGCCCGCCACGGCCACGTCGACCAGCAGCAGCGGCAACGGCCGCTCGCGCCACTCGCCGAAGCGGGCCGGCAGTTCGCGCTCCAGGTCGGGCACGTCCTGGACGGCGGTCAATTGCGGTGTCAGCAGCCAGGCGAACACGGCCCCGGCCATGAGCAGGGCCGCCGCCAGCATCGCATGCCGAATCGGAAGGACGCCGAAGCGCAGGCCGAACAGGCCCTGGGTGCCGATCATGCCGCCCCCGCCATGGCGCGCCCGCGCAGGCGGGGAAGTCGCTGCAGCAATCCATCGACCCCCATGATCAACAGCAGCGCCGTGATGAACAGCACCATGCCGGAGAAGCCGTGCAGGAAGCCCTGCCCGGCAGCATCCCCCAGGTGGTAGGTGATGAGCGCCAGGACCACGACGCGGATCAGGTTCGAACAGAAGCTGATGGGCACGATCAGGGTCGCCAGGATCGCGTTGCGCGCCACCGACTCGTGGCGCATCACGTTCATGTAGAGCAGGCCGAGCGCCTCGAGGGTGAACAGGGAGTTGAGGCCGGCACAGGCATCGGCGACCAGCAGCTGATATTGCCCGATGGTCAGTACGACCCCGCTGAGGCCCACCGGATAGCCCAGGGCATGCAGGGCGTGGTGCGCGCCCCAGGAGACCGCCAGCTTCATCGGCTGGGTGAGCACATCGACGACCGAGCCTGGCAGCGGCACCATGAAGCACATGAAGAAGTAGGCGAACCACATGGCCCTGAGGACCCGCGCCCCGAAGAACATCAGCGTCAGGCCGACCAGCACGGGCACCAGGGACCCGGTTTCAAGCAGATAGATGTCCTGCGATCGTCCCACCACGAACAGACCGACACCGACGAGCAGGACCAGCCATCCGGCGATCGGTGCCGGCGCCGCCGGCATGCCCGCAGCCTGGACCTGACGCGCCTTGAACCACAGGAACCACAGGGAGACCGCCAGGACGATCGGGCCGTGGGCGTTCTGGTCGGTCGACCAGAGCGTGCGGAACAGTTCGGCAAAGCTCGGCAGGTAGACCAAGGCGAGGGCCGACACCAGCACGCCCCAGGCCACGAGCCGTGGCGACAGCGGCCCCGTCATGCCACCGTCCGCCGAGTTCATGGTGACGCCCGACATTCGCCTCAGCGCTCGTTCAGGACCGAGCCGACGAGGGCGCCACCGGCCTGGCGCACCATGTCGCCGTAGGCACGGACGAGTCCGACCCGCGTCACGTGCCGGCGGGTGACCATCAGGGCCCCGCCGGCCCGGACCGCGACGGTCTGCCCGTCCGCATAGCGGCTCCCGCACGGGGTATCGAAGAGGATCACGTCATAGAGCGCCTCGATGCGCTCGAGCGTCCGCGCAAACCCGGGTCGGGCCAGGATCTCCTGGGGATTCGGCGGCAGCGTGCCGGCCGGCAGCAGGGACAGGTCGCGCAGGTCGGGGATCCGCAGCGCGGCATCCAGCCCGGCCCGATCGGTCAGCAGGGCCGACAGCCCGATCCGGTTGTCCACCCCGAACAGCTGATGCTGCCTCGGCTGGCGAAGGTCCGCATCGACCAGCAGGGTACGTGCCCCCAGTTGCGAGAACACCACAGCCAGATTCGCCGCCACCCACGAGCGCCCCTCTTTTTCACTGGCGCTGATCACCGCCAGTGCCTTGTGGGAGGCACCATTCTGGAACCAGCGCAGCATCAGCTGGCTGCGGATCGCCCGCAGCGCTTCGACCTGGGGTGAGAACGGGTTGTAGGCGGCTACCACCTCGGCCGACACCTTGCTGCTCCCCTTGGCAAGGTAGGGGTAGTCGAACTGCCGGGCCAACGCGAACTCGATGTCCGCATCGGTCAGCAGGCCGAGCTTCCTGGCGGCCTCACCGAAGCGCATTCCCTCGTCGTGCTGGACCTTCAGGATGCGCAGGGCGTCGGCCGTGGTGATCCGACCTTCGGCGATCAGGATCTGGCCGATGGAACTGTCGCGGGGCGAGACCGCCTTCAGCTGGGTCTGTTCGGCCGCATGATGGATGGTGTTCATGTCCGCTCCCGATTCAGGCCGCCAGGCGGGCCGTGGTGCCCGGTCTGCCCGGGATCACGCCGAGCATGGGCAGGTCGAGCCCGTCCACCAGGTCCGCCGCGCTGCGCACGCGCCGGTCCGTCATTTCGAGGACCAGCCCGAGCCCGATGCCGAGCAGCAGTCCGAGGACAGCGGCGACCACGATGTTCAGCACGACCCGCGGGCTGGACGGTTCGAGCGGCGCCACGGCCGGCGTGAGGACGACGACGTTGCCCTGCTGGTTCTCGCTCTCGAGGCTGGTCTGGGCCAGGCGCTGGGTCACCAGGTCGTAGGCCCGCTGGGCGTTCTCCACGTCCCGCTGAAGCACCGCGATCTGGTCCCGGTGTCCCTTGAGTTCCAGCACCCGCTGCTTCTGCCGCTCGAGCGACGCGCGGATCTCGGCCTCACGCTGATCATTGACTCGGGTGGTGGTCCCGATCGAACTGGCCACCCGCTGCACCTCGGTGGCGATGCGGGCCTGCAGGTTCTCGATCTCGGCCCGAACGCGCGCCAGCTCCGGATGGTTCCGGCCGAGGCGGGCGGCGAGCTGGTCGCGGGCGCCCTCCTGCCGGGTCAGGTCGGCCTTGAGGCTCTGGATCAGGCCATTCTGCATGACCTCGGGGAGGGTATCGGCGGTGCCGGTCTGGGCCTGGCGCGAATGGCTATCGACCCGTTGCGCCTGGACCGCCAGCAGCTGGCTGGAGAGCTCCTGGAGCCTGGCGCTCTCGACGTCGAGCCGCTCGTCCGCGGCGACGATGCCGTGCTCCTGCTGGTACGCCGACAAGCGGCTCTGGGAGGACTCGAGATCGGCACGCAGGGAGCCCGTCCGCTCGTCGAACCATTTCGCGTACTGGCGGGCGGGCTCGACCTTCAGTTCGAGGTTGGTTTCGACATAAGCCTCAGCGAAGCCATTGGCGACCAGGGCAGCGAACTGGGGGTCCGTACCGGTGAATCCGATCGTGATCACCGTGCTGTCCCGGGAAGGACGCACCTCCAGATTGCGTTGCAGCAGGTTGGCGAGCCAGACGCGGATGTCGCCTCGCCCGGCCGTCTCCTCTTGCCACTGGTCGCGGACCGGGGGCGCCTGGTCGAGCTTGATCAGCGTGACCACCCGGCGGGCAACCCGGTCCGAGTTGATGATGTCCACCTGGGTCGCCATGTAGCCGGGTACCAGAAGACCCTGGGCCGTCACGCCCTGGAGGGGATCTCCACCGCGCGCGTCGACGACGACCGAGGTCTCCGCCGTGTACTTCGGCGGCAGCAGCAGACTGATGGCCGTGGCCGCAGCGGTGCACAGAACGGTGACGATGACGATGGCCCAGAGCCGCGCCCTGAGGATCCGAAGAAATTGTCCGAAGCTCATCGCGTGCTCTCCAAATCAGAACAGGCTTTCCTGGACGAAGATGACATCGTCCGGACGCAGGGGGTCATTCATGCGCGGCTCGATCACGGTGACGCGGCCGATCTCGTCGCGGCGGTGGATATGCAGCCCCTTCACGGTGCCCCGTGCGGTCGTGCCACCACCAGTCGCCAGCGCCTGCATGACGGTCATGTCGCGCTCGAGGCGAAACGCCCCCGGCCGCTGAACCTCGCCGTAGATGTAGAAGTTCGCGGCGCGGTCCACATAGATCACGTCCCCCCCCTGCAGGACCTCGTCCATGGACAGGTCGCCCTTCCGGAACAGCAGTGGCAGGTCGATCTCGCGCCGGTAGGCCTGGCCATTGCGGGTCCCGAGCAGCACCACCACGTCCGCGCCGTCCTGCGCCACGCCCCCTGCCGCGGCCACCATCTCGCTCAGGCGGTTGGTGACGGTTTCGAGGGCGAAGCGGCCGGGGCGATTGACGTGCCCCAGCACCGCCACCTGCGCACTGCGGAGCTGGAGCGGCAGGATCGTGACCTGCGGCTTGAGGACATAACCACCATCCTTGAGGCGGGCCGCAATCATGTGCTCGGCGAGCTGGACGGTGTTGCCGCCGACCCGCACGCTGCCCACCAGCGGGAAGGTGATGTTTCCGCTCTCGGAGACACGCGCCTCGGTGGTGAGGTCCGGATTCTGAAACACGCTGATCCGGATCACGTCGCCGGCCCCCAGCCGATAGTCGGCATCGGCCGCCCAGGCGATACCCGCAAACAGCGTGGCCAGGCCCATCAGGAAAATCTTGAGACGAAGCATTAGATAACCATGCCGGTTCGGGGGGGTGCGGAGCGCCAGGAGCGTCGCCATGGACCGCGCTACTTCAGGCCCGCGACGCCGCGCGCCAGGGCGTCGGAGTTGCCCTGCGACGCAGTGGCCGCCGACGCGACCGGGGCAGCTTCTTCGGCCTTCGCCCGGGATTGCTCCGAGAAGGCGCCCAGATAGGCGATCTCGGCCGTCCCGCGCAGGCGTTGCAGCTCCTCCTTGGCGAGATCGGTCTTGCGCTGATTGAGCAGAAACTGCTCGATGAGGGGCCGGGCCTTGTCCTCGTCGATCGGCTGCGCGCTGGTGCCGGCCAGGTGCACGACCGTCAGTCCATTGGGCTGACGCACAAGGGCAATCTGTCCGTCCTTCATGGCCTGGAAGCGGGGCAGCAGTTCCATCGGAAGCTGCTCGGCCGGCTTGGACCCTGCGCTGGCGGCGAATGCGATGCCCTTCGCCTTCAGCCAGTTCATGATGTCCTGCAGGCTCTGGGCCGACTCGACCTCGGCCTTGATCTCATCGTGGCGCGACGCGTCGACCCGGATCGCCAGCTCCTGCAGGTTGTAGACCCGCCGCTCGGCGAAGAGGGCCGGATTGGCGCGATAGTAGGCAGCGATGTCCGCATCGGAGGGCCGGCCGGCAGAGGCCGCCTTCTGCTCGAGGTAGGCGCGGGCCAGGATCTCGCGCCGCGCAGCGTCGATGAACTGCAGGACGCGCGGATCACGGTCGAGTTGCGAAGCCTCCGCCTGCTGGACGAGCAGTTGCTGGTCGATCAGGCGTTCGAGCGCCTGGGCGCCCGCTGACGCCACATCGCTCCCAGCCAGGTTCCGTGCCTGGGACAGGACCGTATTGATCTGGTGGACCGTGATCTCGTCCGAGTTGACGCGGGCCGCCACCTGGGTGGCGCCGCCCGTGCCGGTTTCGCCAGAGGCGCCGCACCCCGCAAGGATGAGGGCCAACAGCCAGGTCGACACGCCCCGGCCGGTGTAGTCATTCCGTTTCCACATATCTGACCTGTCCATATCGTTGTCGTTCTGACGCTTGTGCGGGGCGCCGCGCCGGGACTGATCATACGCCCCGCCCCAAAGGCTATGTGCACCCGCACAACAAAAACACCGCGGGGCGGTCGAACCGCCCCGCCGGAGACCTGCTGGCGTCCGGATCAGGACACCAGCACCGAAGGTCTCAGCCCACCGACTGCAGGCGCCGCCGCGCGGCGAATCCGACCATCCCGACCCCGGCCAGCATCAGCGCGTAGGTTTCCGGCTCCGGCACCGCGGAAACGCCGATGGTCAGTTCGACGTTCTTCTTCTCGATGAAGCTGTAGGCAAGATCCCCCGCGGCATAGGCCGCCAGGATGTTCTGGATCGAGACCTGGCCGACCGCCATCGGAGCCGTGGCGATAAAGGCGCCGGTCTGCCAGTCGTGGGTCTGGAAGTCGAGCGCGGCATTCGCCACGAACGAGGTATCGGCCACGTTGGCGGTCAGCGTGCTGCTGCCCGAGGTCAGTGGTTTCACGCGAAGCTGGCCGCTCACGTCCACACCCGCCGTGTCACCGAAGAAGAAGTAGTCGCCCTCCTCGGTCAGGGAGAACGAGTCCAGCGCAAACCCCGGATTGGCGGTGATCGTGAAGGCGAAGGTGGAATTGGTGACGTCGATGCCGGCACCGGTCTGCGCGGTGAATCCCGGCGAACCGCTGGGGGCGAAGAATAGGCTGTTGCCGAGCAGCGTCGGCGTACCGAAGAGCCCGACCAGTGCATCGTCGTAGGTGATGTCGAAGGCGGTGGAGTTCAAGGTCTGTTGCGCGGCCTGCACGCCACCGATCCCCATCGACACGATCCACAGCGACACCAGGCTGTGTTTTAACCTCATAGAAAATCCTCCAGAACTCAACTTTCGAAGGCGCTCGGCGTGACACACCATTGTCATGGGCGTGTATTGCCGGCCCGTTACTGGTGAGCAAGGCTGAAACAGGGAGCAAGCGGCGCCACGACTGGCTGTGGCGGTGATTGTTGTGGCCGGTGCGACCGAAACGGAAGACCGGATGCGAGGTTCATAGCCATTTCCCGACAGCATTCAAGATACTCCGCGGCCTCGGAGGCGCAAGCCCGTCTTACACATTGAAAACAAATACAGTCCTGGCTCCGGCATGGCCCGGCGTCCGGCTCAGAAGCGCAGCGACGCGGAGACCGACGCCGTGCGTGCGTCATATTCCCGGGCGTCGGTATCGGCCGATCGGGCCTCCCAGCGCATCGATGCGCCGAAGTCCAGGGCGCGCGAGTAGCGATAGTTGGCCGACACGCCCAGGCGGCGCAGCCGCTCGGTCCGATCCGCCGGCGTCTCCTCGAAGAATCCCGGGTCACCCCCGAAATCACGGCGCATGAATTCCATCTCGCCTGCCAGCTCGACCTTGTCCGTATAGGCCCATGCCGGTCGCAGCCGAATGGCGTCGGTCACCACGTAGTTGTCGACCAGATCCTCCTGGGCGCCGATCTCGCGACGGACCTGCGAGTCGAGGCGGAGTTTTCCGGTGGGGCGCCAGGCCAACTCGAATCGACCGACCACGCCGTCGTAGTCCCGGTTGTCGGCAAAATCGTAGCGTCGTGTCAGATAGCCGATGTAGCCGTTCAGATCGGTCGCACCCGACGCCGCCCAGCTTCCGCTCAGGCGATAGTCGTTCTGGGTGTATTCCTGGTCGGCGAAACGGGTGGCGGTCCGTTGCGGATACTCGCCCTTGGCGCGCCCCACCGACAGCACCAGCTGCTCGCCCGCACGGCCCTTGTAGCCGCCCCGCAGCGAGAGGCCCCGGACCCGGTAGTCGGCCGTCGGCCGCGTGTCGCCCGAATAGTCGCTCGAGGTGTAGTTGGCCCCCAGGCCCCAGGACCACCGCGGCGTCAGGGCATGATCACCGACGAACTCCAGTCGCCGGAAGGTATTGACGCTGCGATCCTGCCCGTCGTATTCCGCGAAGCTGCTCAGGGTCTGCGCCTGCAGGAAGGACAGGTGCCCCTTCAGCGCCCGGCCCAGCTGCCAGCCCCAGCGTGCGTCCGCATCGACGCCCTCGTGGTCCAGATGGTCGTTGTCGCGGTAACGGATCGCATTGACGCCAGCGGCCAGAGCCACTTCCTGGAGGCCGATGTCGGTCCGGAATCGCGCCCCGAGCCGGGTCAGCGACACCCAGTCGGCCCGCTCGCCGAGCCCGGGATCCTGCCCGTCCGCCAGACGGTAGAGGTTGCTCTCGCGGACAATTCGCTGCGCCGCATCAAGCCCGAACCCCTGCACTGCTCCATCCTGGGCCGCCGCGGTCGCCGCCGAGAAACCCAAAAGGAGCATGACACGAACTTTCAAGCCATTGTATTGCATGAGTTTATTCCTCACCCCGAGTTCCTCTCCGGGAAGCGCCCAAACCGCCCTCCCAGCCGTCATGTCGGGATAGGATGACAGAAGTCGGCGCGTCATCGCGTCGCAACAGGTTACAGAATATGCTGGTCGTCATACGCATTTAGTTCTTACACTGTTGGCATGTTCGCCGTCCTAGATCGCAATCCCGGCTTCCTGCGCTCGAGCTTCACGCTCACGCGCTTCATCGAGGCCTTCATCGACCCGCTGGTGGTCGCGTCGTCGCTCCTGGTGTGCGGTGCGGCGTTGGGGGAACGCTTCTCCGCGCCCTACGTGATCCTGGCGCTGCTGGCGTTTTCCCTGTCCTTCCCGGGCAACGTGCGCCTGCACGAGAGTCCGGGCCGGGTCACCCGCAAGGTGGTGACCAACTGGGTGATGTTCGTGCTGATCCTGGGAGGATTCGGACTGGCGAGCGGCTATTACCGCTTTTTCCCGCGCGAAGTGCTGCTGGCCTGGGCCGCTGCGTCGCCGCTCGCGCTGCTTGCGGCCCATGCCCTGGTGCGCACCGCGCTGCCACGGGTCATCGCCATCAGCCACGCCGAACGGCGCGTGGTGGTGGCCGGCGTCAACGACATCGGAATCCGTGTGGCCACCGAGTTCGAGACGAACCCGTTCCTGGGCACGAAGTTCGTGGGCTTCTTCGACGACCGAACCCGCGAACGGCTGCCGGAGATCACGCGCAATCCGCTGCTGGGCAATCTGGCCCAGCTGGCCGACTACGTGAAGCACAACGGGGTCGAGGCCATCTATCTGGCCCTGCCGATGGCCACCCAGCCACGCATTCTCAAGGTGCTGGACGACCTGCGCGACACCACGGCGTCCATCTACTTCGTACCGGACATCTTCGTCACCGACCTGATCCAGGGCCGGCTCGACTATGTGGGGGGCGTACCCACCGTCGCGGTGTGCGACACGCCGTTCACCGGCGTTAATGGCCTGATCAAGCGGGGGGCGGACATCGTGCTGTCACTGCTGATCCTGCTGCTGATCTCGCCGGTCCTGCTGGCCACCGCCCTGGCCGTCAAGCTCACCTCTCCCGGGCCGGTCATCTTCCGGCAGCGCCGCTATGGCCTCGATGGCAAGGAGATCGTGGTCTACAAGTTTCGCTCGATGACGGTGACCGAAGACGGCGAAAAGACCTATACCCAGGTGACCCGCAACGACGCCCGCGTGACGCCGTTCGGGGCCTTCATCCGCCGCACCTCGCTCGACGAACTGCCCCAGTTCTTCAACGTGCTGCAGGGGCGCATGAGCATCGTCGGGCCCCGCCCCCATGCCGTCGCCGTGAACGAGTCCTATCGCAAGCTGATCCCGGGCTACATGGTGCGGCACAAGGTCAAGCCGGGGATCACCGGATGGGCCCAGGTCAATGGGTTCCGGGGTGGAGACGACCTGGAACACATGACAAAGCGCATCGAGTTCGATCTCGAATACCTGCGCAACTGGTCGCTGACCCTGGACCTCTGGATCATCTTCAAGACGGTCTGGATCGTCTTCAAGGACCGGCACGCCTACTGAGGCGGCGCGCCCGTACCGGGCGCTTACCGGGGCATGGGCTGGCCGCTGTTCAGCGCCAGCCAGCCGCGGGCGACCCGGTAGATCACCCACAGGGTCGCGGCGATGCCGACCACGATCGCCAGCGGAATGCCCAGGACCGTGAAGAACAGGACGTAGAACGCGACAATCCACGCGGCGGCGTACCAGAACGTCCGGATCTGCCAGCTGAAATGGCTGTCCAGCCAGGTCCCGCGCACATCCGAGCGCTTCACGTAGTTGATGATCACCGCGATGATCGAGGGCAGGCCACCCACGAAGCTGCCCAGCACGGTGGCCGCCCCGCTGGCCACGCCGATCACCACCGCGAGGGCATGCAGGCCGTAGATCACGTGGGTCAGGGTGACCAGTCCGCTGGCGGCCTGGCCGCCGGCGGGTTGCGTCGCCGGCAGGATTTCCGGTTCGGTCATGGCGCTGTCCTTGTTTCTGAAATCAGGGATTCGATGCGTTGGGCCAGTTCATCCACGGCGGCTTCCGTGGTGGCCCAGGAGCACATGAAGCGGGCCGCGCCGCCGATGAAGGTATAGAAATCGACACCGCTGGCGCGCAACTGGTTCGCGCAGTGTTGCGGAAGATTCACGAAGACACCATTTGCCTCGCGCGGCGCGTGCAGGCTCACGCCCGGCAGTTTGACCAGGCGCTCGGCCAGACGCTCAGCCATCCGGTTGGCATGGCGGGCGTGGCTGAGCCACGCATCACCGGCCAGCATGCCGAGCCACGGTGCCGACAGATAGCGCATCTTGGACGCCAGCTGGCCCGCCTGCTTGCAGCGCCAGGCAAACTCCGCCGACAGCGCCCGATCGAAGAACACCACCGCCTCGCCGACCGGCAGGCCCATCTTGGTGCCGCCGAAGCACAGCACGTCGACGCCGGCCCGCCAGGACAGGTCCGCCGGCGCACAGCCCAGCGCGGCGACCGCGTTGGCGAAGCGCGCCCCATCCATGTGCACGCCGAGCCCCAGCGCCCGCGCCTCGGCGGCGACCGCAGCGACCTGGGCCGCCGAGTAGACGGTCCCCAGTTCGGTGGCCTGGGTGATCGAGACCACCCGGGGCCGGGGATAGTGGATGTCGCTGCGGCGCCGCACCAGGGCGGTGATCTCGGCCAGCCGGATCCGTCCGTTCTCGGTGCCCGCCTTGAGGAGCTTGGTCCCGTTCGAGAAGAACTCGGGCGCCCCGCATTCGTCGGTTTCCACGTGGGCCGAATCGGCGCAGATGACGCTATGGTAGGACTGGCACATCGCCGCCAGGGCCAGCGCGTTGGCGGCGGTGCCGTTGAAGACGAAATAGACGTCGCAGTCCGTCTCGAACACGTCCCTGAGCCGGTCGCAGACCTGTCGGGTGAGTTCGTCGTTGCCATAGGACGGCAGCCAGCCCCGGCTGGCTGCCAGCAATGCTTCCATCGCCTCGGGACACACGCCCGCCGTGTTGTCACTGGCGAACTGTCGCTGCCAGCCAGCCTCCAGGCCTTCGGTCATCGTCTCGCTCCGCATATCACAGCCCCAGTCGGCTCCACAGGGCATCGACCCGTGCCTTCACCGCCTCGTCCATCACGATCGGGACCCCCCATTCGCGACTGGTCTCGCCCGGCCACTTGTTGGTGGCATCGAGGCCCATCTTGGAGCCCAGCCCGGCCACCGGGCTGGCGAAATCCAGGTAGTCGATGGGCGTGCTGTCGACGATCGTGGTATCCCGGGCCGCATCCATGCGGGTCGTGATCGCCCACATCACCTCCTTCCAGTCGCGCACGTCGACGCCCTCGTCCACCACGATGATGAACTTGGTG
>JAGRFX010000003.1 GCA_020445805.1 Rhodocyclaceae bacterium
CTAGAGCATGCCTTTTCGTGCCGACAAGCCTGCAGGACAAAACCAGCAGCTGTTTTTCCGGTTCCAGCCGGCCCCGATCTGGTTTGCGTCGCTCGCGAAAGCCGTCGAAAATGCCTGCACCCAACACAGAATATTTTTTTAATGAAAACCGTACTCATCGGTCTGCTGGGCACTGTCCTGGATAAACGTGGTAAGGGCGTAAAGCGCTGGAACGCCTGGCGGCCTACAGTAGGCATCTGCATGCAGGATGATCTGCTGGTGGACCGGATCGAACTGCTGCATGACCAGCGGGACGAGCGCCTAGCCCAAACCGTGGAAGCCGACATCGGGACAGTGTCACCGCAGACACAGGTCAGGCTGCACCACATCCAGTTCAGCGATCCCTGGGATTTTGAAAACGTCTACAGCAGTTTGCTGGATTTTGTGGAGCGCTATCCGTTCAAGCCGGAAGAAGAGCGCTATCTGGTGCATATCACCACTGGCACTCATGTGGCGCAGATCTGCTGGTTCCTGTTGTGCGAGGCGAACTATATCCCTGGTGTGCTGCTGCAAACATCCCCCGGACGGGGTGATAAATCGGTAGCCGGCAATGTCCAGCTGATCGATCTGGATCTGTCCAAGTATGATGCGATCAGCTCCCGCTTCAAGCGCCAGCAACTGGCCGGGACGGCGTTCCTGAAGTCAGGTATTGCCACCCGCAACGCGCAGTTCAACGCTATGATCGAGCAAATTGAACGGGTTGCCATTCGCTCCACCGCGCCGATTTTAATTACCGGCCCTACCGGGGCGGGCAAGTCGCAGCTGGCCAAAAAAATTTACGAACTAAAGCACAGGCGCGGCTTGATCCAGGGCGAGTTTGTGGCCGTCAATTGCGCCACGCTGCGCGGTGACAGCGCTATGTCGACTCTGTTCGGTCATAGTCGTGGCGCTTTTACCGGTGCGCAAACCGCCCGTAAAGGATTATTGGCCAAAGCCCATCAGGGCTTGTTATTGCTGGACGAAATCGGCGAACTGGGCCAGGACGAACAGGCCATGTTGCTGAAGGCCATCGAGGAGAAGCGCTTCCTGCCCTTCGGTGGCGATTCGGAAGTCGAGAGCGATTTCCAGCTCATCGCGGGCACGGTCAGGGATCTGCGTCGATGGGTACAGGAAGGACGCTTTCGCGAGGACCTGTTTGCCCGCATCAACCTGTGGACCTACGACCTGCCCGGTCTCGCCGAACGCACCGAAGACATCGAACCGAACCTGGATTTCGAACTCGCGCGGCACGCCCGCGATCACGGCGAGCAGGTGCGCTTCAACCGGGAGGCGCGCCGGGCGTTCCTTGATTTCGCGACCTCACCGGCCGCGCGCTGGGCGGGCAATTTCCGCGAACTGTCGGCTTCCGTGACCCGCATGGCGACACTGGCGGTCGCCGGACGCATCGACCTCACGGGCGTCCAGGAGGAGGTCGGCCGCTTGCAGGCGGCCTGGCAGGTCGGTGGCGGCGAAGGGCGGGTCGATCGGCTCCTGGGCGAGCGAGTGGCCGACTTCGATCTCTTCGACCGCATGCAGCTGGAGCGGGTCGTGGCGGTGTGCGAACGGTCGCGGACGCTTTCGGAGGCGGGACGCCGGTTGTTCGACGTCTCCCGACAGCAGAAAGCCTCGAACAACGATGCCGACCGCCTGCGGAAGTACCTCGCCCGCTTCGGACTCGACTGGCAGCAGATCCAGCGTTAGTGGAAGGCGTTCGCGAATTTCTGCCTCTCGCTTGTCCGGCGATAGGCCGGGTTTGGCGACAGGGCAACTGGACTCCGTCCCGACACCGGAGACCGATTCCGGGCGACGCGTGGGTCCGTCGCCGGACGTCGATTTCCAATCTGTACCCAATCTGTAAGTGGCTTGCTGGCAGGCTGAAATCTCCTCAACAGGAAGGAGAGCATCATGACTCGCACCCAAGCCGGATCCCTTTGCGCTTCCCTTTCGAAGCATGCCCGCCAGACGCTGCTCATCGGGTTCGCGGTTGCCTCGCTCGGCGGACTTTCGAGCGTCTGCGCGGCAGGCATGGAGAAGCCGTCCGCCCAGTTCGCGTGGCTCCAGAGTCTGGAAGGCGACTGGACCCTGACGCGGGACCAGGAAGGTGAAGCCGCCCGCCACCCAGTGATCGCGCCATTGGTCGGTGCCGGTCGCGTCGCGCTTCGCTACCGGCTGGTGGGTTCGAAGACCACGGTGCAGGAGAACATCTTCCCGGACACGCCTCGGGAGATGGCCACCATGTATCACTGTGCTGACGCCGACTGCACCCGGTTGATTGCCGACCACTACTGCAGCCTCAGGAACCAACCGATCCTGCAGGCCGCCGATTCGGACGTGGAGAACACGATCCGCTTCGAGTGCGACCCCACGGTCGCGATCTGCAGTGCCCGCGCGGCGCACCTGCAAACGCTGACGATCGAGCGGATCCCGGACGATCCGGATCACCTGACGACACGCTTTGCGGTCCACAAGGACGGGAAGCTGGCCGACACGCTCGTGTTCCGCTTCGAACGCAAACGCTGAGCTGCCCGTTCGGGGGCCCACCTCATGCATTGCCGCGCTCGCTTCTGGCGACGCGGCAGGGTTCGACCAGGAGACCATCCAGATGAAGAATGTCATTCGAATCGCCATGCTCGCGGTCGGGTCCATGGCCTTGTCGCCGAGCTTCGGCCATGGACCCGACCAGCCAGAGCAGGCTCCCCCGCTGGTGACGACCGCCCCGCTGGGTAGTGTGCGCTTTCCGATCACCGGTACCGACGCGCACCGCGAGCGCTTCGAACGTGGCCTCGCCTACCTGCACCACATGATGTACGCCCTGGCCGAACGCGAATTCACTGCGCTTTCGGTCGATGCGCCGGATTGCGCCATGGCGTACTGGGGCATCGCCATGTCGCGCTTCCATTCCCTGTGGGTGGGTCGGCCCTCCGCGGGGGACTACGAGGCCGCCGCCGCGGCCCTGCAAAAGGCTCGTGACGTCCAGGGTCTGACAGAGCGCGAAGACGCCTACATCGAGGCGGCCAGTGCCTTCTACGAGGATTGGGCGACCGTCGATTACGAGACGCGCCTCGCACGCTGGGAGGCGGGCCAGCGGGAACTTCATCAGCACTATCCCGACGATGTGGACGCGGCCACCCTGTATGCCCTCGCGCACCTGGCCACCGCGCCCAAGGGAGACCACGGCGTTGGCCACCAGAAAGCGGCGGGCGCCCTGCTGGACGATCTGTTCCAGCGGGCGCCGACCCACCCGGGCGTACTGCATTACACCATCCATGCCTATGACAGCGCGCCACTGGCTGCGCGCGCCGTCGTGGCCGCTCGTGCCTACGACAAGATCGCACCGGCCGTACCCCACGCCCTGCATATGCCGACGCATATCTTCGTCAGGCTCGGCCTGTGGCCGGACGTCATTCGCTGGAACGCCCGCTCGGCGCGAGCGGCCCTGGCATTCCCGGCGGGCGACGCCATTTCGCACCACTATCCCCATGCCCTCGACTATCAGGTGTATGCCAACCTCCAGTGCGGGCAGGACGAGCGTGCGGGGGCCGTCATGGAGGAAATGTTTGCGCGTCGTGGTTTCCAGAAGACCGCGGTCGCTGCCTATGGCCTCGCGGCGATTCCTGCCCGAGTGGCGCTCGAACGCGGTGACTGGCGGCAGGCCGCAGCCCTCGAGGTACCCCAGGTCGGCGACTTCCCCTGGGCGCTATTTCCACAGGCCGAAGCCATCACCTGGTTCGCACGCGGACTGGGTGCTTCGCGGCGGGGGGATGCCAGCCTTGCGCGAACGGCGCTTGCCGAGCTGGACAATCGCGTCGTGAGACTGCGTGCCGCGGGTGAAGACTACTGGGCTCGCCTGGTCGATGCCGAGCGACAGGCGGTCGCAGCCTGGTTGGCCTTGACCGTTGGCGAAGCCGGAGAGGCATTGGCGATGATGTCCGACGCGGCCGACGCAGAGGATTCCCTCGACAAGCATCCTGTCACACCGGGGGCTGTCCTGCCGGCGCGCGAACTCTATGCCGACATGCTGCTGCGACTGGACAGGCCCGACGAGGCGCTGGTCGCATACGAGCAGAGCCTGGCCAACGCACCGCGTCGGCGCAACAGTCTGAGGGGTGCTGCCGCGGCGGCGAAACGTACCGGCCGTGACAACCTCGCCGCTGAGTACGTGCGCCGCTTGGAAATTCAATGCGAGGGGACGGAGCGGGGACAGCGTGCAAGCATTCAAATGGCAAGCCCGTGACATCTGCATCCCTCACTCCAGCCGGCGACGCAGAGCCTCGGTCTCCGCCGCCGGCTGTACGCCAAGGACGACGGACAGCATGTGGCGACAGCGGCGATAGTCCTCGATGGCCTCGGCCCGACGGCCCAGCGTGTCCAGCAACTGCATGCGCTTCCGGTAGAGCGTCTCGGCCAGTGGCGAGAGGCCGACCCCCGCTCCGTAGAGGTCGACCGCCGCGGCCAAGTCACCCTTCTGTGCCATGTGTCCGCCGAGCGTCTCGATGGCACGCAGGAACATTGCTTCGAGGCGTTGTCGGGCCGGCAGCATCCACGGCGCTTCTTCCTCGTCCGCCAGGTAGTGCCCACGGTAGCAATCGAGGAGGCGTCGCGCCTGGCCCACTGCGTCCATGCCGTGACCCGCCGCCACGGCACCGCAGATCGCTTCGAAATGCCAGACATCGAGCCAGGCCAGATGGGCGTTCAGTGCCAGCTTCCCCTCGCTCTGGATGAGCACATCCACATCGCCCAGCAGGCGGCGCAGCCGGAACACCGTGGTGGTCAATGCGGCTCGGGCCGCGTCGCCGTCGGCGTCGGGCCACAACTGAGCCGCCAGCGCCGCGCTCGCAACGCCTTTGCCGCCGGCGGCCACCAGGGCCATGAGCAGCGAAAGCGGCCGCTTCTGGGCCTTGCCCTGAAATCGGACCGGGACACCGTCGCGTTCGATCTGAAGTTGGCCGAAGCAGCGCACGCTGACCCGCCAGGGCCACTGCGGCGGCGCGAGGGGAGGTGGTGCGAGTTGCCGCTGCTCGATCACGCGCCGTCCAAAGGCCGTCTCGGCCTCCAGTGCCAAGGCGCGGGCAATTACGCGGGAGACCATGCCGGGCAGCCACAGCAAGGCATTCGAGAAGGTGTGGCGCGCGCCGATCCCCAGCGCTTCGCAAGCGAGCCGGTCAGCGTCGTCCGTGCGACCGGAGCACTCGGCCAGGTAGGCGCTCACCAGCGTCGACTCGAACGCCAGCAGGGGATAGTTTCCTTCGGCCGCTCCCATGCGCAGGCGCTCGCCGGCGTGCCAGGCAGCTTCGCTGTCCCCGCAGTGGTTCTGCGCCATGACCGCCAGCAGTCGGAAATAGGTTTCGACATTGCCGACGCCGGCTTCCTCGGCCAGGCGGACGGCCTCGTCGGCCAGGGCCGCGGCCGCAGCGGATTCGCCGCGGGCGAGGTGCAGCCAGCCCTGTAGATACCGTTCGATGGCTCGGTCGAGCCGGCGACCGGGATTGATGACCTCCTCGAGCGAGGCCAGCGTCGTCTCCGCGTCGTCCAGGGCACCCACGGCCAGTTGGCCAAAAGCGGTATACAAGGTGGCAATTGTCTCGATGACCGCGAAGTGCTCGACCGATGCGATCTCCCGCACCCGTTCCAGGGCGCGATCCTGCGCGTCGAACTGGCTGGCGACGTAGTGGTGATAGGCACAGCGCAGCCAGTACCAGGCACGGCGAAACGGGCTGACGCGCGGGTCGTCGACAATCGATGTCAGGCGGGCGATCAGGGTGCGGGCGGGCGTGGTGTCGCCGGTCCAGTTCCAGAAATTGAGGACGAAGGTTCCCGCCAGCACACGCTGGTCGAGGGATGGGCAGTCGTCAAGGTGCTCCTGAACCCACTCGGCCCGCTGTCGCAGGGCAGGGTCATTGGGGCGCCGGTAGAGACCCCCGACCAGGGCGGACGACATCAGCTCGATGGCCTGGGATGGGGAGGCGCGGTCGAGGGCCGCCGGCATGGCCGCGTCGAGTCGATCCAGCCAGGGGTCCATGCTCACGAACTCGGACCACTCCACGAAATAGCTGTCGATGACACCCACCGCCAGCTGCGCTGCCAGCAGGGGGCCAGCACTGGCATCGTGGGCCCCGTAGGCGCGTGCGAATGCCGCGCGCGCGTCCGCTGGCGAGCGGGCCAGCAGGGTGCGGCCCAACCAGTAGCCCAGCCTGGGCGACCCGGTGATCTGGTCCGGAGGCAGGCGCGAGAGCCAATCGCTCAAGGTCTCGACCCGACCGCTTTCCATCAGACCCGGCGCGGCGCGCAGGGCAACCTCGGCCAGGGCGCCGCTGGCACCCGCGGCTTCGAGCAGGTCGGCCGCGGCCGCCAGTTCGCCGCTCTGTTCCAGATAATCCGCGGCTGTGCGCATCAGGCCGTCGAATTGCGAAGCGCTCAATCGCCGACGCGCCTCGGCGCCCAGATAGCTTCGAAACAGGTCGTGCAGCCGATAGCTGGGTGTCGCGTCGAAATGGCACTCCGTGAAGAAATTGCTTCGATACAGCTCGTCGAGCATGGGGGCTGCGGCCGGCTCGCCGCTCAGACGTTCTGCCGCCTGGGCATCGACCCGGGGCAGGGGCCAGACGTGCAGAAGGACGTGCTGTAGCCGGGTGTCGGCCCGCTCGAACACTTCAGCCGCGAGAAAATCGAACATCACGCCTTCGCTGTGTCGGATCGCATCTGTCGGGTTTGGAACGAGTGCCTGCTGGGCGAGGATGAGCGACAGACCGGCCGCCCAGCCGTCACACCCTTTGAGCAGGCTGTCGGCCAAGGAGGTCTCACCGGGATCGAGGCCCGCGATTGCTTCTACCTCCTCCGGCGTCAGCCGCAGCGTGGCCCCACCCAGCACGACCAACCGGTTTCCGGCGATGGCGCGCGCGCACTGGGCTGGTGGGGCCGTGCGGGAAATCAGCAGCAGGCGGCAATGCGCCGGCGTTTCCTCGACCGCGCTCAGGATGATGTCGGTGAACGCGTCCGCATCCATCGCGGCCTGAACGTTGTCCATCACGACCACGGTACCGCTCACCTGCGCGTCGAAGAACGCGCGAAAGAATCGGCGCGCAAACAGCGGCAACTGGTCAGCATGATTCGGTGAATAACTTGGCCACCCTGGTTCGCCTGCTGCCTGCCCGCCCAATGCGCTCAAGTACCTGAAGAGCTCCGCCGGATCGCGATCGCCGGAGTCCACGTGGAGCCAGCATGCGGGGCGCTGTCGCTCGCCCAGGTAGCCCGCCACCAATGTGGTCTTGCCTGCACCGGCCATCCCGGAGAGCCACAGGGCCGGGTGCCGGAGGGCCTTGTCGAGCGCACCGAACAGCCGCTCCCGGGGGGCCACGTCGAACAGGTCCGGCGCAGAGAGCTTTGCGAATCGCGATGCATTCATGGCGATGCCGGCCCAGGGTGAGGACATTTCATCCTAGTGGAGCAGGTGGACGCGCGCCCGGCGCTTCGCCCACTTGGGCGCTCGCCATGCCTGGATGGGTCGTCCGCCGCCACCTCGTTCCCAGCCCGGCTCACCGCTGGGCAGCGTGCCCGCCGACCGAGGGGCAAGGCGCGAACGATCCTCCGAGTCGATTGCCCGAACACCCGGGGGCCCATTGCACCCTAGGTGGTCGTCTTTTGCTTCTTGTTGGGGGGCAATCCAATCAGATCGGAACTGGCTCGCTTCAGGCCCTTGTTGTCCATGGTCACCAAGAGCCTGCGCACCTTGGGTGCAGTCAGTCCCCGCTGGTAGGCAAACATGATTGGGAACGCCTGCACGTTCGATTCGGTGGCCGTCACGCCAGGTACCTGCTGGAGGTCGGTACGCACCTTGGGGACCGTCTTCGGCTGAAGCATGAAGTCCGTGAAATCGGGAAACTTGTCTTCATCCCACAGATCCATGGCCACGTTCAGGGCGGTCTGATTCACGTACATGCTGCGGTCAGGCTCGGGCAGTGCGGTGCCGAGGGTTAAGGTGTTTTCATAGGCAGGGACTGCAAGCGCCAAGCGCGTGACCATGGCGGCGAACTCGCCACTGCTCTTGATGGTGCTGGGGTCTTCCGTCGAGTTCCAGACTCGCACCCGAAAGCTATCGGGAATTCGCGAATCGAGCCAATCGCGCAGTCGGTTGTCGTCGAAGGCTTCCACGGCCTGGTCATGGGTCTCGTTCGGGCCCGGGCGACCATAACCCATCTCGACCAGCATGATGTGGTCGCGGTAGGCACCCAGCTCGATCTCCATCTGGCGCCACGCGCCATTCGGTTTGCCCTGCCAGTCCTCGAACTGGGGGACGACATTTTCAGGCGCATCGCTGCCGCCGAGTTCGAGGGCAATGACGTGACCCTTGGCGAAGGGCAGCTTGGCAGTGTCGAAGCCGTTGCCACAGGCGGGTGGCGATGCCCTGCCCGCAGTCGGCCGGGGGCGAATCGTCGCGAGCACGGCCTTGGTCGTCGCGCCAGAGAGCTTCATGCAGAAATTGCTGGTGACGCCACTCAACTTGAACGTGGTATCTGTCTTGATCATGCGGCGCGCACCTGTGGGTCTCGTAGAGGGGATGGAGGACCCGCGTCGCATGTCTGTGCATGCATTGGGGCCAATGGGCACTCTACGCGCAAGCGTCCCGCCGGGGTGAGCCCTTCATGGCCTCCTCGCCTGGCCCGGACATTGCGCCTCGGTAGTCAGGTCGGTCACGGACGCAAGTCACGGCTTCGGTGGGCGCTGGCAACGGGGTCGTGGCCCGCGCGTGTGCAGACCCACGCGCGTCACCGCTCGCGCGAGTCCGCCGGGCGTCAAACCACGGGATCTCTTGCAGGAAGGGGTCTTATCGACGAGGCCGAGCAGCGCGCGACGCACCCTGCAGGCGCGTCGCCGTCAGGCGGGTGGCGCGGTGGCGCTCACAGCCTCGACAGGAGGTCCATCTTCTTGACGGCGAATTCTTCCTCGCTGATGAAGCCCTTGGCCTTCAGGTCGCCGAGCTTTTCAATCGCGGCGAGGATGTCATTGCTGTTGCCGCCCACGCTGGCGGCGGACGATGCTTGCGGCGCCGGCTGGAAGCTGGCCTGCGGAGCGGCCGCGGCGACGGGCTGGCCATTGCGCGAAATGACCGGCAGCGAGGAGAGGATCACCGTGCCGTACTGGCTGCCGAAGGTGATGTCGCTGCCGTAGCCCTGCTGCTGCGAGAAGCCGCCGATGTTGTGGTCGAGGGTGTCATAGACCCACACCTCGCCGCCGGACTTGACCGCCAGGCGGCGGGCGTTGCCGAAGTAGGCATAGCGCACGTTGTTCTGGGCGCCCGTGGCGTTCGGGGCGCCCAGATCCTGGGGCCACCAGTTGTCCTCGGGGTCGGGCACGAAGAGGCTGGAGGGGCCACGCGGGGCCCCGCTCGACTGATGCTGGTAGCCGCTGCCGCCCTGGCTCTGGGACTGGAAGCTGCCGGATTGCAGCAGTCCGGGCTGGTTGGCCAGGAGGTTGCCGATCTCGGAGCACAGGCTGTCGACCCGGCCCTTCAGATAGTTGTTGAACATGTCGCCGAGCATGATCATGCCGCCGCTCATCCACTGGCCGGCGCCACCGAATTCGCCGTGGCAGAACTGGGCCTGGGTGCCGTTGCCGTTCAGCACGGCAAATAACATGTGGGTGACGGCATCCTGGCTGAAGCCGTGGCGCTGGGCCAGATCGTTCACGATCGACTGGCCTTGGGAGGTGAGCTGTTGCATGGAGAATTCCAACTGAAATAGGTCGGGGCCACCGGGAAACCGGCGGGGCGGCGGAGCTTGGCTGCCGGCGCCTGTGAAGGAGAAGGGTGATGCGATCCGGGGTCGCCCGGTGTGGAGGTGGCCTCGCGCGCTGGGGGGCCAAAGGCTCTAGATCCTACCATCAAGCCCTGCAGCTTCCGTGACCGCCTGTCCGGTGTTCAAGCGGAAGCGCGGGCCCGCGCCAATGCCGGGCTGTATTTCGAGTCGGATGGGATGTTCGCGCGCCAACCTGCGGATGCCGTCACGGCTCGGGGCGACAATCCAGCCGGTCGGCTTCCTCCAGCAAATGCCGAAGGTAGGCCAGCCGCCACAGCGAGAGGTCGATCTTGGCCTTGAGGTCGTAGTCCACCTCGGCCAGCAGGTAGAGCAGGCTCTCGTGGAAGAACACGCCGAACGAGTCCAGGTAGCGCAGGCGGTAGTTGCGGTCGAGCACCAGATTGTCCACGCCCCACAGGTCGATCACCTTGGGATCCTCGGCCTCATGCCAGCGCTGGGCGGCGTCGAGAAAGCGGCGCAGGTCTTCCCGGGTCCGGGTCATCCGCTGCAGGAGCGGGATGGCCTCGGATTCGTTGTGGGGGTTGGCGATGTTGAACCAGGTCGAGACGGTTTCGGAAATGGCGATGACGCTGGGTTCGCCGTCGATCTGGGTGTAGGCGAACACCGTGGTCGGCACCATGTCGTCCAGGGCGTCACGCAGGCGCTGGTATTCGCGTCGGTAGGTCCGGGCCTCGGCAAAGGTGCAGGTCTGGCGGAAGGTCTTGATTACCAGGTCGCTGTCGATCCGTTGCCCGTCCTGGACGAAGCCGCCGCCCTGGCGCCAGACCCGGCAGTGGTTGCCTGCGTCGGAGATCAGGGTGGCCGGCAGTCGGGCTGTGTCGAGGCAGCCGATGCGGCCCGGGATGCGGTCGCTGCCATCGATAGCTTGGGCAGTGCTCAATGGGGCCTCGCGGGCGGAAGACGGCCCCAGTATAGGGCCAATCCCCATGCGGCAAAGCCCCGATCACCCGGGCTGCCGGTGCCGGTGCCGGGGCGCGGCTCAGGATCGGTCCCGTGCCGGATCGCCGGGGGCGTCGGCGGCGGGCGGAACGGCGACATCCAGCTGAACGGGGCGCTGGCGCAGGGCCCACATCACGCCACCGACCAGCAACAGAATGCCCGTGAGGGTCAGCGGCGCGGGCCAGGCGCCCCGCACCAGGAAAGCATAGGCGAGCGCCGCGAGGGTCTCGAAAACGATCAGCTGTCCGACCAGGGCGGTCGGCAGGCGCTGGCTGGCCTCGTTCCAGCACAGGGTGCCGAGCCACGAGGCGAGCAGTCCGATCGACACCATCAGTGCCACGAAGAAACCCGGCCGCGGCCCGAGCGGCATCGGGAACGTCTCGCCGGCCACCGCATACCACAGCCAGGTCAGCAGATAGCCGGCCAGCGCCAGGGGCAGGGTCGCCAGTCCCTGGGCTGTGGCCCACGCGCGCGGATTGCGGCCCGGGTGGTCGCGCAGCCAGTCGCCGTTGCGCAAGGGATACCAGGTCCAGCAGGCCACTGCCCCGATCGCCAGCAGTACGCCACCGAGCCGGCTGCCCGCGACCGCACCGGACGCGGCCAGATGCAATTCGGCCTGATTCACGCAGGCGATGCCCGCGCCGATGGCGAACAGCGAGGGCGCCATCTGCAGCCAGGGCAGCTGGCCATCCCGCCGCCGGTTGCGACGATTGGCCGCGACCGCGATGACCACCGGCAGCGTGCCGATGATCATGGTCGCGAGTGGCGCGCCGATCTGCTGGATCGCGCTGGCGAGGCACAGGTAGTAGGCCAGGTTGCCCACCGCGGCGAGCTTCAGCGCCTCGCGCCAGTCGGCACGGGTCAGGCGGGCCAGCTCACGCCGATCGAGCCAGCCCAGGGGCAGCGCCACCAGCCCGAAGGCCAGGTAGCGGCCATAGGACTGGAGCGTGGCGGGATACTCGGGCAGCAGCAGGGGGCCGACGAAGACCAGTCCCCACATCATGCCCGCCGCCAGGGCGAACGCGACGCCGATGCCCATGGTGCGCCGGGTTCCGGGGGGCCGAGGCTCAGCCGCGCCGCGCGGGCGGCCGGGGATCGGCCACCGCCACCATGGTCTCGGGATCGACGGGCTGCAGCAGGGCCCGCAGCTCGGCCTCGGTGCGGGCCTGCAGCCAGGCCGCGTGGTCGGCCCGTTCGAGCACCACGACGCTGCGTTTCTCGTCTTCCGGCCGGTGGAAGCGCTGCATCAGGGGATGTCCATCGGCGTTGATGGTCAGCATCGTGAAGGACCAGTGGGCGGCGCCGGGGTCATCCATCCGTCGCTCCCAGAGGCCCGCCAGGGCAAAGGGCTCGCCGTCGGCCCGTTCGATCCGCCAGCGCACGGCCTTGCCCGATTCGTAGCAGGGCTCGAAGAAGGCCTCGACCGGGATGAGGGCCAGCTGGCGGCGCTTCCAGGCATTGCGAAAGCTCGGTTTGTCGGCGACGGTTTCACTGCGCGCGTTGTACGTCATGCGCGAGAGCTTCTTCGGATCGCCCCAGTGGGGGACCATCCCGAACATCCCGGGCACCCACTCTTCCGGCAGGATATTGGCCAGGAAGGGCGCAACGCCGCCGGGGAAGGTTTCTCCATACGAGAAGGCCGGCGGCTGGACCGTATGGCCGGCGGGGCCGAGGCGCTCCAGGTAGGCGTGGCGGGCGGGGTTGTAGTCGGCACACATGGGCGGAGTCTGGCGTGGGTCGGGACAAGACGCGCAGTGCGCCTCGCGGAGCCTGCCCGGCGGCCGCGAACGGTCACGCCTCAGCAGTCATGCCCTAGGATACCGCGCGCCGCGACATCAAGTTCCGGCGCACCGTCCCGTTGCTGTTCTGGGACGCGCACCGGGCAGACCCTCGCGTCGTGGGCGCCGGGCATGCCCGACATGGCTGCAGGAGGTGTGGGATGGCGATTCCGAGCTGGCTTGATACGGTGCGCCGGGGGCTGGTGCTGGCGCTGCTTGTCGCATCGCCCTTGCCGGTCCTTGCCGCCTGGACGGTGATCGTCCCGGCCGCCGCCGGTGGCGGATCCGACACCTCGGCACGGGTCTTCGCCAAGTACGCGCAGAAGAAGCTGAAGGTGCCCGTGATCGTGCAGAACGTGCCCGGCGAGGGGGGCTACCGCGGTTCACGCCAGGTGGCCGAATCGACGCCCGGGCAGCAGGTCCTGCTCTATACCCATGCCGGCATCGTCACGAATTTCGTGTCGGGCAAGGCACCCTATGCCTACGAGCGGTTTCAGGTCCTCGGACAGCTGATCAGCGACGAGACCCTGGCCCTGATGGTCCGCGGCGACGATCCGATCGCCCGTGTCGCCGACCTGATCGACGAGGCGCGCCGTTCGCCGGCCACCCTGGCGGTGGCCACGGAGTACGGTGCCTACACCTACTTCATGCTGGCCAGCCTGCAGCGCCAGTTCGGACTGAGCTTCCTGCTGGCCGACGTGGGCGGCGACACGGCCAAGCTCCGGGCGCTGCTGACAGGCCAGGTGCGGGTGATCCCGCGGGTGGTGGGCGGCACCCGGGCTTATCTGGCCGACGGAGAAATCCGTGCGCTGGGCCTGGTGGCCAGCGAGCGACCTGCCAGTGCGCGCGACGTCCCGACGCTGCAGGAACAGGGGGTTCCGTTCAGTTTTCCGCCGTTCCCGTTCATGCTCTTCGCCCCGGCCCATCTGCCTGCCGGTGCGGTGTCCACGCTGCGTGCGATGGTCCGCGAGGTCACGCAGGATCCGGGGTTCCGCAGCGAGATCGAGGCCGCCAGCATGGCTGTCCGGTATCGCGATCCGGCCGCGACGCTGTCGCTGCTGGCGGACCTGAAGCAGCGCTTCTCGGAATTGATCGCACCGGCCACGCCAAGGCCGGCGCCCTGACGAGGGTGCGACGCGAGGTTCAGGGCTTCGGCGTCGGCGTGGCGGTCTTCGATGCCACGGCCGTGAACACCACCCGCTCGACGCGCCCCGTGGGCTTGTCGTACAACACGGTGGCCTGGTAGTTGCGCGCCGGATAGTAGGTCATGCTTTCGCGCAGGAACTCATAGGTGCCGGTGGCGATCGCCTGCAGCAGGGCCACCAGCCCAATCGACCGGACCAGCGGCTCCTGGGTGGGCCTGGCAACGACGGGGTTGTCCGCCTCGCGCACCGCGTAGAGCCATTTGTCCATGCGCTCGGGGATATGGCCGAGGGTGACGCTGGCGTCGGTCTCCACGGTGACCTCCGGAAGACCGGCGGTCAGGGCGTCGGTCAGCTCCTCGTCGAAGATGCGCGAGTCGATGAAGGCGATCTGCGACTTGGGGGGCTTGGGGACGCTGGCACAGGCGCAGACCGTCAGCGCGAGCAGCAGGACGGCAAAGAGGCGAAGGCGGGGCATGGCATCGATCGGGAGCGCGGACGTCGACAGCCTAACGCCGGGCGTCCTGCGCATCAATGCGTGCGAACTCAGTCGCTGTCTTCCCGCGCCAGCATGGCGCGCTTGTCGGCGCCGACGAGAGGATGGTAGCAGTCGGCCGGCTGGGCGCCCAGGTGGCCCACGCAGCCATTGCAGTCCACGCAGCGCGGGCCGGCCTGGCCGTCGCGGAGGTGCCTGAACAGGAAGGGATCGGCGATGAAGGCCCGGCCCGCCGACACCGCACCGCACAGGCCCCGGCCGATCGCATCCTCCATGGCGGCACGGGACCGGAAACCGCCGACGCAGATGACCGGAATCGACAGTCGCCGGGCGAAGGCAGGGGCGTAGTCGAGATTGAAGCCTTCGCGCCCCTTCCACAGATGGTTGCTGGCCCAGGCCACGAGGGGGCGGAACCAGCGCATGGCGGTGCGACGGACGAAGGGCAGCTGGGCCATGCTGCCGTCCACCATGTGGCGCAGGCACAGGTCGAACGTGCCGCAGACCATCGGAAAGCCCGATTCATAGTGGCCCACGGTGATTTCGACCGCATCGATGCCGGCTTCCTGCATCCGCAGCGCGACGGCCACCAGGTCCTCGGTGTCGAGCCCGGGCCGGAGCGGCAGGCGGTCGGCGCCGTTGAGCTTCATGATCACCGGGAAGTCGTCTCCGCAGCGCAGGCGGATGGCGGCCAGGATCTCGCGCGCGAAGCGTGTCCGGTTCTCGAGGCTGCCCCCGTATTCGTCGCCGCGGCGATTGGTATAGGGCGTCAGGAACTGGCTCAGCAGATAGCCGTTGGCCGAGTGCAGCTGCACGCCGTCGAAGCCGGCCGCCTGGCAGCGCCGTGCCGCCTCGGCAAAGGCCGTCACCAGGGCGCCGATCTCGTCGCTGCCGAGGGCGCGTGGTCGGGTGCCGGTCAGGAGTTCGGTCACGCCCGAGGCCGAGACCACCTCGGGCGCGCCGACGAAGTCGGGCACGACCTGACGCCCGCAGTGGTTCAACTGGGCGAAGATGCGCCCGCCGAAGCCGTGGACCACCCCGGTGATCCGGCGCAGGCCCTCGATCTTTCCATCCTCGTCGGCTCCCAGCTGGCGGGGCGCCGATTTGCCCTGGCGATTCACGTAGATGTTGCCGGTGACGATCAGGGGCGTCTCGCCCTTCGCCAGCAGGCGGTAGAAGTCCACCACCGCATCGGTCACGCCACCGGAGGCATCTGCCCGGGTTTCGGCCGTGGCGGTCTTGAAGAGCCGGGCGGGCAAGGCCAATGAACCGATCCGGATGGGCGAGAACAGACTGGCTGTCGTATGGCTCACGCGTGTCCCCACGAATCGAACGTCATGACCTTGTTGTAGCTCATCGGTGTCGGCGTGCCAGCCGCGCCCGCCTGGCTGCGCGTGCCATGCGGGCGGGTTGCACATCGGCGTCGCGGCCACTCGTGGCACACTCGGGGGCAATGCGCCCGCCGGTCCTGCCAGGCCTGCGGGCACCGGCAGGCTCGAATGAGGACACCAGGGAACGGGATGCGGGTCTATCTGAGTTGCGGGAAGGCGGAACAACTCGACGTCGATGCGCTGCGTCGGGCCCTGGCCGGACGGCAGCCGGGGCTCGAGCTCGCACTGGCGGCGCACCGCAACGAGGCCGGCGCCTACCTCACCGCCCGGCTCCAGGGCGCGCTGGCGAGCGCCGACGTGGTGGTGCTGATGCTGGGCGAGCAGATCGGCGCCTGGCAGGCGCTGGAATATTTCGAGGCCCACCGGCGGCTGCGGGAGGATGGGCGGCCCACCGTCGTCGCGGTCCAGCTCGGCGAGCGGATGCCGGCGCTGCCGGGTCTCGACCGGGTGCGCTGCCTCGATGCGCGGACCCAGGGACTCGCCGAGCTGGTGGCCGGCATCCTGGGGCAGGGCGAGCCTCCGCCGCCGCTGTCCTGGCGCAACTTCACGCCCTACGCCGGTCTCGCCCCCCTGGACCTCGACACGTCCGCCTTCCTGCTCGGCCGGGAGCTCGCCGTGACGCGCCTGCTGGGCGCCCTGTCGGTATCGCCCAACCGGGTGCATGTGGTGGTCGGCAACGCCGGCGTGGGCAAGTCCTCCCTGCTGGGGGCCGGTGTCCTGGCCGCCCTGCGCAGCCAGATGTGGCCGATCGCCGGTCAGCAGGGCTGGCCCGAGGCGCTGGCCGACAGCCGGGCCTGGCCCCTGGTGCGGATGCGGCCGGGGGCGCGCCCCCTGCAGGCACTGGCCCGCGCCTTCGTGTCCCTGTGGCGCGAGAGTCCGACGGAGATCGACGAGGAGGCGGCGCGCTGGCACGAGCGACTGGCCCAGGGCGGTGGCTTCGAGGAACTGGCCGAGGCCGCCCTGTCGCGGGTGGCCTTCCGCATGGACGCCGAGCCGCCGCGCCGGCTCGTGCTGTGCGTCGACCAGGCCGAAGAGCTGTATGCCCTGGCAGCGGTCGAAGAGCGGACCCGTTTCTCGCGACTGATGGCCCAGGCGGCCGCCTCACCCGACGCCCTGGTCCTGATGGCGCTGAGGTCCGATGGCTATGGCGCCCTGCAGGCCGACAGCGAGCTGTATCCGGTCGTCCGAACCACCGACATGGCGCCGCCCGAACCGGTCCTGCTCGAAGCGCTGGTGCGCATGCCCGCCGGCTGGCTGGGGGTTCGGCTGTCGAGCGAGGACGCGATCGAGCAGCTCACCGCGGCCGCAAGCCGCGCGCCCGGAGCGCTGCCGCTGCTGGCAGACTGCCTGGCCGACGCCTGGTCCGGCATCCGGACCGGCCCCGATGGCGCCGCCGTGCTGCCTCTGCCCCGTGGCCTGATCGACATCGCCCGGCCCCTGGTGGATCGGACCGAGCGTTTCATCGCGGCCCATCCGGGCAGCGAGGCCGTCCTCCTGCGCTTGTTCACGTCCCGGCTTGCGGTCCTGCCCCGCGACGGCGATTTCCTGGCCCGCCGGGCGGCCCGCGGCGAATGCAGCGAGGGCGAATGGTCCCTGCTCACCGCCATGGCCGAGCCGGCCTGGCGGCTCGTCCGGCTCGATGCCGGCGGGCGTTCTGCCGAACTGGCCCACGAGATCCTCCTCAGGGCCTGGCCGCGGGTCGCGGCCTGGCTCGACGAGTCCCGCGAGTTCATGGTCTGGAAGGTCCGCTTCGAGGCCGACTACCGCCGCTGGGAAGAGGCCGGCGACGACGGGCGGGCATCCACCCTGCTGTCGGGCCTGCCCCTCGAGCTGGCCAAGCGCTGGAGCGAGCAGCGCCCGGCCGACCTCAGCCCCGGCGAGTGCCTCTTCATCGACGAGAGTCGCCTGGCCGAGTCGGCGGCAGGGGCCTCGGCCCGTGTTGCCGCACGTCGCCAGGTGCTGCAACGGCGGTGGACCCTGGGGCTCGTCCTGCTGGCGCTCGTCGGGGTGGCCGCGCTGGCGGTGGTGACCCTCGAGCAGCGTCGCGACGCCGAGGCGGTGGCGCAGCAGGCGCAGTGGCAGGGCGAGCAGGCCCGGCAGGCGCGCGAGGACGCCCTGCGGCAGGTGGACCGGCTGAACGCCGCGCGGCTGGCGCTGGAGGCCGGTCGGCTGATCGACGCGGGGGGCGATGCCCGGCTCGCGCTGCTGCTGGGCGCCGAATCCCTGCGGCTGGCCCCCTCGGCGGAGGGCGTGCTGGCCGTGCGGCGTGCGCTGGCGCTGACCCCTGCCGCCGGCGAACCGCTGGCCTGGCCCTGGCCGGATGCGCAAAGGCTGGCCACGGCGGACGGCCAGGTCGAGGCCTTCGTGCGGATGTCGGCGGCGTCGCCGGCCATCGAACTGCGTCGCCGGACGGACGAGGGCCAGGAGTCGCTCGCCCTCGAAGTGCATGGCACGCTGCACGATGTCCGGCTCTCTGATGATGGCCGGTGGGTCGCCGGGCTCGAGGGCGAGGCGCGGCTGCCGGTGGTGTGGGACGCGCTGTCCGGCACCCGCCGGGAGGGCGCCGAAGGGGTCGCCCGCTTGGCCTTCGCCGGCTCGCTGCTGCTCGAATCCCGGGAAGGCCGACAGCTGACCCTCAGCGAGGCAGGGGGCGGTGGCGAGGGGTTCGCCCTCGGGCTGGCGGCCGGCGTGTCCGCCGTCCAGCTGGCGAGCGACGGCCGGACCCTGGTGAGCTTCGGCGAGGACGGCCGCTTCCGCGGCTGGGACGGCCCCAGCGGGCGCCCGCTGTGGGCCTCCCGGTCGGCGCGCCCGAGCCAGCCCGCGCCGGTGATCAGCGGCGATGGGGAATGGTTCGCCCAGGCGGCAAGCGAGGGCGCCGCGGTCGAGATCGGCGACGTGGCGAGCGGCCGCGTCACGGCAACCCTGCCCATCGATCGGTCCGGGACACTGACCCTCTCCGACGACGGCGCGCGCCTGCTCTGGCAGGGGGCGGCCGCGTCCGACCATGAGGGCGAGCTGCAGCTGTGGGATACCGCAGCCGCCCGGCTGCTGCACCGGCGCCCCCTGCGCGGCGATGCCATCGCGCTGGGCTTCCTGCCCGGCGGGCGGCTGCTGGCTCTGGCGGACGGCTTTCGGGCCGGGGCCTCCGGCTCGGGCTATCTGGAGCTGATCGACGGGGAGGATGGCAGCGGCCTGTGGCGTCTGCCCCTGGCGGCCGGTGCGCCGGCCCCGATCGAGATGGGCCCCGGCCTGCTGGCCTTGCCCGATGCCAACGGCGCGCGGCTGCTGACCCGGGCGGGGCAGCTCAGCTTCGAACTGGGCGAGGGGCGTCCGGTGGTGGCCGCCGCCGCCGATGGCGCCGGTCGCTGGCTGGCCCTGGCGCGTGCCGGGTCCGACGGAGGCACGCGCATCGAATGGCGCGAACGGGTGCGCGGAGAACTGCTGGGCAGTGTGGACGTGGATGGGCAGGTCCTGCGCCTGCTGACCGGCCCTGGCGGAGACGCCCTGCTCGCGCTGGTCCGGCGCGACGACCGGACCTGGATCCTGGCCTGGGCGGGCAGCGAAGGCCGTCGCCTGGGCCGCTTCCGGGTGGATGGGGAGGTGTCGCGGATCCTGCTGCTCCCGGACGGGGACCGGGTCGCCCTGCTGGATGGGCTGGGGCAGTTGCGCCTGCGTCGCCTGCGCGACGGCCAGCCGGCCGGCACCCTGTCCCACCGGGCCGTAGCCGACGACTGGTGGGCGGCGGCGACGGCCCCGGTCGCCGTGGTCCGGGTGGGAACGACCCTGCAGTGGTGGGACCTCGCGACCCGTACGGTCAAGGGCGTCCAGGTCCTGAAGACGCGCCCGGGCGAGCTGGCCCTGTCGCCGGACGGCCGCGTGGTGGCCTGGCTCGAGGGGGACGGACAAGCGACCGTGCTGCGGCTCTGGCGCCCAGCGGACGACGCGTCGCCCGCCACCGCGTATCCCGGGCCGGCGCGCGACCTGGCCTTCAGCCGCGACGGCAGCCGCCTGCGGGTGCGGGTCGGCCAGGACACGGTGCAGGTCTATGGGGCGGATGGCCTGGGCTTGCAGGGACGGATTCAGGTCCCCGCCGGCGACCCGCTGACGGTCGAGGACTTCGTCGGCGACGGCCGCTGGCTGGCGGTGGAGGCGGGCCGCGGCGGACAGCGCCAGCTAAGCATCCACGGCACCGTCGACGGACGTGAGCGGGCGCGGCTCGCCCTGTCGGGGCACTGGACCACGCTGGCCGATACCGGCGGGCTCGTGGTGCAGGGCACCGACGGCGCCTGGCGGGCGGTGGACCCGGACAGCGCCAGTGCCGATCAGGTCCTGCTCGAGGCGGGTTTCCCGGCCCTGCGACGCCTGCCGGGCGCGCGCCGGCTGCTGGCCGATGTGGACGACGCCACCTGGCAGTCTCTGCCTGCCGAGATCCGCCAATGGCTGACCCGCCCGGCCGCGGCCGGGGTCGCGCCCGATGCGGTTTGGGCCGTGGACCCTGCCGGCGAGCGGCTCGCCGTGGTGGCCCCCGACGGGGTCGGCATCGTCGATGCGGCGGACGGTCGTCGGGTGGCGGAATGGCCCGATGTCCGGTTCGCCCCGGTTTCGCCCGACGGCGCCCCGCGCTCGGCTGCGGGGCGCGGGGAGCGGCTGCAGTTCATCGACAGTGGCAACGGCCTGGTGGCCTTCGACACGGTCGTTTCGCCGACCGATGGCCCGCGCTCCCGCCTGTGGCTGTGGCGCTGGGTGGACGGGCCGGCCCGCGAGATCGGCGATGGCAATCCAGTCGCTGCCGTGGCCGCGACGCCGGACGGCCGCTGGCTGGCCAGCGCCGAGGGGGCGTACCGGCCCGCGGGCGCGCCGGCCCGGCCGCGCACAGCGGGTCGGGCGCAGCTGCGCATCTGGGATGGGAGAGACGGCAGCGTGCGCCGGACGGTGCCCCTCGACCTGGCGGCCGAAGCCGTGCGCTTCAGCCCCTCCGGCGAACACATCGCCCTGCGAACCGCCGCCGAGGTCCTGGTGCTGTCGACCGATGACGGGCAGGTCACGGCCCGCCTGCCGATTCCGTCCGGCGAGGTCCGGGGTGCCCTGCACTTCGCCGGCGAGAACCAGATCGCCCTGGGCACGGTGGATGGGCTTCGCCTTTGGTCGGTGGACACGGGCGAGCTTCGGACGATCGACGGCGGGCGCGTCATCGCGGCCATCGAGGGCCCGGATGGCGGCGGGCCGTTGCTGGCCGCCGACAGCCAGGGGCTGGCGGGGCTGTGGGATACCGCCGATGGCCTGCGCCGGGTCGAGGCCGTGCCCGGGGTGGCGCCGGTGGATGCCTTCATGCCCGGTTCGGACGGCGAGGTGTGGATGCTGGATGCTGCCCGCCTTCGGCGCCTGAACTGGACGGCCCAGGCCCTCGTGCCGCTCGCCTGCCAGCGGGCGGCCGGTCCGCTCACCGATGGCGAGTGGGCGCGCTACCTGGGCGACCTGCCCCGACCGGGGGCCTGCGACCCCCGCTGAGGGGGCGTTGTGCGTCTGTCGCGCGGACCTGCGTGGTCGTCCGAACTCAACCTGCGTCCACCCTCTTCCTGGATGCGACTCGTGATTGTCCGAAGCAATGGGCGTGCACCCGCTCGCAATAGCGCCCCAGGTTCGCGCGAGTGGCCGCGTGCCGCTTGACCGGCGAGTCGACCGGCACCCACAGCAGGTTGGCGAGGAAGGCATGCGCGGCGGCGTCGACGGTGGACGGGCGGTCACCATGGAACCAGGGCTTGTCGCCGAGGTAGTCGGCGAGGGCATCGATGTCGTGGCAGCCCAGGGCCATCATCTCGTCCGGCGCGTGGCGGCCCATGCCGTGGCCGTGGATCTGCCGCCGCAAGCCGCGGCGGGCCAGCGTCGGCACCACCAGCCGCAGCGGAAGCGGCATCCCGCCGAAGAACACCTGCCGGGTCAGTGCCCAGCCGGCCGGCTCGAACCAGCGGGTGTGCAGCACGACCCAGTAGAGGTGCTCCTCGAGCAGGCGCGTGAAGGCCAGGGAAATGGCCCGCTGCTCCGCGCTGAGATGGTCATCGAGGTCGACGCCGCATCGCTCGGCGAGCCGCCGGATGATGAAGTCCGAATCGGCGATCCGCTCGCCGTCCACCTCGACGAAGGGCAGCTTGCCTTTGGGGGCCTTCATGACCAGGCCACGATTGTCCGCCTCGTAGGGCAGGCCGGCCAGGCGCAGCCAGGTCTCGACCTTCATGCAGAAGGGGCTGGCGTTGGGAAGTCCGAATCCGGGCGGAAACTGGTACAGGCGGATCATCGGCGGTGCTCCTGCAGCGCGGGGCACCAGTATATCGATGCCATCACCCCGGGCGGGTGCCAGCCTGGCCTCACTTGCCTCCTGGCGGCGGGCCGGCTAGCCTCGGCACCCATGAAGACATTGACATGGATGCTGCGCGGCGGCGCGGCGATGGGCATGGCGCTGCTGGTGGCTTGCGGCGGCGGAGGTTCCGGCGGCGGGACGGACGCGGGCGGCGGAGGGGCCGTGGTCGAGGCGCCGGATCCGACCGACGTCGCAGGCAATCCTGCAGGGACCTGCGTGGTCCCGGACTATCCGGACCCCGTGCTGGCCGCGCCGCCACCGCCCACGGTGGTTGGCGACGGGACGCCCGCCAGCTGCACGAGTGCCGCGGTCGTGGCCGCCGTGGCAGGCGGCGGGCGGGTCACCTTCGCGTGTGGCCCGGACCCGGTGGTGATCACCCTGACCGAGACCGCGCGGGTCTTCAATGACCGTCCCGACCTGACCCTGGATGGCGGCGGCAAGGTGACGCTGAGCGGGGGCGGCGCGCGCCGCATCCTCTATCACAACACCTGCGACCCGGCCCAGGTATGGACCAGTTCGCGCTGTGACCTGCAGGACACGCCGCACACCACGGTCAAGGACATCGCGCTGGTCGATGGGGATTCGAGCGGCCAGGACTACGGGCGGGACGACGTGCTGGGCGGGGGGGCGATCTTCGCCCGGGGCGGGCGGCTGACCGTGGCCAATGTGCGCTTCCGGCGCAACCGCTGCGAGGACACCGGACCGGACCTGGGCGGAGCAGGGCTGCGGGCAGTCGGCATGCCCAATGCGCCGGTGCGGGTGATCTCATCGACCTTCGGCGGCGATGCGGAGGACGGCAACGCCTGCGCCAACGGTGGCGGGCTGTCGGGGCTCCATGCCTCGTTCGCAATCTACAACAGTGTCTTCAGCCACAACCGGGCGACCGGCAGCGGCGCCAATCCGGCGCGCGCGGGCACCGCGGGCGGCGGCAGCGGCGGTGCCATCTACATGGATGGCAACCAGATGGATCTGTCGGTGTGTGGGACCCTCGTCCATGACAACCACGCCAACGAGGGCGGTGGCGCGGTCTTCTACGTCAGCAATGACCGCAGCGGCACGATGTCGCTGACCGACTCCGGCTTCGCTCGCAATGTCAGTGACGGCTTCGAGACCAGCGGCCTGCCGGGCATGTTCGTGCTCGCCGCGAATGGACAACCGGTCTTGAGCGGCAGCGCCCTGGCCCCCTGACGGTTGCCTCCGGGCGGCTTCTAGTTGCTGCGGATCCCGAGTACGTCGCAGCGGACCGGCGCGGACCAGAAGTGGGTCGGCGTCTCGCCGGCCGTGCGCACCCCGACGTAGGCATTGACGCTGACGATGGTTGGCTCGCCATGGACCGCAACCCATTGGCGGGTCGTCGCGGCCTGCTCCCGGATGCCGAGCGTGGCCGATGTGCCTGTGAGCGCCCGCGAGGCCACGTAGCGCAGGGCGTGGTGGCACTCGACGCGGATCTGTCGCGTTCCCGTGGGCAGGCCGCTGACGAGGATCACCGCATGGGCGTCGCATTCATCGAAGCCTGCCGCATTGCCGAAGCTCTGCCAGCACAGCCAGTGGGTCAGCTGGGGCAGCGGCAGGGTGGTTGGTGCCGGGGTGGCCGGGGGCCACGGCGACGGGATGCGACTGGCCGGCATGGCCCACGCCTCTGCTGCGATCAGCGCGAACAGGCAGCATCCCAAGGAACGGAGCGATAGCGGCATCCTGCGATCATCCACGTAATACCTTATTACGTACTAGACCGCGGATGGGGCGGAAGCAATGCCGATGGCGGAGAAGGGCGCTCCGATGTGGCAGACGTCACGCGCGCGCCGGCGCGGATGCCGCCTCAGACGCGGCTGTGGATCGAATCCGGATGGGTTGCGATGAATCGCGCGATGCCGCCATCGCGGCCGAGGATGTGCTCGACGAAATCCTCGTCGATGGACTGGCACAGCCGCTCGACGGCGGCCGGTCCGCGCTTCATGACGTCCATGCTGGCGTCGGCGAGCCGCTCGATGATCCGCTGGTGCTCCCGCAGGTGGGCTTCGAGTTCGGGATAGCCCGACTCCTTGAGCCAGGTTTCCTCCAGGGTGATGTAGCGGTAGGCCTCGCTGACGAAGCGGGAGATCAGCTCGCCCACCTCCTCGTCGTCGGCGGCCCGCTGCCGCACGCGACCGAGCTGCTCTGCGAGCCTCACCAGCGCCGCCCGAGCGCGGTCGAGCTTGGGAAAGCCAAAAGGGACGAGCGCAGGGGGAGATGTCATGAGTGCGTGGGGTGAGAATATTGTCATTATTGGATTTGCAGCGATTATGCCGTAGTGCATGAGAAATGATCTTTCGTATTAAACTTCGATTGACGTTGTGGCGAATGATTCTTTTGTGGATCTGTCGTTGGGAGAAAGAACTTGCCGGACGCTGCCCTGGATTCGCAGGATCTTGAAATTCTGGCCGCGCTGCAGGGCGATGGCCGGATCAGCAATGCCAGCCTCGCCGAGCGTGTGGGTCTGAGCGAGGCGGCGTGCTGGCGGCGTGTCAAGCGACTGGAGACGGAAGGCTACATCCTGGGCTACCAGGCGAATCTGGACCGGCGCAAGCTCGGCTTCGGCGTGGTCGCCTTCGTACTCGTCCGACTGGCCAACCACCGCGGCGAGGAGCCCGCCGCCTTCGAACTGGCCTTGCGCGACGTGCCGGAGGTGCTGGGATGCCACAACATCACGGGGCATGCCGACTACCTGCTGCACGTCGTGGCGCGCGACCTGGACGACTACGGCGAGCTGGTCCATGGCCGCCTGAGGCAACTGCCCGGCGTGGCCTCGCTGACCTCCTCGCTGTTGCTGCGCCGGGTCAAGTACTCGCGGCGCCTCCCGATCGAGCTGCTGGGGTGAAGTCGATTCACCCCGCTGGCGAAGCCATCATTCGGGCATCCGGACACCGCTTGCCACCGGCCAGCCGAGGCGGATCCGGGTGCCCTTGCCGGGGGCGCTGGCAACGCTGATCTCGGCGCCGTGCTGCTGCACGATGCGTCGCACGCAGGGCAGGCCGAGACCCAGGTGACCCGGCCGGCTGGTGACGAAGGGCTCGAACATCCGGCCCAGGCGCGCTTCGTCGATGCCTTCCCCGCTGTCCGTAATCGTCAGGGCCAGGGTCGGGCCGGTCGCATCGGCGGCAAAGCTCAGGCGGCCACCCTGGGGCATGGCATCCAGGGCATTGAGTGCCAGCAGCAGGAGCATCTGCCGGAAGCGGACGGGGTCCGCCGCCGCCTCGGGCAGGTCGGGCGGAACGCCGCCCCCGTCCAGTTCCACGCCCTGCGCTTCGGCGCGGGGCTTCAGCTGCGCCAGCACGGCGTCGACGGTCTCCCGGATCTGCAGCGCACCGATCACCGGTGGCGGTACGTCGCCCATGGCCAGCAGCGGCTTGATCCGCTCGGTGAGCCGTGACATTTCCGATTCCAGCCGGGCGAGGTGCCGGTGGTGGGCGTCGTCGGGGCTGGCTTCCTTGAGCAGTGCGCGGGCCATGGCGTGCATGCCGGACAGGGAGCGCCCTACCATGCCGCGAACGACCTGTCCGCACTCGCGGACCACGATCTCGCCCAGGCTGCCGAAGGGGCTCGCTTCGCCCCGTCCGTCGTCCGGATGAGGGACCCGCAGGATGAGGATGTAATGCGTGGCCCCGCCCTCCGTGCCACCGAAGGGCGCGACCAGGAGGTCCGTCGGCTGGCCCCGGACCGGGACGCGTCGCTGGCGCGCTCCCTCGTGTCCGAGCAGGCTCTCGACGATGGGGACGAAGCCGGGCATCCAGCCACCATGCAGGCGCTGCTGGTCGATGCCCAGCATCTCGGCCGCCGGGGCATTGCTGCGCTCGACACGCCCGTCCCGGTCCAGCATCACGACGCCGAAGGGCAGACCATCCACCAGTGCGGTCAACTCGCCCATTTCCATCACCAGCTGGCGGGTGGTGGCGTCCTGACGGCGTGACTGGTCGTGTTCCGCCTGATGGCTTCGCTCTTCCAGGTCCTCGACCCGTTCGGCCAGCGCATTGACGCCGCGGGCGATGCTGCGCAAGGGTTCATCGGGCGGTGGCTCGATGCGCAGAGAGATCTGGCCGCCGGCGACGTCCGCCACCTGGGCCGCCAGCGCGGGCAGGGGGCGAAGGCTTCGCCTGGCAAGCATCCAGCCGCCGCCGGCCATGGCCGCGAGCAGCACCGCCATCACCGCATACCACAGCCAGACCGCCCCCATTGATCCCGACGGCACCCCATGGGGCAGCACGGCCACCAGGGTCCATCGCAAGGGGGCCGAAGCGTTGGATACGGCCGGCATGCCCGGCGCCAGGGCGGACCAGAGGACCAGGCGGTCCCCGCTCTCGAGCAGGCCCCTGTCGGTCGCCATGGTCTGGTCGGCGACGACGCGTGGCAGGCTGTCGCCGGCCTGGATCGCCGCGACAAGCTGCGGCTGGGAAGCGTTGCGTGCGCCGCCCCAGCGCAGGATCCTGCCCGAGCGGTCGAGCAGGTGGAGGCGTGCCTCGGCCAGCGTACCGACCGAGGGGCTCGGTGCGACGAGCGGCTCGACCGGGCTCTCCATCATCAGCGCGGCGCGTGGACTGCCGGCCATGTCGGTCACGCCGGCCGCCACCAGCAGCAGCGCCGGCCCCCCATCGGACGACTCGTCCCGCAGCCGCAGGGGGGACACGAAGAGTCGCTGCGGACCCATCGACAGGGCTACCTTGAGCGCTTCGTCGTCCCGCTGCGAGAGGCTGCCCGGCGCGGCGACATCCGGCGGCGGTTCGCCCCGGTCGGCCTGGAGCAGGGTGCGGCCGTCCCGCGATACGAGTCGCAGCCGGAGGACCTGCGGATGGTTGCCAAGGAAATCGGCCATGTCCTCGCTGGCCCGTTTGGTGGCGGCCTCGGAGGGGCCCTTGGGCTGGTCCAGTTGCGACAGCAGCTGTCTCAGGGCGGAGGCCTGGGCAAAGTGCGCGACGGACTGGGCCCCCTGATCGAGCCGGCCGGCCAGGCCCTCGCCGAGCAGGGCGAGGTCGGCCTGGGCGCGCGCAAGCGCTTCGTCATCGGAGGCGCTGCGGACCAGCTGGACCCCGATCGCCCCCGCCACCAGAAAGGGCACGATGGCGATCAGCCCGAAGGCGAGCAGCAGGCGGGACAGGAAATCCCGGCCCGGGCGGGAGGCGGACGGTGAGCGCATCGGTGCGTTGGCGCCGCAGGGGCGCGTCGTTCGGTCGGGCCGCTATTGTTGCGCACACCGCGCGCGCCGTGTGATGGATATCCAGAACGCGTGTGACAGGGGGCGCATGCCCGTACCGCCGGATCGGCAGTGGATGCTTCCCCGTGCGGCAGTCCGGTGCTGTCCTCTCGGCGCAGGCGCCTGGCACGCGGGACACGGAACCCCGGAAACAAAAAGGGGACCGCAAGGCGGTCCCCGTGATGCCCTTCCAGGGGTTGAACTGATCAGTTGATCGTCATCGGGAAGGTCGCGGTCACGCCGCCGCCGTTGATGGCCGTGGCCTGGACCGTGTCGGGGCAGCCGAGGCCACCGGCGTCATTGACGTCGGCCCGGAAGCGGTAGGTGCCGAAGCGCGTCGGCAGGTTGGTCACGGCGTCGAGGACCACGTCGGTGGTCACCGAACCGAGCACGAAGCCGCTGACCGGGTCGGAGAAGCTGACGGTGCCGCTGGCGGGGTCATGGACCGCGCCACGGATTTCGATCTCGAGCAGCGCGCCACGGTCACGGCAGCTGGCACGCTCGATGGCCACCTCGGCGCCCTGGTTCAGCAGGGTCGCGCCGGTGGTGCCCACGTCGAGGTTGATGGTGTGGTAGTGCATGGTGGCGTCGTTGCCGTAGTAGCCGCCCACCGATCCGGGGCTCGGCACGGTGACCTGGCTGAGGTCGATGGCGAAGCCGAAGTCGTCCATCGGAGCGAGGGTGGGCATGCGCGGATCGTCGATCGGGGAGACCGGCGTGCCGAGCATCGACAGCACGTCGCCCGGGGCATCGCACATGGGCGTCGAGCAGGAGACGCTGACGACTGCGCCGACGATGACGTTTTCGGCGGGTTCGGTGAACACGTCGGTGGCAACGAGGGCCTCGATGGCGCCGGTGACGTCGTTGATGGTGGCGGTGCCCTCGATGATGGCCGTGGCGCCGAGGAAGCCGAGTTCGCTGCGGCCGGGCAGGTTGGCCGGCAGGACATCGACGCCGCTGTCACGGAAGCGGCGCAGCAGCACCAGGGGCTTGATGTTGGGACGGCCGACCGAGGCGCCGACGTCGGCAGCGACCTGATTGATGTTGGCGGTCGGGGTCGTGATGTTGGCCGTGCGCGGCACCGTCACGGTGATACCCATCACTGTGATCGTGTCGTCGGCAGGAACGATGTTCTCGATCGCACCTTCCAGGGTCACGGGAACATCCACGGCCATCGCGGGTTGAGCGAGGGAGAGGCCGGCAACAGCAAGGGCGAGCGTCGTGAGGCGAGTGATCATTTTGTCTTCTCCTGGTCTGCGGGTGTGGCGCCGTCGCGATTGAGGTGGCGTCCGGCGCCGGGTTCGTCAAAGCCTTGGCCGGTTCCCCAGCCTGCGCAGTCCCTTCCGCACGGCGCGTGCCAAATGCCGATTCCCCAGACGATCCCGTTGCGGCCGATATTCCGTCGGGCATATGTCCCACGGCGGTGGTGATGCCCCCGAAAAGCCCTATTTGTAAGGGCGTATGACAGGTTGTGAAAAACTGTGCGCTGCGTGGTATGTCCCGGCAAAAAATACCTTCGTCATCCGAAATCCACGCTGGGCCCCATGACCCATGATTGGGTTTTTGTCCCCACTGATGGGGTGGGCATCTGGGGGAGACGCCCAGCTTTGGGGGTGTGTTTGGGGGAAAGTGCGCGTCATGCACGCGGGGCCGTCGAGAGTTCGACGATTGCCCCTGGAGGGGTCAGGGACAAATTTCCGACGAATGGGGGTGACCGTCCGGGCGTGCAGACCTCATGCCCGGTGGCTGGCCGGCGTCGTGAGTGACCGGAGGCGACCGATCCGCGCCCGTGTGGCGGGGTGGCTGCTCAGCCAGTCGGGCACGCGGAGCCTCGACAGGCCCAGTGCCCGATGCAGCCAGCGGGGCTGGGCCGCGTCGATCCGAGCCAGCGCGAGCGCCAGCCCGCGCGGGTCGCCCGTCAGCGCGACAGCCTTGAGGTCGGCGTCGAACTCGCGGGTTCGGGAGAGGCCGGACTGGAGCCACAGGGCCAGGTAGGGCGAGGCCGCCAGCAGGCCGACCGCGAGCCAGTCGACGTGCCAGCCGGTGTCGAGCCACAGGGACGGCAGGGCGAGCAGCAGCAGCGCCTGGCCCAGCAGCGCCATCCACTGGGTCATCCGCGCGGTCTGCGCCGTCAGGTTCAGCATGCGCAGATCGTCGTGGGCGATGTGGGCCACTTCGTGGGCCAGTACGGCCGTCAGTTCGCGTCGATCCAGCTGTGCCAGCAGGGCATCGGTCAGTCCGATGGCCGAGTCCTGCACCTGGCCGAGCGCAAACGCATTGGGTACCGGGCTGCGCACCCGATGGGGAACGGGGGTGGCGGGCAGGCCCGCACGCAGGGCCAGGTCGTCGAGTATCCGCCAGAGTGCCGGCGCTTCGCAGCGCGACAGGGGGCGGGCGCGCAGCTGGCGCAGGGTCAGCGCCGCGCAGGCCGCCGGATCGCTCGCCAGGCTGGCGCACGCCAGCGCCAGGGCAAGCACTGCGCCGACAGGCCCGAGCAGGAGGTGCGCCGCCAGCCCGGCGATGGCCAGCATCGCGATCAGCAGCACGGTGCTCTGGAGGCGATTTGCCGCCGCATGACGGTGCCAGGTCACCGCGTTCATGGGGATCGTCCCGGGCTTCAGCCGCCCGGCGGCGTGCCGCGCGGGTCGAAGTCGAGCTCTCGCGCCATCCGCTCGTAGAGGGCCCGGGCCTTCGGGTCGCTGGCGGGCGGCAGGGCAATGGCCACGTCGATCAGGAGGTCGCCCGGCGGCGATGCAGGAATCCCTCGTCCGCGCACCCGCAGCTGGCGTCCGCCTCCGGTGTCCGCCGGGATGCGCACGCGGATCGGGCCTGAGGGCAGTTCGATCCGGATCTCTGCGCCGAGGGCGGCTTCCCAGGGGGCGACCGGCAGGCGCATGCGCAGGTCACGGCCTTCGACCCGCAGCGCGGGGTGTGGACGGAAATGCACTTCGAGCAGGAGGTCGCCAGCCGGTCCGCGGCCGAAGCCGGGGTGGCCCTGACCGGCCAGGCGGATCACCTGCCCTTCGCGAACGCCGACCGGAATCCGGACCTCCAGGCTGCGGGTCGTCATGGCGACCTGGCCCCGCGCATCGATGGAGGGCGTCTGCAGCGTCAGTTGCCGCGTGGTGCCGTGGAAGCTGTCTTCGATGTCCAGTTCGACCCGGGCCCGATGGTCCTCGCCCCGGCCGTCGAACTCGGGGCGCGCGCCGCGCCGCTGGGCGCCGCGGCCGAAGAAGTGCTCGAAGAACTCGCTGAAGTCCCCCATGTCGCCCGGCGCCTGCGCGCCACCGGCCGCATGGAAGCTGCCGGCCCACTCCGGCGGCGGGGTGAAGTCCCGCCCGGCGCTCCAGCCCTGGCCGAGGCGGTCGTACTCGGCACGCTTCTCCGCGTCGCCGAGCACCGCCCAGGCTTCGTTGATCTCCTTCATCCGGTGGTCCGCATCCGCTTCCTTCGAAACGTCCGGGTGATACTTGCGGGCCAGCCGGCGGAAGGCCTTGCGGATCGTGTCCGCGCTGGCGCTCCGGTCTACGCCGAGCACCTGGTAGTAGTCCCTGAATTTCACGATGGCAGTCTCCCGAATGGCAGTGCTGTCCTTTGACACCTAGATGGGAACGCCAAGCCGCGGTCTCAAGGGCCTCGCATTCAATCGGGCTTGAAAGCCAGCGCAAGCCACCCCATATCCCGATCAATCACCCAGGGAGGGCACGACGATGTACTGGAATATGAATCCGCGCGACGTGATGGCGGAGCTGGAGCGCATGCAGCGCGACTACCAGCAGCCGCTGGACCAGAACCCGAGCATCCGCGGCAATGGACGCAGCCGCTTTCCGGCGCTCAACGTGGGGGGCACCCCCGAATCCGTCGAGATCTATGCCTTTGCGCCCGGCCTCGACCCGGCCACGATCGAGTTGCTGCTGGACCGCGGCGTGCTGACCCTGGCCGGCGAGCGGGCGTCCGAGTTGCCGGCCGACGAGCGCCGCACGGCGGTACATATCGGCGAGCGCTTCTCCGGGCGCTTCCGCCGGGTGGTCAACCTGCCGGAAGACGCCGATCCGGAATCGGTGTCGGCGAGCTATCGGGATGGCGTGCTGCACGTCAGTGTCCGGCGGCGTGTGGCCGCCACGCCGCGCCGCATCAGCGTCGAATAAGGAGGCCCGCGATGAGCAAGCATTCAGCCGAACAGGCGACCCAGCAGACGATCGTGCCGCCGGTGGACGTGATGGAGGACTCGGGCGGCATCACCCTGGTGGCCGACCTCCCCGGCGTGCCGAAGGAGGGGCTGCAGCTGCACGTGGAGTCGGACCAGCTGACCATCGAGGGCATCGCCCGCCTCGAGGGCCCCCCCGGCCTGCAGCTGACGCACCAGGAGGTGCCCGCGCTGCACTACCGGCGGGTGTTCACCCTCTCCAAGGAACTGGACCCCGAGCAGGTGACCGCCGTCTTCGAGCACGGCGTGCTGCGCCTGCGGATTCCGCGCGTCCAGCAGGCCCGCCCGCGCCGCATCCAGATCCAGGTGGGCTGAGCGGGGCCGCGGGTCGCCGCCGGCTCAGTCGCGGCGTGCGCCGCGGCTCGCCAGCCAGGCGTCGAGCGACAGGCGACCCGGTCCGAAGGCCACCAGCACCAGCAGCAGGGCGCCCCAGTAGAAGTGGTCCTGGATGGCTGCCGGGCATTCGAACTCGAACAGCGCCGGGTAGGAGAGTACGGCCATGGCGTTGACCACGAAGAGTCCGAGGGCCGCGGGGCGGGAAAACAGGCCGGCGAAGAGCAGGACCGGCAGCACCAGCTCGCCCAGGGTGCCCATCCAGGCAGCCAGTTCGGGCGGCAGGATCGGCACCTGGTATTCATCCTGGAACAGGAAGAGGGTGGTGTCCCAGTCCTCGATCTTGGTCAGGCCCGCCTTGAAGAAGGCCCAGCCCACGTAGAGGCGGATCGCCAGCGAAAGCAGGGAGCCGGCCCAGGCGTCGAGTTGCGGGTCGAAGCGGGTGCTGAGCCGGTGCAGTCTGAGGGCTGCGTTCATGTCAGTTCTCCTGAGAAAGGTTCGGGGCCGCGAACAGCCCCTCGGCCAGCCAGCCGGGGATGGCCGTGGCCGGATCGAATCGGGGGTCGGTGTCGAAGCCCTGCTCCAGCGCTTCGCCCAGCGGGGCGCCACACGACAGGGCGTCGAGGGCCGCGTATTCGCCGGCCGCCAGCGAGCGGACCGTTGCGCGCCAGGCCGGGCGGAGCACCACCATCCGGCTGGTACGCCGGGGGTCGGCGGGCAGGCTGCGATCGGCGGCCGGCTGATGGGCGAACCAGATGTCGTCGATGGCCCAGGGTGATGTCAGCAGCGTAGTGGCCGGATGCAGCCTGAGCTGCAGGGTCTCGATGCGGGCCGGGTCGATGGCGGCCAGCTGGCTCGCGTCGAGGCGCGGGGCGTCCAAGGCGTAGTGGGACCGGTGCAGGGCCCACTCGAGCCGCGCCACATCGCCCAGATAGGGATAGGGGGCGAGGGCCTCGAAATTCGCCACGAAGGACGCGAAGCCACCCCCCAGGGTGTTGAGGTCGCCCTCGTCGTGGGCATGGCAGCGGCCGTATTGCCTGGCCAGGGCCGCGAAGCAGTCCTCGCCGACCAGGGTCCGGAGGACCGGACACGCATTGCCCAGGGCCTTGCCCCAATTGGCGGCCAGGTTGCCCCGGTACAGCGCGATGCAGTGGGCCGTGTGTTGGGAAGGACCCCGGAACAGCCCGGCAGTCGGGGCGTCCGGGTCAAGGAGCGCAGCGCCGAAACGTTGCTGCAGATCGGCCAGGGCCTCAGGCATGGCAGACCTCCGCGGTGGGGCGTGCGCTCGCGGCGGCGAGCCGCGCGCGCTCGACCTCGTCCAGCAGCACCGCCAGCGGGGGAACGTCGGTGTCCCACTCGATCAGCGTGGGCACCGGCCCGAAGCGGGCGACCGCGTCCCGGTAAAGGGCCCACACCGGCTCGGCGACCCGGTCGCCATGGTGATCGACCACCGAGTGTTCGGTGACCAGGTGCCCGGCCAGATGGATCTCGGCCGGCCGCAGCTTCGACAGCGCATCCATGGCCGCGCGGGCGTCTTCCTGGTGATTGCGCTGATTCACGTAGAGATTGTTCACATCGAGCAGGACGCCGCATCCGGTGCGCCGCGCGACGGTGGCCAGAAAGTCGGTCTCGCCCATCGTGTCAGCCTCGAAGCGCAGGTGGCTCGAGACGTTCTCGAGCAGGAGCTGACGCCCGAGTCGCGACTGGGCGCGTTCGACCCGCTCGCAGACGAGTTCGAGGGCTTCCGGGGTGAGCGGCATCGGCAGCAGGTCGCCCAGGTGGCGCCCGGGCAGCGAGGCCCAGCTCAGGTGTTCCGACACCAGGCCGGGATCGACGCGCGCGGCAAGCGCCGCGAGCCGGTCCAGGTGGCGTTCGAAGTGGGATGCGCTGGCGGATCCGATGCCGAGCCCGACGCCGTGGACGCTGATCGGGTAATCGGCGCGCAGGGTCTCCAGCACGTGCAGGTCCCAGCCGCCATCGCCGAAATAGTTCTCGGCGTGGACCTCGAGCCAGTCCACCGCGGGGCGGGCATCGAGGAAGTCACGGTAGTGCTCGGCGCGCAGGCCGATGCCGAAGCCGTGGATGGTCGAGTCGATCGTCATGGCGCGTCCGTCGGGGCTGGGAAGGCGAGGCGCAGTGCCCTGGGGCGCCGCGCCTCGGTTCGGGGCAAGATCAGTTCTTGCCGCCGGGCTTGAGGGAGCCGCCCATCTCGGTGCAGGTGCCCGAGGCCACGTACTTCCACTCGTTGGGGTCGTTGTCGGCCTTCGACTGGCCGGCGCAGGCGTGGCTGCCGGTGGTGCTGGCGCAGTCGTTGGCGCCGGCCTTGGAAATGCCGTAGCACTTCTCCTTGCCTTCCTTGGCGGCGAGGGCCGGGTTGGCGGCAACGGCGGCGATGCCGGCAACGGCGGCGGCGATGAGGAAGTGGCGCTTGTTCATGGATGACTCTCCTGTCGGTCTGGAAAAAGGGGCACTGGGCCGTAAAGCGCGATCGCCGGTGCGGCTTCTTGCGATCTGCTTGCGGACTAGACAGACAGGGGGGCAGGGAACTTACACGCCCTTCCGAAGTTTTTAGGGGCGGCGCCCGGCACCCAGGGCCCGGGCGACCAGCCAGGCCTCGCAGGCCTTGAAGCCGATCCACAGCAGCAGGCTGAGATAGCCCATCGCCAGCAGCTCGAGCAGCTGCTGCAGGGCGCCGTCTGCGACGACCATCAGGCCGTGTTCGGCGAACAGGGCCAGATTGGCCTGGAGCAGGTGGAAGAGATTGAACGAAACCACCCCGAATCCCATGAAAAGCAGGCCGGCCAGCGTGAAGACCAGCCACCAGCGCGGCGAGCGCAGGGGTTTAGCGAAGGAGCGGAGCATCGATCACCTCCCGTCAGAGCGTCAGTCGGTCGGGGCGTCGTCCTGGGCCGCGGTCGGGCGGCGCCCCTGCGCCCGAGCGCGCTCCGTCTCAGGACGTCGCCGGCGGCGAGGCGAAGCGGGCATGGATCCAGCGTTCGATGTCTCGCAACTCCGGCACGCAGAGCCCGTGGTCCATGGCATAGCTGTGCCACTCGAGCGGGTAGCCCAGGGCAGCCAGGCGGTCGCCGGACTGCTTGCCGAAGGCGTGGGGGATGACCCCGTCCTGCTGTCCATGGGCCTGGAAGATCGGCACCGATCGATTGGCCTCGCTGGCTTCCGACTCGAGCTGGTCGATCAGCGGCATGTAGGTGGACAGGGCCAGGATGCCGGCCAGGCGCGCAGGATGGCGGAGGCCGGTGTAGAGCGCGATGGCGCCGCCCTGGGAGAAACCGGCGAGGATCAGTTGTGTGTCCGGGACGCCCCGATCGTTCTCGCGGCGGATCAGGGCCTCGATCTGGGCTGCCGATTCGATGACACCCGCCGGATCTTCGCGACGCTGGGAGAAGTCGAGGGAGACGATGTCATACCAGGCGCGCATGACGAAGCCGCCATTGATGGTCACGGCACGCATCGGGGCATGGGGGAAGACGAAGCGGATCGGCGGCAGGCCGTCCAGATCGAGTTCGTCGACGATGGGTTCGAAATCGTGGCCGTCGGCGCCCAGGCCGTGCATCCAGACGATGGCGTGGCGTGGGGACGGGGCGGTCTCGATCTCGATGCAGTCGAGCAGGCTGGGGGGCTGTCGGGTCATGGTGGGGGGCCTCGGCCGGGGTCAAGTCGAGGCCCCCCCGGCCGTAAAGAGTCAGGATCTCGCGCCACGCGCTACCTGGCGCTCCAGGAACCCGACCATGATAACCCTCGACCTCGACGCCCTGCCTCCGCTTTCACCCCTGGCCATCGAGATGCTCGCCCTGCGCATCGAAGATGACGACGCGGAGCGCAAGCTCCTGCGCATCCTGTCCAGCGAACCCCAGTTGGCGGCGCGCATGATCGCCATGGCCAATTCTGCGGCCTTCGGCCTGTCGCGGCTGCAGTTCGCGACGATTCCGCTGGCCCTGCGCCGGATCGGCCTGCGCCGGGCTCTGCAGCTATGCACGGCCTCGCTCTTCGGCCACCCGGTGACGGACCGCCTGCCGCCGCGCATCCGCCTGCAGCTGTGGCTTCACGCCCTGGCCCTGGCGACGGCCGCCAGCGAGCTGGCCCGCCTCAAGCACCTCCCGAACGCCGAAGAGGCCTACCTGGCCGGGCTGCTCCACGACCTGGGCTACATGCTGGCCGAGCTCCAGGCCGGCGGCATCATCGAGTCGATCGCCCGGCGCGCGTCCGATGCCTCGGTCTCGATGGAAGATGCGGAAGTCGAGGTGCTGGGCTCGGAGCACGGGGAGGTGACGGCCCTGCTGCTGGCCCACTGGGGCGTTCCCGATGATTTCTGCCGGATGTTCCGCCGGCATCATCTGGCGGCCACCGGCCCCGACAGCGTGCAGTCGATCCTCTTCTGTGCCGAAAAGATCGTGCGTCTGGATTCGTTCGCGGACGAGCTCTACGGCGACCGCCAGCACCTGTTTGCCCAGGTCCTGCTGCCCATCGAAGGGGTCGGCGGGCACCTGCTCGAGGAAATGCAGGTCGATGCGCCGCAGCTGTCGCGCATCGTCGACCGGGTGCTTGGCCAGGTGGCGGCCATCAGCGGGCTGGCGACGGAGATGGCGACCGCCTGAGTCGGCGCGGGATGCGCCCCTAGCCGGCCCGGCGCGACGTCAGGCGGGCCAGGTCGTCGAGGGCCTCGACGATGGCGTGCGAGGCGCGCGAGAAGTCGCCGCCCGGCGACAGGAGCCGGGCTGCGTCCTCACGGCGCCCGTCCTGGATGCAACCCGCCACTTCGCTGCACACCGCATGGAAGCGGGCGTGCTCCTCCACCGCCTGTTGAAGGGCCGCTGCATCGCCATACAGCGATCGGGCCTCGCCCTGCAGCCAGCGGCCGAATTCGCAGGCATCCACCTGGGCCAGCTGCCCGGGCTCCAGGGGCTGCTTGCCGCACAGCATCCATTCCAGCTCCACCTTCCATTGCAGGTGGATTCGAATCGCTTCGCGAATATCCATCAGGTTTCCTTGCAGCCCCGGTACATCCGGTAGCGGTTCCGGCCTCCATGCTTGGCCTCGTACATGGCCATGTCGGCATGTTGCAGCAGCAGCTCCGCCTCGTCACCGTCCTCCGGGTGGAGCGCGACACCGATGCTGGCGCCCACATGCGCCTCGCGCCCGTCTAGGCAAATCGGTTTCCCGACCTCTTCGAGGATGCGCTCCAGGGTGCCGGCCACCTCGCTGGTCGAGCCGAGGCCGACCAGCAGCAGCACGAACTCGTCGCCCCCCAGTCGCGCAACGGTATCACCCTCGCGGATCGAAGACTGCAATCGGTGGGCGATGGTGATCAGCAGCGCATCGCCCGCGTCGTGCCCGAGCGCGTCGTTTACGGCCTTGAACCCGTCCAGGTCCAGGAAGGCCACGGCGACCTGCCCCCGGGTCCGGCGCGCCTGGGCCAGGGCCTGATGGATGCGGTCCACCAGCAGGCGCCGGTTGGGCAGTCCGGTCAGGGCGTCGTGGAGTGCCTGGCGCTCGAGTTCTCGCTGGTGGGCCTTGAGGGCCGAGATGTCGGTATAGACGCCGATGTAGTGGGTCACATTGCCGGCATCGTCGTGCACGGCCGAGATGGTCAGGCGCTCGGGGACTTCACTGCCATCCTTGCGGCGGTTCCACATCTCGCCTTCCCAGTGGCCGAGCTCGGCAAGGCCCCGCCACATCCGCGCGTAGTAGTCGGCGTCCTGTCGCCGCGAGCGGAACAGGCGCGGGTTGTGGCCCACCAGTTCGTGGTAGCTGTAGCCACTCATGCGGCACATGGAGGGGTTGGCATCGACGATGTTGCCGGAGATGTCGGTGATCAGCACGCCATCGTGGGTCGCGGAGAACACGCTGGCGGCCAGCGATAGCTTGGCTTCGGCCGCCCGCTGGGCGGTCATGTCCTGGATCATGCCCTGGGCCGAGGTCGGCATGCCGTCGGGGGCATAGCGGACCTCGCCCCGTTGCAGGACGGTCTTGATCTTGCCTTCCGGGGTCACGATCCGATGCTCGATCTCCAGGGGGGTGCGATTGCAGATGGCGGTATCGAAGGCATGCCGGACGAGGGCGCGGTCCACCGGATGGACGCGGGAAAGGTAGTTCTCCTCGGTGCAATCGAAGGCGCGGCGGTCGAGTTCGAAGATCTGATAGGTCTCTTCGGACCACAGCAGCGAGCGGTCGGTGAAATCCAGCTGCCAGCTTCCGACGCTTGCCATCTGCTCGGCCAGATTGAGGAGCCGCGCGCTCTCCCGCAGGGCGGCCTCGGCGTCCATCCGCTCGAACTCCAGGGCCGCCCGCGCGGCGAAGATCTTCATCAGCTCGGTCAGGTCGCGCTCGAGGCGCATCGGCGAGGGGTCGAGGACCGCCAGGACGCCCAGGGGACGTACGCCGGACCCGATCGGGACGCCGATGTAGCTGCTCGCGCCCAGCTCCTTCAGCAGCAGGGCGTTCGGGAAGGCCTCGTCGGCGCTCTCCGGAAACACGCAGATGTCGCCCTCCAGGACCCAGCCGCAGGGCGAGGCGGCGATCGGGTATTCAGTCAGGGTATGCTCGCCGCTGGCGTCGCTGAGCTCCACCACCTGGGCCAGGGCGCTGCCCTCCGGCAAGCGGCTGACGAGGCAGTAGCGCGCGCCCATCAGGCGGCGCAGGCTGGCCGCCAGGGTCGCGAAGAAGCGGTGCCCGAAGACGGTCGCGGTATCTTCGGTCAGGGTGTGCAGCATCTGTTCGCGCCGCTTGCGTTCGGTGATGTCGATGCCGGTTCCGATATAGCCCCGGAAGCCGCCGTGCTCGTCGTAGCGGGGGCGCCCCGAGATGGCGTACCAGCGCAGTTCGCCATTGCAGTTCAGGATCTGGTATTCGAGGCCCTCGAAGCTGCGGTGGGCCTCGACCACGGCGCGGTGATGGGAAAGTTCCTCGGGGCTCAGGCCCATCAGGGGAATCTCCCAGCGGGTCTTGCCGAGCAGGCGGTCGATGGGGAGGCCACCCTTGCGGTAGTGGTCGCCCGAAAAGGCCACGAAGCGAAACTGCGCGTCCTGCTCCCAGAACCAGTCGGAGGCCATCTCGGCCATCAGCTGGTAGCGCTCGCGCTCGCGCGCGAGCTCCGAGGTGCGCGAGCGGATCTCGTTTTCCTGATTGACCGTCAGGGCCGAGAGGCGCCGCAGCATCAACTGGTGGCGGTGGAACACCAGGTGCGACAGGCCGCCGAGCAGCAGGAAGGCGATGGCGCCGACGAACATCGTGGTCCGCTGGCCCTGGTGCAGGCTGGCGGTGGCCTGCGCGGAGGGCATCGAGATGCTGATGCCGCCCCGGATGTCCCCGACCTTGTAGCCCTGGGCCTCGTGGCACTTGAGGCACACCGGCTCGACCAGCAGCGGGGCCATGTAGCGGTAGAAGGGCTGGCCCTCGATCACCACGTCGTCGATGTATTCCCGCACGGCCTTGAGCTCGAAGGACTCGAGCGCGGCGGCCTCCCAGGCTTCCGGCGCGTTGGCCGGACGGATCGGCTTGAGGCTGGTAATGTGGATGCGGGCGCCCTCGCGCCTGGCCGCCAGCTCGGCGATCTGTCGGGTCATGTAGGCCGGATTGACCAGGGTCAGGCTCTGGCCGTCGGTCGTCCGGATATCCCGATTCGGGATCTTCAGGTAGGGATTGGGCTCCGCATTGGGCCCGGCCGGCACATAGACGCCGCCGTGGCGGGCGTTCCATTCGCGGGTGGTTTCGATCAGCCGGAACAGGGTGGCGCCGCGCTCGAGGGCGACGCTGCGGGCTTCGCTGGCAATGCGCCCCATCTCGAGCGCCACGAGCAGCGCCGTGAGCAGACCGACGACGAGCCACGCGCCCAACACCGTGGCGCGGTAGAGGCTTGGTGAAAGGGTGCGGGGTTCCATATGTACGTGACGAAGGAAGGGCCGTTTCAGAGCCCTTCCCATGGTAGCGGCGAAATCGCCGAAACCTTTATGCCACGTGGTTCTACGGAGTTTTTCGGCGCGCCAGATCGAGGGCCAGCCGGGTGAGGACTTCGTAGGCACGGCCCGCCTCCGGCTGCCAGGCCGATACGGCCTGCTGCTGGTCGCGCAAGGTGTCGGTGTCGCCGCGGGCGGCCGGTCCGGAGAGGGCCGCTGCCGGTCCGAGTGCCAGCGCGTTGTCGATCGCGCCGCGCACCAGGGGTGCCATCAGTGCGGAGGCGGTGCGGTGGTCGAGTCCGGCGGCCTGGTAGGCCTGGAGGGCCACGTCGAGCAGGGTGACCGTGAAATTGGAGGCGAACACCGAGCCCGCGTGGTAGAGCAGCTTGGCCTCGGGCTCGATGGCGAAACAGCGGGCACCGATGGCCTCGAAGCGCGCGCGCAGCCAGCGGCTTGCCGGGGCGCCGCCCTCGATGCCCACGAAGCTGCCGGCGAATGCCGCGCAGGCGGCTTCGGGCGAGGCGAAGCTGAGGACCGGGTGGGCGCTTGCCGCCTCGGCCCCCAGACAGGCGAGCGGCTCGAGCAGGGTGTGGGAGCGCGCGCCGCTGCAATGGAACACGATGTCCCCGGGGCGGACGCGTCCGCTGGCCGCGAGCGATTCGGCGACACCGGCGATCGCGCCATCCGGGGTGCCGAGCAGCCATGCCTCGGCGTGCGGCATGGAGGCCAGATCGGGGCAGCACTGTCCGCCGCCGATGAAGGCCCGGGCCGCCTCCCTGCTCGCCGCGGAGCGGCCGTGGATGCCGGCGACCGCGAGCTCGCCGGCCGCCGACCAGAGTCGCCCCAGGCTGCGGCCGACGCGGCCACAGCCCACGATGTTCAAGCTCGGCGGCATGGGCCGCGCCTCCGCTGGGTGGGAGGCCCTATCGTACCGTGTAGCCGCGTCCCTCGAGGCAGGCCGTCATGGCGCGCAGGTAATCGGGGCGCTTGCGGAGGGCCTCGGGCGTGGCGCCGGCGGCCGAGACCCGCGAGGGATCGTAGCCGGTCTGCTCCACCGCCCAGCTGTGACACTCGAAGCGGTCTTCCGCCTGCTGGGCCTCGCTCTGGTCCCGGTTGGGATAGGCGAAGAGCGTCTCGTCGCTGGCGTCGTCATCGCCCTCGTCCGACGCGGGGGCGTTGGCGGGCCGCTCGACGACCACGTATCCCAGGTCGTGGGGGCGGTACCAGGTATCCGCGTAGCGGTAATAGAGGGTGTTGCCCAGGCTCAGCGAGACGTAGCCGAAGGGCAGGGTCGAGACCACCACCCCGACCGGCGCGCCGATGCGCACGTAGCTGCTGCCCCAGGGCTCGAACCAGAAGCCGTCGGCAAAGAAATAGCTGTGGCGATGGTGGCGGATTTCCCGGTAGCCCCAGGGCAAGGTGTTGACGACCACGCCGACGCGGGGGCCGCGGTAGCGCGGCCAGTCGTGGCGGTGGTTGTCGCGATAGTCGACCCGGGTGCCGCCGCGCTGCCAGTCGCGGTCGTCGCGGGAACGGCTGCGGCGGTCGTCATCGAAGCGGGTCTCAGGCGGGCGCCGCTCTTCGGCCACCCGTTCGCGGTCGCGCCGGCGGTCGCCGTCTCGCGCCCGGTCGCTCCGGTCGGATTCCTCGCGCAGCACGGGCTTGGGCTTCTGGCTGTCGTCACGGCGCGTTTCGCGGCGATCGTCGCGACGGGGCTTCTGGTCCTCGTTCGACGACTTCGATGCCTTGGATTGCCGGGCATCGCTGGTCACGCTCTTCCAGGCGCGGAGCTGCTCGTCTGTGGGGTTGTCCTTGGCATGCGCGGGCATGACCAACAGGGTGGCCACGCCCAACATGAACGCACCTGCGATGCGCTTGGTCTGCAACATGATCGTGGCTCCTATTTCACGGTGTATCCGCGGCCTTCGAGGCAGGCGGACAAGGCACGGTGGTAGGCCGATCCGCGCGCGTCCAGGCTGGCGTAGCGCTCGGACTGGCGGTTCAGATCGCGCTCGACCTGGCGTGCCTCGGCGGCCCGGGCCGAATCCGAAGCGGCGCCTACGATGCCGCCCAGCAAGGCGCCGACCGCGGCGCCCTCGGCGTTGTGACGCGAATTCGAAACCGCGGCACCGAGGGCTGCGCCGGCCAGCACGCCGGTGGCGGTGCCGACGCCGGAAGGCGGGTCCGGTTCGACCCGTACCGAGGGCCTGGGCGCCACTGCCACAGTGCGCGCGGGGTCGAAGCCGCTCTGCTTCACGGCCCACTGGTAGCACTCGTAGCGGTCGCGGGCCAGCTGGCGCTCGCTCTGGCCACGGGCCGGATAGATGGCCGGCGGCGGCGGCGGGCTGGCGACGGCCGGGACGCGACTCGGGTATTCCCGGGCGACCGGCGGCGAGGCACAGGCGCCCAGGACCAACGCGCCGGCAACGGCGATCGCGGTCCAGCGCATTCGCAGCGGGCGGTTCGAGGTGTTCATGCTCATGTCCTTGTCTCCTGTGCCCCGGCGGGCCGGGCCGCCGGGGGTCTGATTCAGCCGAGGCCTGCTTCACCCGCTGCGCGCGGCATGCCCTTGCGGGCCTTGAGCGCCTCGCGCTGGGGTTCGGTCAGCACCGCATAGATGCCGGCCTGCAGGCGGGTGCGCATGGCCGCGATGTCGGCCATCGCCTGGCCAGCCTGGGCCGACAGTTCCGCCGCCTTGGCGTCGCTGTAGTCAGCGGAGAAGGCCAGGGCCCGAAGGGCTTCGCGGGAGGCGCGGGCTTCCTTCCATTTGGCACGCATCTCGGGTGCCTGGGCGTGGCGCAGCTCGAAGATCTTGTCGCGCTGCTCGTCGCTGAGGTCGAGCCCCCTGAGCATGTGGTGCATGCCGCGCATGCCCATGTCGTCGCCGGACATGCCCATCCGCTCGCCCTGCATGCCGCCGTGGCGGTGTCCGCGGTGACCCATCGGCCCGCCGCGGCCGTCCTCGGTGGCGCAGGCGCGCGGACCGTCGCCGCCGAACGGGTTGGCGTGGGCCACGAAGGGCACGGCAAGGGCAAGACTCGACGCGGCAAGGAAGCCAACGATGATGCGGTTACGGGTTTTCATGATGTTCTCCTTTCGGGGTGAATGCTGTTTCCGGGTGTAGCCGGACGATCACAGTGTCGGTCGGAGGCCCGTGAAGTGCGGTTAGGGGTGGGTAAATGCGGGTAAAGACCCGTAACCGAGTCCGGCGCGCGTCGCCTCGCCCGGCGCCTTGCGCTGCTGGCGCAGGTCGTCGCGCAGCGTGCGCAGGCGGCTCTCGGCGATCTGGCGGGTGATGTCGTCGCCGCCCTTGCTGCGCAGGGCGATCTGCAACTGCTCGATGGCCGCCGGCAGGTTGCCCATGGCGGCATAGGCCTCGCCCTGGTGGTAGTGGGAGGAGAGCCGCTGGCCGAGTCCGGCATTGGCCTCGGCCGCCAGGAGGTGCAGCGGCGCGTCTTCGCGGCCGGCCTCGATCCGTCGGCTCAGGAAGGCGGTGGCTTCCTGATAGCGATTGGCGCGCAGCAGGGCGCGCGGGTAGTCCTCGATCAGCTGGCGGTGTTCGGGGAAGCGGGCCAGGGCGCGCTGGTAGCGGTCGATGGCGGCGTCCAGCCGACCTGCCTGCATCAGGACCTGACCGGCCAGCGCCTCGATCATCGGATGCGCGGCGCCGCTGGCGTCCAGGGCGGCGAGGGTGCCGAGGGCGCCTTCGAAGTCCCGCGCCCTCAACTGGGCGGCGGCGAGGCCGTAGCGGAGCGCGGTCCGGTCCGCGTCGTCGGCCCGGGCAAGCCGCTGCGTCAATTGGGCGACCGCCTGCTCGGGTTCCCCGTGGTAGGACCGGACCAGGGCGCGGACGAAGCGGTAGTCGGTCGAGTCCGGCACCTGCCGGTAGCGGGCCGACAGGGCGCGGTCCTCGGCGTCGGCGATCCGTTCGGTGGTCAGCGGGTGGCTGCGCAGGTACTCGGGGGCGGCGCTGTCCTGGGCCGCCGTCAGCTGCTGCATGCGCCGGAAGAAGGACGCCATCGCCGCCGGATCGAAGCCGGCGCGGACCAGCAGCGAAAAGCCGATGCGGTCGGCCTCCCGTTCGTGGTCGCGGCTGTAGTTGAGCTGGCTCTGGAGGTGGCCCGCCGTGGCGCCGGCGATGGCGGCGCTGGCCACCTGGGTCTGGCCGCTGGCGGCAGCGACGATGCCGGCCAGCAGCGCCGCAAGGGAGGCCATCTGGCTGCCACTCGCGGCTTCCAGCTGGCGGGCCACGTGGCGCTGGGTGACGTGGCTGATCTCGTGGGCCATCACGGCCGCCAGCTCGGATTCGTTGTCGGTCGCCATCAGCAGGCCCAGGTGGATGCCGATGTGGCCACCCGGCATGGCGAAGGCGTTGATGGCGTCGTCCGGCACCGCGAAGAATTCGAAGCTCTGGCCCGCGGTGGCCGGATCGCTGGCTACCAGGCGCATGCCGAGCTGCTGCAGGTAGGCATTCACCTCCGGGTCGTCGAGCACCCCGCCGGCGGCCCGGAGCTGGGCCATGCTGCGTTCGCCGAGGCTGCGCTCCTGCACAACGCTGAGGCTGCTGGCGGCCGGGTCGCCCAGATCCGGCAGCTGCTCGAGCGCCCTGGCCGGTTGGGCCGTCGCCAGCGCAAGGGTCAGGAGCGAGCAGAGGAGGGTGCGCTGGGGACGTGGCATGACGGGGCTCCGGAAGTGGCAATGGAGCCATTCTTCGCGCGCGCGCCGTTAAGCTCGGTCAGGCAGATGTAAAGGGGCGTAAAGAGTCGAAAAAGCGCATTGGCGACCGGGAACCCTCCTTATCATGGGCGCACTCCGAGATGAGCGGAGGGGCAAGGAGGAGGTGGCCTGTGAGCAAGGTTCTGCTGGTGGACGACGACGTCGAGCTGGTCTCGATGATCCGCGAATACCTGGAGCAGGAGGGCTTCGAGACCCATGCGGTCCATGATGGCGAGGCGGGCGCGGCCGAGGCCCTGACCGGCGACTACGCGATCGCGGTGCTCGACGTGATGATGCCGCGGCTGAATGGCGTCGAGACCCTGCGCCGGATCCGCCAGGGCAGCCGCATGCCGGTCATCATGCTGACCGCCCGCGGCGACGACGTCGATCGCATCGTCGGGCTTGAGCTGGGCGCCGACGACTATGTGCCCAAGCCCTGTTCGCCGCGGGAGCTGGTGGCCCGGATCCGCGCCATCCTGCGGCGCAGTGGCGGCGAGGGGGCCGCCGTCGAGGACACCGGGCCGGTCCAGGCCGGACCGCTCTCCATGTGGCCGGAGCGGCGCGAGGCCCAGTGGCAGGGCCAGGCCCTTGAACTCACCAGCACCGAATACAACCTGCTCGAGCTGCTGGCGCGGCGTGTGGGTCACGTGGTGTCCAAGGGCGAGATGTCCGAGACCGCGCTGGGGCGCCCGCTGGCGCGCTTCGATCGCAGCATCGACGTCCATATCAGCAGCATCCGCCACAAGCTGGGGCCGCGCCCGGACGGTCAGTCGTGGATCCAGACCGTGCGCGGGCAGGGCTACCAGCTGGTCAAGGTATAGGCGGCCATGGGACGCCTGTTCTGGAAGATGTTCATCGCCTTCTGGCTGAGCCTGGTGCTGGCGGCCGGCGGTATCGGCGCGGCGGTCTGGCTGTACAAGCAGGTGGATGCCGAGGAGCCGGCAGACATCGCGCGCGGGGGCGGCTTCGTGCTCAACAGCTTCGGCTCGGTGCTTCAGCATGGCGGCCCGGCCGCCGTGCGGCGCATGCTCGAAGAGTGGGAGGAGCGAGGACGGCGCAGCCAGATCCTGGTCTTCGACAGTGCCGGCCGCGAGCTGCTCGACCGGCGCCTGCCGCCGCCCGAGGCCCTGCAGGCCCGGGGGCTCGAACTCAACCGCCTCGACATCACGACCCAGGACGGCGGGACCTACCAGCTGGTCAGCGTGGCGCCGCCACGTCGGCCGGGCGGGCGTGGCGAGCACGAGCGACCCTCGCCGCTGATCCCGCTGGCCGCGGGCCTGCTGGCGAGCCTGGCCTTCAGCGGCCTGATGGCCTGGTACCTGGCGCGTCCCGTGCGCCAGTTGCGCGGTGCGCTCGGCTCCCTGGCCGACGGCCGCCTCGACACGCGGGTCAGTGCCCGCATGGGGACCTGGCGCGACGAGATCTCCGATCTCGGGCAGGACTTCGACCACATGGCGCACCGTCTCGAGGCCCTGGTGGGCTCCCAGCGTCGGCTGCTGCATGACGTGTCCCACGAGCTGCGGTCGCCGCTGGCCCGCCTGCAGGCGGCGATCGGGCTCGCGCGGCAGAGTCCGGAGCGGGGGGCGGAGCTGATGGAGCGGGTCGAGCGCGAGTCGGCACGGCTGGATTTCCTGGTGGGCGAACTGCTGACCCTGGCGCGCCTCGACGCCGGCACGCAGGAGATGCCCAGGGAGCCGCTCGATCTCTTCGACCTGGCGGCCGGGGTGGCGGAAGACGCCGGCTTCGAGGCCGAGGTGGGCGGCAAGTCGCTCGCTTTCGATGGCCGGGGCGAGGCGCCGCTGCTGGCCGACGGCGCGCGTCTCCAGCGGGCCTTCGAGAACGTCATGCGCAACGCCGTGAAGTTTTCGCCGGCCGGTGGCGCCGTGCAGGTCGCCGCCCAGGTGGCTGGCGGGCGCTTCCGCCTGGTGGTCAGCGATCAGGGCCCCGGCGTGCCCGAGGGCGAACTGGAAGAGATCTTCGAGCCCTTCTTCCGCAGCGGGCATGCGGCCGCCGAGGGCTTCGGCCTGGGACTCGCCATTGCCCGGCGGGCGGTCGAGTCCCATGGTGGGACGGTCGCCGCCCGCAACGGCGCGGCGGGCGGACTGGTGGTGACCATCGAGCTGCCGGTCGGCCGCTGACGGCGTTCGGGGGGCGGGCCGGCCTCAGGTGCGGAAGCGGGCCACCGAGGCCTGCAGGCGCTGGGCCAGATCCTCGAGCGTGCGGGCCGCGCCGACTGCGCGCTCGACGGCTGCCTGGTTGTCGCTGGCCATCCGGGCAATGGCGGAGATGCTCTCCTTGACGTCGTGGCCGTGATCGTTCTGCTGGACGGTCTCGGCGGTAATGCGGTCGAGCCCCTGGCGGACGTCGGCTACGGTGCGGGCCGCCTGGTCGAGCACCTCGGCCACCTCGTCGGCCGCCGAACGGCTCTCCTGGAGATGGACGTCGCCGATCCGCAGCGATTCGCTGACCGCATCGCTCTTCTCGCTGATCGAGCGTGTGATGGCGTCGATCTCGGCGGCCGAGCGGGCGGATTTCTCGGCCAGCTTGCGCACCTCGTCGGCCACGACGGCGAAGCCGCGGCCGTGTTCGCCCGCGCGGGCCGCCTCGATGGCCGCGTTGAGGGCCAGCAGGTTGGTCTGGTCGGCAATCTCGCGGACCTCCTGGGTCATCACCGAGATCTGCTTGGCCGACTCGACGAAGCCCCGGACGGACTCGCCGATCTGTCGCACCGACTCGGCCACCTCGCTGACGTCATGGATCAGGCGTTCGACCCGGGTGCGACCCTCGGCGGTGCGTGCCTCGCTCTCGCGGGAGAGTTTCGACACCGCGCCGGCATGCTCCGCCACGGTGGTCACGCTCTCGGCGAGTCGGGCCACGCTGCCGTCGGCTTCGCTGGAGCGCTTGAACTGCAGGGTGGAACTCTCGGCGATCCGGCCGGCATCCCCGCTCAGGGTGACCGCAGCGCCGGTGACGTCGCGGGCCGAATCGCCGACCTCGCGCACCAGCTGGGCAATCGTGGCCAGCATCTCGTTGAAGCGCAGGCCGGTCTGTCCGATCTCGTCGTTCCCGGCAACCGCGAGACGGCGTGTCAGGTCGCCCTCTCCGCGGGCCAGGTCGCGCAGGCCCTCGGACATCCGCTCGAGGGGGCGGGTGACCACGCGACGCACGAAGAAGAACACGATCAGCACCACCGGCAGAGAGGCCACCAGGGCGAAAATCGCGCTGGCATTGCGGAACTGGCTGACCGAGGCATCGACCCGGTCGAGCGCGATGCGCATGCTGACGGCGCCCAGCGGCGTGCCGGCCGTGACCTGGTGGCACATCAGGCAGTTCTTGCCCAGGTAGTTGTCGCTGGCGAGGGTCGGCAGGATGACCCGCAGGTGCTGCCCGCCCTCGGCCGAGGCCTCGACGGCCCGGTAGGCCTCGCCGCTCGCGAGCACGCGCGCCTCGACGGCATCGGGCGCCAGTTCCCCTTCCGGTCGGCCGAAGGCTGAGGAGACGGCGTCGCCGCGCAGGACCCGCAACTCGCGCAGGGCATCGAGGCGCTCGATCTGGTCGAGGAACACCGCCCGATTGGCGATGGTGCCGTTGATCATCATGCCGGTGAGCCCGGCCATGGTCATGTCATTGATGGTATTGGCGAAGAGCTGGGACTGGTCGATGGCGATGTCGCGGCTGACCCGGGTCTCCCAGGCGATGAAGCTGGCCCAGACGATGATGAGCAGCAACCAGATGGCGGCGGTCAGCCGGAGCCAGACGGGGGTGTCTGATAGGCGTTTCATGGCGCGCCTCGCAATGCAGAATCGGTATGTTGAAAAGTGTTACTTGTACTAGCGACACCGGGCGGCGGAACTTGATGACCCAGATTGCTACGTCTGGCCTGCGGGGCGCCCTCCGAACTCATGCAAAATGCGCAGGCGGTGCGACAGACAAGGATCGAGGGGACGACATGCTGTGTGCGTTGGTGGTGCGCTGGGTTCGATGGATGCTGGCGTCGGTGCTCCTCGTGGGCCTCGCCGGGCTGGTGGCCGCGGAACCGGCCGCGCCCCTGCCGAGCGAGCTCGAGGCGGCGCCGGTCATCCTCCACTACCGCAAGGTGGCGACCCTGCGCGCCGGCATGCTGGGCCTGACCCCGGCCGAGCGGGCGACCCAGGCGGCGTCCGAACTGAGGCGCCTGGCCGACCGGGGTGGCCGGCTGGTCGTCACGCGGCGCGGCATCCCCCAGGGCCAGGTGGTGCTGGTCAATGGGGTCATGGCCATGGTGCTGCTGGCCGAGGACGCCCCCCCGGGAGAGTCCATCGAGGATACCGCCGAACGGGTGGTCGCCCAGGTCCAGTCCGTGCTCGATTCCGCGCATGCCGGCGACAGCCTGCCCGAGCTGCTGCAGGGCATCGCGCTGGCGGTCACGATGAGCGCCGTGGCGCTGTTCCTGCTGTGGGTGCTGCGGCGGACCCGGGGCTGGGTGGCGGTCCGGCTGGCACGGGCCGCGAGCGAGAAGGCCGAGAACCTCAAGATCGGCGGCGAGGCCGTGGTCCAGCGCGAACGGGTCATCGGCATGGTCCGCAAGGTGGTCACGACGGTCTACTGGCTGTCGGTGCTGCTGGTGATCTACGAGTGGCTGAGCATCGGCCTGGAGGTGTTTCCCTACACCCGTTCCTGGGGCGACGAACTCCACGCATTCCTGTTCGGGATCCTGGCGAGCGTTTTCGGCGGCATCGCCAGCGGCATCCCCAACCTGGTCGTGGCCTTCCTGATCCTGATGCTGGCCAAGATCTGCGTGGATCTGTCGAAGGCCTTCTTCGACCGGCTCGAGCGGGGCGTGGTCAGCGTGACCTGGCTCGACGAGGATTCCGTGCGGCCGACCCGGCGGCTGGTTTCGGTGGCGATCTGGCTGTTCGCTGTGGCGATGGCCTATCCCTACCTGCCCGGTGCGCAGACCGAGGCCTTCCGCGGGCTCTCGGTGCTGGTTGGCCTGATGATCTCGCTGGGCGCATCGAGCATCGTCGGCCAGGCGGCCAGCGGGCTCATCCTCATGTACACGCGCACCCTGCGGGTCGGCGAATACGTGGCGGTGGGTGACGCCGAGGGACGGGTGATGGAGCTCGGCATCTTCTCGACGCGCATTCGCACGGGCCTCGGCGAGGAGTTGTCGGTGCCCAATTCACTGGTGCTCGGCAATGTCACGCGAAACCGCTCCCGCAGCGTCGAGGGCGACGGCTACCTGGTCGACAGCGCGGTGACGATCGGCTACGACACCCCGTGGCGCCAGGTCCATGCCATGCTCCTCGAGGCGGCAGACCGTACGCGGGGCATCGCCCTCAACCCGGCGCCGGTCGTGTATCAGACCGCCCTCTCGGACTTCTATGCCGAATACCGCCTGGTGTGCCGCTCGATCCCGCGCGATCCGGGCGCGCGTCCCAATCTGGTCAGCGCCCTGAACGGTCACATCCAGGACGTCTTCAATGAGTACGGTGTGCAGATCATGTCGCCCCACTATATCGATGACACGCCCGAGCCCAAGGTGGTGCCGCGGGAAGGCTGGACGCCGCCCCCGGCCGAGCCCCTGCCGGGGCAGGCGGCAGTGGAGAACGGGCAATGAGGGGGCGGCGCGCGATGGCCGGCGTGGTGCTGATCCTGGCGGCGACCCTGGTCGGGGCGGCCGGCTGGACCAGCCGCCCGCTGTCCGAGCTGGCGGTCTACCCCGGCTTCAGCGTGCCGGCCCGGGTCGAAGCGCGCGATGAAGCGCGGATCGCAGCCGAGGTGGGCGGGCGGATCGAGGCGCTGGAGGCGCGGGTCGGGCAGGCGGTCGTGAAGGGCGCGGTGCTGGCCCGGCTCGACGACCGCGCCCTGCAGATCGAGGTCCGCCGCGCCCAGGCGGCCCTCTCGCTGGTGGACAATCGCATCCGGCTGGCTGAATCGCAGCTGGCCCGCACCGAGCGGCTGGCGGGCGAAAGCTTTGTCAGCGAGGACGCGCTGAAGGTCCAGCGCACCGAACTGGACGTCCTGCACTCGGAGCGGGAGGCCAGCGTCCAGTCCCTGGCCGCCGCGCGGCTGGCGCTGGAGCATGCGGTCATCCGCGCCCCCTTCCAGGGCATCGTGCGCGAACGCCTGGCCAGCGTCGGGGACCTGGCGGCGCCCGGCACCCCGCTGCTCGTGCTGTCGGCGGCGGTCGGCCCCGAGGTGCGCGCCAGCGTGCCGCTGGCACAGCTCGAGGCCCTGCGGCAGGCAAATTCCCCCGTGCTCGTGGCCGGCGGCCGTTCGGTGCCGGTCACGATCCGCCGCGTCTCCGAGCTGGTCGAGGCGGCGGGGCAGACGCGGGAGGTCGTGCTGGGCACGGACCAGCCCGTGGCGCCCGGCCTGGCCGGTGAATTGCGCTGGCAGGCGCGCCGGCCGCACCTGCCGCCCGAATTCCTCCAGACCCGCGAGGGGCGCCTCGGTGCCTATGTGCTGGAAAGCGGGCAGCCGGTGTTCCGTCCCCTGCCGATCGCCCAGCCGGGGCGGCCGGTGCCGGTCGACTGGGCGCTGGAGACCCCGGTCATCGACGAGGGTCGGCTGGGCGTCGGTCTCGAGGCCGGGGCCGGCCGATGAGCTTCTATCGGCGCCTGCTGGAAAACCATCCGCTGGCCAATATCGCGTTTGCGCTGGTGCTGCTCGGGGGGCTCAGCAGCTATCTGGTCATGCCCAGGGCCCAGGACCCGGAAATCAACTTCAACTGGGTGAACATCCTGACCGTCCTGCCGGGGGCGTCCGCCGAGGATGTCGAGCGCGAGGTGACGTCCCCCCTGGAGGACGCCATCGCCCAGGTCAAGGACATCAAGTTCGTCTCCTCCAGCAGCCGCGAGTCGGTGTCGTCGATCCTGGTGCGCTTCAACCAGATCAGCGACGCCCAGTTCGACAAGCGCATCAACGATCTGCGGCGCGAGGTCCAGAACAAGGCGTCGGACGAGCTGCCCGACGAGGCCGACGACCCCCGCGTGGTGGAGATCACCTCGTCGAACGGCTTCCCGACCGCCGTGCTCGCCCTGCACGGCCCGGCCGGTGGCGAGAACCTGCGTCGTGCCGCCTTCCGGATCAAGAAGGACCTCGAACGCCTGCCCGGCGTGGATCAGGTCATCTCGGCGGGGCTCGACGACGCCGAGATGCACGTGGAGTTCGACCCTGCGGCCCTCGACGCCCGGGGGCTGTCGCCGGCCCGCGTGTCGGATGCCGTGTCGGCCTGGTTCCGGAACACCCTGGCCGGGCGCGTCAAGGTCCAGGACGAGGAGTGGCTGGTGCGCCTCGAGGGCAAGACCGCGGACCCGCAGGCCCTGGCCGCCGCGCCGATCATCACGGCCGGTGGGCGCGTGGCCATCGGCGACGTGGCCCGGGTCTCGCGCGCCCACGAGCGTTCGACCCAGCTGGTGAGCTACAACGACGAGCCGACCGTGATGCTGTCGATCACCAAGCAGGCCCGCGCCAACACCATCGAGCTGGTCGAGACCCTGCAGCGCTTCGCGGACGAGCAGGGGCCGCTGCTGGGGACCCAGGGCCTGCGCCTGACCATGCTCGACGACCAGACCTACATGACCCGCAATGCGATCTCGATCATGGAGTCGAACGCGCTGCTGGGCCTGCTCGCCGTGCTGGTGGCCTGTTGGCTCTTCCTCGGCCCGCGGCTGGCCCTGCTGGTGGGTATCGGCGTGCCGTTTTCCCTGGCGGGGACCTTCCTGGTGGTGGGAGCCATCGACTCGACCCTCAACCTCACCGTGCTGCTCGGCGTGGTCATCGCGCTCGGCATGCTGGTGGACGACGCGGTGGTGGTCATCGAAGCGATCCACTACCGCCTGACCCGGGGCGCAGAGCCGCTCGAGGCGGTGGTCGAAGGCGTGCGCGAGGTCTGGCTGCCGGTGACGAGTTCGGTCCTGACCACCATGGCCGCCTTCCTGCCGCTCATGCTCCTGCCGGGCATTCTGGGCAAGTTCATGTTCGTGGTGCCCTTCGTCGTCACCGTGGCGCTGGCGATCAGCCTGGTCGAAGCCTTCTGGATGCTGCCCGTGCATGTGCTCGCCATCCGGCCTCACAGCCGGAAGGCGGATGGCGCCGGGCAGCGACGACGCGCCCGCCTGACCCAGCGACTGCGCCTGGCCTACGCCCGACTCCTCATGAAGGTCATGCGCTGGCCGCGGGCCGCGCTGCTGTTGGCGGTCCTGATGGTGGCGGGCGCGCTCGGCGCGGTGGCGGGGGGGCTGGTCCGGGTCCAGTTCTTTGCGTTCGATTCGTTCCGCCTGTTCTATGTTAACGTGGACATGCCCGCCGGCGTGGTGCTCGACCGGACGCTCGATGCGGCGGAGCGGGTGGCGCAGGCGGTTCGCGCAGGCCTGACGGAGGAGGAGACCCGCTCGGTGACGGCCTTTGCCGGCCTCAAGTTCACCGAAACCGAACCCCTGTACGGAGACCACTACGGGCAGGTGCTGGTGTCGCTGCATCCGCGCGCGGGCGACATGCGCGATACCGGCGAGGTCATCGAGGCGCTCACCGGGCGGGTGAAGGCGGTCGGCGGCGATGGCCGGGTGTCCTTCCTCGAACTCAAGGGTGGGCCGCCGACGTCGCGGGCGATCAGCGTCAAGGTCAAGGCCGACGACTACGGGGACCTGCGCGCCGCGTCGGATGCGCTGCGTTCGGCCCTCGAAGGCATCCCGGGCGTGCGCAATATCAGCGACGACGACACGCCCGGACGGCGCGAATTGCGTCTCCAGCTGAATCGTGAGCGCCTGGCCCTGGCCGGCATCGAGGCCGGCCAGGTTGCCCGCCTGCTCCGGCTCTATGGCGAGGGCGAGGTGGTGGCCAGCACCCGCGATGGCGGCGAAAAGGTGGAGGTGGTGGTGCGGGCCGTGCCCGAGGCCCTGGTGGACATTGCGGGCATCCTGCAGCGCCAGGTGCCGCTGGCGGGGGGCGGCAGCGTGCCGCTGGCGACCCTGGTCGATGCGGAACCCCGCATCGCCAAGGGCTACATCCGCCACTACGCCCTGATGCGGGCGATCACCGTCGAGGCCGACATCGATCCGGCCGTGACCGACACGCTGGCGGCCAATGCGGCGCTCAAGGCGGCCTGGGCGTCGCTCCAGCCCCGGCATCCGGCGGCCAGCCTCGATTTTTCGGGGGAACTGGACGACATCCAGGAAAGCATCGATTCGATGGTGCGATTGTTCGCCCTGGGCATCGGGCTGATCTACCTGATCCTCGCGACCCAGTTCCGCAGCTACTTCCAGCCCCTGATCATCCTGGTGACGGTCCCCCTCGCCTTTACCGGGGTGGTGCTGGGCCTGCTCGTGTCGGGCAACCCCCTGTCCCTCTACACCCTGTATGGGGTCATCGCGCTGACGGGGATCTCGGTGAATTCCGCCATCGTGCTGATCGATGCGGCCAATGAACGGCTTGCCGGCGGCATGGGGGTGCAGCACGCGATCATCTATGCCGCCCGCCGCCGGGTGGTCCCGATCCTGATCACCTCGGCCACGACCATCGGCGGGCTGTTCTCGCTGGCGGTGGGCCTGGGGGGCAAATCGCTGATGTGGGGGCCGGTGGCAGCGAGCATTGTCTGGGGGCTCGGCTTCTCGACGCTGCTGACATTGTTCGTGATTCCTCTGGTATACCTTTCCGTTATGCGGAAAAATGACAGAAAACTGCACGCAGTTGGTGCATAAAGTCAGCGAAATTGTCGCCAAAACGACAAATCAACAACTTGCTCCGGAGCTTCGCGCGAGTCGGCCTATAATCGGCTTTCGACAAACACTTGCTGGGCTTTTTCCATGAGTTCGATGGTTGCACCCGAGGCCGCTGCAGTCCGCTTTGCTGGGCCGATGAACTACCGTATCGAGGGCGATGTCGTCCATCTCGAGGCGGACCTGCGTATTTGTGATTCCGAACGCGCCAACCGGGCCGACTGGTCGCTTCAGTTCTGGACTGACGACAGCAGCGCGTCCATCTGCATCGCCGAGCTGCCCCTCGGCAGCCTCGACGCCGCACCGGGCGCCGTGGTTCCGGTCGGGGGCAGTGCCCTCGCCACCCTGCCGGCCGGGCAGGGTGCCCACGCCGTCGCCTTCCGGCTGATGTGCGCCGGCGCGGGAGAATCCGAGCAGCATGACGCCGCCGGCTTCGCCCATACCCAGGACTTCGTCCTGCCCCACCTGCTGGGCTCGGTGGGCTATCGCTTCGACGGCGAGCAGGTCGAGATTTCCGTCGAGGGCGTCGCCAACCCGCGGGATGGCGCCAACCTGACCGGTACCCTCTCGCTGGAGCTGTGGGCCCTGCCTGCGGCCTATCAGGGCGGCAGCTTCCAGGGCGCGCCGGTGGCAGGGATCCAGATCGGGTCGCTGTCGGGGCAGCAGTCGCTGGGGGCGATGTCCTTCTCCCTGCCGGCCGCCTCGCTCCCGCCGGGCGAGTGGTTCCTCACGCTGATGCTGCGCGAATGGACGCCTGCCGGCTTCGTCACCCGCGACTTCACCCGCTTCGAGCAGACCTACGTGGTGGAAGCGCCGGCCGCCAAGGCACCTGCTGCCAAGGCCCCCGCTGCCAAGGCTCCCGCTGCCAAGGCTCCCGAGGCCGCAGCGGCCAAGCCGGCCGCGAAGAAGGCCGCGCCGGTGAAGCAGCCGGTGGTCGCCGCCAAGCCGGCCGCCAAGCCGGTCGAGAAGAAGGCTGCCGCGCCGGCAGCCGTGGCGCTCAACTCGGCCAGCGTGGCCGAGATCGCTGCGATCAAGGGCGTGTCCAAGAAGCTGGCGGAGGCGATCGTCGCTGCCCGCCCGTTCAAGAAGCTGAGCGACCTGACCAGCGTCAAGGGTCTGGGCGAGAAGCTGCTCGACAAGCTGAAGGGGCAGATCACGCTGTGATCCACGGCGCCTGAGCTGGCAGACAAAGGGCCGCGATTGCGGCCCTTTTTTTTCATGCACGCGGCGTGCCGCAGGCAGGTCTCAGGTGCACAGTCGCCCGCGTTTCAGGCGCCACTGCTCCGCGCCGCCGACGAGGCCCGCGACGCCCTGCAGGGCTTCCCCGAGCGACCAGCGGCGCACGCCGGCGATCGAGAGAAAGCGGGCAGCCGCCGCCAGGTCCTCGAAGAGGGTGATGCGGCCATCGGTGGAGCACAGGGGGCGGGAGGCCAGGGAAACGGCCATGCGGATGCCGTTCGCGACCCGGATCGGGTGGATCTGGATCCGTGCGCCGTTGTCGAGGGCGGCCCGGACGATCTCGAGCCAGGTGGCGGGCCGCGCAGGGCCCGCAGGTGTGGTGTCCAGCATGATGAAGGTTCCTCCGTCTGTTCGGCCTTGGCGTACCTCTTGCGAGGCCGCAGGCTCTGTGGGGCCATGGTGGCCGTTTTGCACGCGATATGCCATACCGGGGATCACGCGCTTCTGCGGGATTCCACCGAGTCGGCGGGCGATAGGGTCCTCCCGCCGTGTTACAGCCGTTCGATCGGGTTTCGATGCCGCGGTGCAGCGACCGGCAGGGCTACAATAGCGGACCTGAAAGCTGCCGAAAGGGCGGGTGAGACGCATGGAAGTCAAGGTCGAATGCCGGGGAGACCGGATCGCGGATGCCGCGGACACGCTGTCGCAGGTCTTGCAGACGCTGCTCGCCCGTATCATCGAGCGGGACCGTGACCTCGACCTGTCGGCGCTCCAGCGCATTACGGTCGCCGAGGACTACGCGCGGGCTTTGCTCGAAGAGACCGGCGACGAGTCGGCCACCGGGGTGGTGCGGGCCATTCATGGCGAGGAGGCGGTCGGGCTGCTGATCGATGGCGCCCACATGTCGGCGGCCCTGGCGGGCGACGCCGAGCAGGTCTCCAGCTTCGTGCACCTGTTTCACCGGGAGCTGTGCCGGATCCACGACGCCCGCGCGAGGCTCGGCCAGTCGTCCTCGCTCGAGCTCCTGCTCGAGTGCGAATTCGACCGCCAGCTGCTCCCGATTGCCGAATCCATGTGGGCCGAGTATTTCTCGACGCGCCGCTCGGTGTGGTCGCTGCCCCAGGGCTCGGACCTGATGCTGACGCACCTGGCCGACCTGCTCGAAGCGCTGCCGGCCGCCATGAACGAAGAGATCGTGCTGCACCTCGGCAGCAATGACATCGATGGCCTGTTCCTCCGCAGCGTCGGCCGCGTCGCGCATCTGGCGCAGACGATGGCCCACTGCCAGGGCTACCTCGCCGGCCTCGGGCGGCCGCTGGCCGACATCGGGCCCGAATACGACGCCCTCGTGGCCAGGAGTCCCCTGGCGGCGCCGTGGGGGCCGCTGTTGCATCGGTTCGAGGTGCTCTTTGCCAGCCCGTCGCGTTCCACCGAATCCATCTACCTGGCGCTCCAGACCGACGTGGTGGCGGTCTTCGCGGCCCTCGGCCTGCGCATCCGTCGTGCCGAGGACGGCGGGGTGTGGGTCGATGCCCTGCCGATCGTGGCTGGCGGACCGACCCAGTAGGGCGTCGTGAGCCCCTCCTTCCGCGACGGCGCCCGCGAGGGCTTCCGGGCCTTCCTGCCCCTGTCGGTGGGCCTGGTGCCGTGGGCCCTGGTCACCGGCGTTGCCATGCGCTCGACGGGCCTGTCCGTCATCGAATCGGTCGGGATGAACCTGATCGTCTTCGCCGGCACCGCGCAGCTGGGCACCCTGCCGCTGATCGGCGCGGGCGCGCCCCTGTGGCTCATCATGCTGACGGCGCTGGTGCTTAACCTGCGCTTCGTGATCTTCTCCGCCGCGCTGGCGCCGGCCTTCGATCGGGTCCCCCTGCTGCAGCGCGTGCTGTCGGGCTACCTGCTCGTCGATGGGGTCTTCGCGGTCGGCGCCGAGCGGATGCTGGCGAGCCAGGACCGGGACTGGCGGATGGGCTTCTTCCTGGCGCCATCGGCCTATGCCTGGGTGCTATGGCAGGTCTTCGTGCTGTGCGGCGTGCTGGGGGCGGGGGCCCTGCCCAGGGACTGGTCCCTGGAGTTCATGGCCACCATCGCGCTGATCACCCTGCTGGTGCCGATTGCCCGGGCGCGTCCCATGCTGCTGGCGGCGCTGGTGGGTGGCCTGGCCACCGTGCTGCTGAAGGACATGCCCCTGCGGCTCGGGATGATCGCCGGCATCGTGCTCGGCATTGCCGCCGGCTTCGCGGTCGAGCGCTGGCAGGCGCGCAGGACAGCCCCATGAACGAGGGGACCCTGCTGTCCGGCGGCTGGCTGTGGCTGGCCTTCGTGCTGATCGCGGTGGCCACCCACGTGCCCCGCGGGAGCTTCATCGTCGCGGGCAGCCGGGTCCGCCTGCCCGAAGCACTCCAGCGTGCACTGCGCTATGCCCCGGCGGCGGCCCTGGCCGCCCTGGTCGCGCCCGACATGCTGCTGGTGGGCGGGCAGCTCGACCCCTTCAACCTGAAGCTGGTGGCCGGTCTGGCGGCCTTCGCGGTGGCCTTTCGCTGGAAGAACCCGTGGCTGCCCTTCGCGGTGGGCATGGGCATCGTCTGGCTGGGGCGCATCTAGGTTCGCCAGGTCAGCCGGCGGCCACCAGCAGCCTGCGATCGATGTCCTCGATGCGGCTGCAGCCGCACAGGGCCATGGCGATTTCCAGCTCGTCGTGCAGCAGGCGGATGACGTGGGCCACGCCCATCGCGCCCGCCACCACCAGCCCATGGATCTGCGGACGGCCGATCAGCACCGCGTGGGCCCCCAGCGCGAGGGCCTTCAGCACATCGGTGCCGCGCCGGATGCCACCGTCCACCAGCACGGCCATGGCGTCTCCGACGGCGTCGGCGACGGCCGGCAGTGCCTGCGCGGTGGCGAGGCTGGTGTCGAGGGTACGGCCCCCATGGTTGGAGACGATCACGCCCCGCGCACCACATCTCAGCGCCTCACGGGCGTCGTCGGGGTGCAGGATACCTTTCAGGAGGACCGGCAGGCGGGTGCGCTCGCACAGGGCCGCGATCTCTGCCCAGCCGGGCGCACCGGGCAGCAACCCGTCGAAGAGGGGGCTGCCGCCGGAGGCCCTCGGGCGTGGGGGCAGTCCCGCCAGGTTCGGCATCGAGATGCCCGGCGGCAACTCGAAGCCGGCCCGACGCTCGCGGTCACGGGCGCCGCTGCACGGTGCGTCCACGGTCACAACCAGGGCCTCGTAGCCGGCCGCCTCGGCGCGCCGGACGAGGTCGCGATTGAAGTTGGCGTCGTGCTGGAGGTAGAGCTGGAACCACAGGGGGCCGCGCTCCGCGTCGCTGGCGACGACCGACGCAACCTGCTCGAGCGACAGGCTGGACTGGGTGCTCAGGACCAGGCCCGCGCCCTGGGCCGAGGCCGCACAGGCGGTGGCGATCTCGCCATCGGGATGGGCCATGCACTGATGGGCCACGGGGGCCAGCAGGATCGGATGGGCGAGGCGCCGGCCCAGCAGGTGGCAGGTGGTGGCGCCGCCGGCGAGCGGGCGCAGCACCCGGGGGAGCAGGGCGATCTCCTGCCAGGCGCGCGGGTTGGCGGCCAGGGTCAGCTCGTCGGCCGCGCCGCCCTCGAAGTAGGCACGGGCATTGGCGTCGAGCAGGGCCGCGGCCCTCGAGGCGTATTCGGGCAGGCTGACCGGGAGCTTGTCGGCGGTCATCTCAGGTGTTCGCCCACATGCGCAGCAGGTTGTGATAGGTGCCCGAGAGGGCCACCGTATCCGCGTTGTCGCCCTGGGCCTCGCGCAGGCGCATCAAGGCCATGTCGAAGTCGAACAGGAGGCGGCGCTGTTCGTCGCTGCGCACCAGGCTTTCGATCCAGAAGAAGCAGGCCAGGCGCCAGCCGCGGGTGACCGGTCTCACCTGGTGGACGCTGGTGCCCGGGTAGAGGATGGCATGGCCGGCCGGCAGCTTCACCCCGCGCGAACCGTAGGTGTCCCGCACCTGCAGTTCGCCGCCGTCGTAGTCCGCCGGATCGTTCAGGAAGACGGTGCAGGACACGTCGGTCCGCACCCGCTCGCCGGTACCGGGATCGAAGCGGATGGCGTTGTCCACGTGCTCGCCGTAGCAGGGCGTGTCCCCGCCGTAGCGATTGACGCGGGGCGCGAAGATCCGTTTCGGCAGCGCCGCCGTCAGGAACAGGGCGCTGGTCTCGACGGCCCGAACCACCGCCTCGGAGACGAAGCGTGCGGCTTCGCAGTCGTGGGGAAGCTGCTGGTTGTTCTTGGCCTGGATGGCCTGCCGCCCGGCGCTGTGGGCCCCGCTCTGCCAGGGCGCGTCGCGCAGCAGGTCGCGGGCGGTGGCGAGTTGCTCGGGGCTGAGGACATCGGGTATCTGCAGCAGCATGGGGGGCTCCGGGTGGCATGGCAGCCCGCCGCCGGGGGGCGGCGGGCCGGCGCGAGGGGTCAGAACTTCAGGGTGGCCGTGACCTGGAAGGTCCTGCCCGCCCCCGGGATGTAGTGCCCGGGGTAGAGCTGGTCGGCGTAGAGCTTGTCGAACAGGTTGGTGACGTTGGCCTTGACGATGAAGCGGTCCGGGACGAACGTGTATTCGGCCATCAGGTCCACGGTGGCGTAGCCGGGGGCGTACCAGCCCGGATTGCGGTTGGGCTGCTGGCGGCTGCGGAAGTTGACACCGCCTCCGGCGCGCAGCTCGTCGGTGAGCAGGTAGGTACTCCAGACCGTGCCCGAATGCTTCGGGGTCAGGGACGGACGCTCGCCTTCGTCCTCGCCGCTCTGGCCGCCCTTGTCGATCTTGGCGAGCGGCATCCACATGTAGGAGCCGAAGATCTCCCAGCGCGCGGTCAGGTAGCCGCTGAAGTCCCACTCGAAACCGGCTGCATGGCGCTTGCCCGTCAGCACCGCGATGTCGAGCAGCGGGTCGGTGTTGCGCTCGTTCAGCTTGGTCGAGCGGAAGACCGCAAAGCGGTGGGTGAAGCGCCTGTCGGCGGTGTCGATGCGGGCGCCGATCTCGACGTTCTGGCTCTTCTCCGGCGGGGTGTCGACGGTGGCGGCGCTGTAGGAGTAGGTGTCGCCCGAGGTGTTGAAGGAGGTGCCCCACGAGGCATGGAAGCTGTGTCGGGGCGTGGGCTGGTAGAGCGCGCCGACCCGGTGGCTCCACTTGTAGACGCTCTGGTTGTAGGTGGCGGTCGAATCTTCCGTGACCGCGCCGCCCCCGCGGATCGCGTCCCCGGTGTAGCTGTAGCTGTTGTATTCGCCCCGCATGCCGTCGTAGCGCACCCCGGCCAGCAGCTTCCAGTGCTCGGCCACCGTGACCAGGTCCTGGGCATAGACGCCGAAGGTGTCGGCCGTGAAGTCGCTGCGCACGCCGAGCACCCGGCTGTCCTCATCCACCGAGGCTCCGTCGCTGGGGGTGCCGACGGTGGTGTTGGGCTTGGTGAGGTCCACGCCACCCTGGGCGGCATTGAGCGCGAAGAAGACCTGCTTCTCTTCGCGCGCCACGTCGACCCCGGCCAGCACCGCGTGCTTCAGGCCGGCCGCCTCGAAGCTGCTCGAGAGGTCGCTCTGGGCCTGCAGCGTCTCCAGGTCCTGGGTCTTGAGGTTGGTGCCCCGGCGCAGCACGGTGGCGTCGCTCAGGGTCTCGAGGCTGACCGCCTGGCCGTCGGGCTGGTCGGCGGCCGCCACGAAGCGGATCGCGCCCGAGCGCAGGTCCCGGTCGTAGTGGCCCTTGCGCACCGTGGTGCGCAGCTCGGTGCGGGTCGAGAAGCGATGGATGTGGGTGCCGGTGAAGTAGGTGGCGCCGCTGTCGTTGTAGTCGCTGGCGAGCCCGTAGTTGGTGTCGGGGTCGAGGGGCATCAGCCGGGTATCCGCGACCGGCGAGTCGGCGCTCGGCCGGATCCACGGAATGCCGTAGTTGATGCCGTTGTTGGTATCCAGGTGGTAGAACCCCAGCTGGAATTCGTCCCGGGTGCCGATGCCCCAGTGGAAGGCGCCCGCCACGCCCTGCTTGTCCACGCTGGCACCGGCCCCGTTGCTGTCGGCCCTGGTGTGCATCAGGTTGATCCGGAAGGCCGCGTTGTCGCCGGTCTTGCGGTTCAGGTCTGCCACCACGCGCCGGTAGTCGTGACTGCCGAGGGTCACGTCCACCTGGTTCTCGTCGATCAGGCGCGGGGACTTGTTGACCTGGTTGACCGCGCCGCCGGTCGAGCCGCGGCCGAACAGCATCGATGCCGAACCGCGCAGGACCTCGACCCGGTCCATGTTGAAGGTGTCGCGGTCGTAGAAGGCCGGGTCGCGGACGCCATCGACGTAGAGGTCGCCGCTCTGGGCAAGCGGGAAGCCGCGCAGGCGGATGTCCTCCTCGCCGCCTTCGGCCGCCTGGAAGGTGATGCCGGCGGTGTTCTTGAGCACCTCCTTGACGGTGTCGAGGTCGCGCTCGTCCATGAGCTTTTCGGTCACCACCGTGACCGACTGGGGAATGTCGCGCAGTTCCTGCTGGCCCTTGCCGATGCGCGTCTCGGTGACCCGCAGGGTCTCCTTGCCGCTGGGCGCCTCGCGCTGCTCGCGTACGACGACGGTGCCGAGCTTCTGGTCATCCGCGGTGGTGTCCTGGGTCTGTGCCGCGCTGCCCATCGAGGCGGCCAGCATCATCGCGCCCAGCGGCAGCACGGCACCCTGGGAGCGGGCCGCCTTGCGGTCGGTTGTGCCGATGGCGGCAGGGACGATTGGATGGATGTGTCGGTTCTTCATGGTTCATCTCCGGTCGGGTTGCGCCTTGGGGGCGCATGCGTGTCGTTCGATGGCTGGCGACGAATGACCGGAGGCCGTTCTGGCTGGCTTTTGTAATGAGAATGGTTACGAAAATAGGGCGGGCGAGGCCCCGGCGAGAAGGGTGCGGACGGGCCTCAGAGGGGAGCGGGCGGGGAACTCGGTACCGTCGCCGAGTGGGCAGACTCCGCTGCCGGCAGGGTCACAAAGCCGATGCGACGGATGCCGGCGCCGCGTGCCGACGCCATGACCTCGGCGAGCGTCTGGTAGCGGGTCTCGCGATCGGCGCGCAGGTGCAGCTCGGGCTGGGGCGTGCGGGCGGCTGCAGCGGTCAGGCGGGCGGCCAGGTCGGCATCGGTGACGGGCTCGTCGTTCCAGAAGCGCCGCCCCGCTCCGTCGAGGCTCAGGGTGACCGTGTCCGGGTCTTCCTGCGTCGGGCTGCTGGACGCCTCCGGCATGTCGATCTTCACCGCATGGGTCAGGAGGGGCGCCGTGAGCATGAAGATGATCAGCAGCACCAGCATCACGTCCACCAACGGGGTGGTGTTGATGTCGGCCATCGGGGCGCCGTAGCTGCTGCGCTTGCGGGCCATCAGATGCTCTCCCGATCGTGCGGCTCGGGCCGGCGCACATGGTCGCGTCCGGCGGCGTGGGCCGCGCCGGAGCCGCCCCCCGCCTCCTCTTCCAGCACGGTGCGCAGGCGGTCCATCTCGTTCCCGACCAGGTCGATCTTGCGCACGATCATGTTGTAGAAGATCACCGCGGGAATGGCCGCGGCCAGTCCGGCGATGGTGGTGATCAGTGCTTCGGCGATGCCCGGTGCGACCACCGTCAGGTTGGCGCTCTGCATGGAGGCCATGCCCCAGAAGCTGCTCATGATGCCCCACACCGTGCCCAGCAGTCCGAGGAAGGGCGAGATGGTGACCGTGGTCGACAGCAGGATCAGGTAGCGCTCGAGGCTCTCCGTCTCCAGGTAGCTGACGCGCTCGCTGGCCCGGCGGATGGCCGGCACCTGGCTCATGCCACTGGTCTCGACGACCACGTTGGCCAGGGGCAGGTCGGGATTGTCGCGGCACCAGTTCTCGAGGTCGGCCCGCCGCGCGCGGCCGTCGAGCCAGCTCTCGCACTTCTCCCAGAACGCCGCATGACCGGCGCGGATGCGGCCGAGAGTGCGCGCCTTGTCGATGAACACGGCCCAGCTCATCACCGAGAGCACGAGCAGCACCAGCAGGATGAACTTGCCGAAGAAGGTGGATTCGACCACCAGGCTCACCAGCTCGCCGGGACCCAGCATGGCCAGGAAGCCTCCGCCAGACGCGATCGCGACCGAAGTCATGGATTCTCCTCGGAGATTCGTTGTGACAGGTGGGATGCGGCCGTGCTCCGTCAGGGCCGGATCCGGGCGGGCATCCTTGCCCACCACCAGGCCCCGGTCGGGGCCGGATCGATTCGGGAGCGTCGCACGCATGCCGCGCGTCGCTCCGGTTGCGTTCGGGTCGCCGCGCCGCCGCACGGGGGCCGCTCCCCGCGGGGATGCAGCCGGGTCATCCTACCGAAACCGGGGGCGAAAGTTCCGCCTCCCGGTGGGACGCAGAAAGGGCCGGGCGTGTTTCAGCCCCGCTCCTCCATGACCTTCAGGGCGAAGGCCTCCTGGAAATCGAACTTGTCGATGAAGTCGCCCAGCGAGTCCTGCTCCCGCTTGCGCAGCAGGCCGGCGTCGACCAGGTGGAAGACGATGCGGCCGAAGTCGATGGTGCCCTTCACGCCCCAGGCGTTGAACACGTCGCCGGCCATGATCCCGTAGCGGTCGCGACCGAGGTCGCGGATGAAATCGAGCAGCACGCCGCCACTCACGTGGGCGCGCTCCTCCATGGCCTCCATGGCGTTCTCCAGGCTCTCGAGCACGAAGAAATACGCCTCCGGGCGGTAGACGCCCCGGCGGGCGGCCAGACTCCGGACGGTTTCGACCAGTTCGCTGTGGGTGCTCATGGCGATTGCTCCCGCCGCATGCGGCGCAGAAAACGGTGGTGTCCGGCGAGCAGGGGGCTCAGGCGACCTCTCCGGAACGCCTCCATTGTACGGGGAACCGGCCGCCTGTCAACCGTCCAGCCCGGCGGGCCGGGGCCCCGTGCCCAGAAGCCGGTCGTACAGTTCCAGATACTGCCGCACGACGCAGGGGGCGCCGAACTCCGCGGAGGCGTCGCGGCGGCCCTCGTCGACCATCTGGACCTGGAGGTCCCGATCCCGCAGCACCGTCAGGGCGGCCGCGACCATGCCCGGGATGTCGTCCGGGTCCCGCAGGAAGCCGTTGATCCCGTCCTGGATGAACTCGCCGGCCCCGCCCCGACTCGTGACCAGCGGCACCACGCCGCAGGCCATGGCCTCCAGCGCCACCAGGCCGAAGCTCTCGTGCAGCGAAGGCAGCAGAAGGAGGTCGGCCACGGGCAGGATCTCCTCGAGGTTGTCCACCTGCCCCACCATGTCGACCGCCTCGGCCAGGCCGAGTTCCTGCACGCGTGACCGCACCGAGGGCATCTCCGGCCCGTCGCCCACCAGGAGCAGCCGCGCCGGGATCTCCCGGCGCACCGCCGCGAAGACCTCGATCACCGCGAGGGGGTTCTTCACGGCGCGGAAGTTCGAGGCGTGCATGAGGAGCCGTTCGCCCGCAGGGGCGAAGCGGCGCCGCAGTCCGTCGACCTCGAGCGGCATGAAGACCCGCGCGTCGACGAAATTGGGAATCACCTCGATGGTCTCGCCCGTGCCGAAGACCCGGATGGTCTCCTCCTTGAGGAAGGTCGAGACGGCCGTCACCGCGTCGCTGCGTTCGATGAGGAAGCGCGTGATCGGGAAGAACGACGGCTCCTGTCCCACGAGGGTGATGTCGGTGCCGTGCAGCGTCGTGACCACCTTGAGCCGGTCGGCCCCCACCATCTCCCGCGCCAGGAAGGCGCTCGCCGCGTGGGGTATGGCGTAGTGCACGTGCAGGATGTCGAGCCCGCAGCGGGTCGCCACCTCGCTCATGGTCGTGGCCAGGCTGAGGGTGTAGGGCGAGTGCTGGAAGACCGGGTAGTGCGGCATCTCCACCGGATGGTAGATGACGTTCTCGTGGAACTTGCGCAGGCGGAACGGCAGTTCGCTCGAAATGAAATGCACCTCGCAGCCGCGGCGCGACAGATGCAGCCCCAGCTCGGTGGCCACCACGCCGCTGCCGCCCTGGCTCGGGTAGCAGGTGATCCCCACGGTCGGCATCTTCATGTCGTTCACGCGCCCCACCTCGCGTCGGGCAGGTCGTCGAGCACCGTGGCGCCCCCGCCGCACAACGCCTCGGCCAGGGGCACGCCGGCGCGGCGGCCCCAGGTGCGGGCACGGCGTTCGATGCGCGCGAGGAAGGCCGGATCGTTGATGGTCGTGGGGGTCTGCCCGGCGTCGCGGCCGAACTGGCTGGCGTAGGCCGCCAGGGCGCGGGTCTTGGCTTCCCAGTGCTCGCTGATGTCGAAGAGCAGCGTCGGGGCGCTGTCGTCCGGGCAGACGGCGAAGCGGGCCTCGACCTCCCAGCGCGCCGCGGGCGCCGGCAGCGCGGCGCCGCCCGCCCACAGGTGATGGGCGCCCAGTTCGGGCTGCCAGCCCTGCAGGCGCGCCATGAACACCGCCCGCCGCACGAGCAGCGGCGTGGCCACGTGGTCGGGGTGCCGCACCGGGTCGGGCGCGGTCACGACCCAGCGCGGCCGCAGGCGCCGCAGCAGGGCCACCACGCGACCGGTCTGGTCGCGGTCGTCGGGAGCGATGAAGCCGTCCGGCAGTTCGAGCTGCACACGGCCCGCGAGGCCGAGGATCTCCGAGGCGACCGCGGCCTCGGCCCAGCGCTCGTCCGGCGTGGCGTTGGTGGCGAGCTCGCCGCGCGTGAGGTCGGCGACCCAGACGCGGCGGCCGCGCGAGGCGAGCCGATGCAGGGTGCCGCCGAGACCGATCTCCGCATCGTCGGTGTGGGGCGAGACGACCAGCAGGTCGCAGCCAACGGCTTCGGTGTTGATCATGCGGGGTCTTCCCTTTCGCTCTGCTGCAGGGTCCATTCGCACCAGTTGCCGGCGGCGCCGCGCTCCAGATGCCCGTGGGCGGCCCGGACCAGTTCCGGCACGAGGTCGGGACCGAAGTGGGCCACGGCCGCCAGGAGCGCCAGCTTCCGTTCCTGCCGGTGCCCATCCGGGCGCACCCAGGCCGGCACGCCGGGCGTCGGGCGCCGCCGCCCCCTTTCGATCTCGTCGCGGAAGAGGGCCGCCAGGCCGCGTTCGAAGCGGCGGGCGCGGCCGGCGGCGAGATGGGCCGATCGGTCGGCGTCGATGCCGATGTCGTCGCGCAGCACCCGGGCCACGGCCGTGGCTGCCTGTGCGGCGATCTCGCCGGCCCGGGCCT
>JAGRFX010000398.1 GCA_020445805.1 Rhodocyclaceae bacterium
AGCCGGTGGGGGCTTCGGCCCCCATCGTCACGTCCGGCCCCTGCCTTGCCCGATGGCAGGTCCGCGGCGGCGACCCGTGCGTCGCGTGCGCGCCTGCCGCCCCGGGCGCCTACGAGGTCCCCTCGCGCACCGGGTCACATTTTGCCTTGGCCTCGTCCCGACCCATGTCATTGAGGGCCTTGTTGAGGCAGGACCAGTACTCCCGCTCGCGGCGCGCCTTGTCGACGACCTTCCGCTCGGCCTCCTCCTTCGCCATGATGGCGTCGAGTTCCGCCTGAACGCGGGCCTTCTCCTCGCGCTCGCGCTTCTCCTCCACCAGGCGGCGCTCCTTCAGGACGTCCCGTTCCAGTTCCAGCATGGCCTTCGAGGCCGCCAGCGCGTCCGCCTGCTCCCTGGCGGCCCGGTCCGACTCTCGCTCCTCGATCTCGGCCTTCTGGCGGAGCACGTCCAGCCGGACCTGTTCGGCGCGCTGCCTGGCCTCCTCGGCCTTGCGCGCGTCCTCGACCGCCTTGGCCGCCAGCACCGCCTCGTGTTTGCGCCGGGCTTCCTCCTTGGCGTGCATGGCGAAGGCCACCCCGCCCGCCAGCACCGCCACGGCGATCAGACCGTGAGGGAAGATGCGGAAGCCGCGCCCGACGCCCTCGCTCGCCGCCACGGTGCCGACGCCGCCCGCTTCGCCGGCCGCAGCCCGGCCCTCGCCGGTCAGCTGGCCCAGCAGGCGCCGATCGTAGGTCTCGCGACGCCCCGGGTCGCCCAGCGCCTCGAAGGCGTAGCGCATCTCCGCGGCCCCGTCCGCACCGCCCTGGCGCGCCCGCTCGATGGCCTCGGCCACGGCTTCATCGCTCGCATCGGCGGACACGCCCAGCGTGGTGTAGAAAGAGCCCTTCCCGGTGTCTGCGAGCAGGGCCACCAGCCGGGCACGCAGCGGGGCAATGCCACTCCCCTCGTTGCCTGAGACCGGCCCGGCGTCTGGCTGCGCCCGCAATTGCTCGGTGCGGGCCCGGATGTACAGGGTGCGGGCCCGTCCCTCATCGCCACCCGCATCCGCCAGGGCCTTCGCCCAGACCGGGCGCTCCATGCGCCCCGCCGAGAGCTCCCGCGCGATCCGCTCGAAAATCTGCTTCTCTTCCATGCCAGCCCCATGTCCGCTCGAGCCGGCACCTGCGCGGCCGACGACACGCGGAGGATCACCTCCGCTCCGGGGCGCCGCAAGTCATCCGGCATCCGGCGCACCACCTCGCCCGACGGCCGGCAGCAGCGCGGCCGGCTCGCCTCCCTGCCGCGATAGAATGTCGTCCCCTGCCCCGCGCATGATCGGTCCGAGATCACGATGAAGATTGCTACCTGGAACGTCAATTCGCTGAAGGTCCGCCTGCCCCACGTCCTCGACTGGCTGGCCGCACAGCGGCCGGACGCCCTGTGTCTTCAGGAGCTGAAGCTCGAGGACAAGGCCTTTCCCGGGGACGAACTCGCCGCGGCCGGTTACCACGCCTGCCACCTGGGCCAGAAGACCTACAACGGGGTCGCCATCCTGACCCGCGAGCCCGTCAGTGACGTCGTCTTCAACATTCCCGGCTTCGAGGACGAACAGAAGCGCCTGATCACGGCGACCGTAGGCGGCATCCGGCTCGTATGCGGCTACTTTCCCAATGGGCAGGCCGTCGGCTCGGACAAGTTCGAGTACAAGATGCGCTGGCTTGCGGCGCTGACCGAATGGTTGCGCGCCGAACTCGCGGCGCACCCGCGCCTGGTCCTGACCGGCGACTTCAACGTGGCCCCCGAGGACCGCGACGCGCATCCCGACTGGAAGGACGAGATCCACGTCTCCGTCCCGGAACGGGATGCCTTCCGGGCCCTGCTCGCACTCGGCCTGACCGATGCCTTCCGCCTCTTCGAGCAGCCCGAAAAGGCCTTCAGCTGGTGGGACTACCGGATGATGGCCTTCCGCCGCAACTTCGGCCTGCGCATCGACCACCTCCTGGTGTCGGGCCCGCTCGTCCCTGCATGCACCGCGTGTACGGTGGACAAGGCGCCCAGAAAGCTCGAACGGCCGTCCGACCACGCCCCCGTCGTGCTCGAACTCGAGCACTGAGTCGTGCTGCCGGCCTGGGGCGTTGTCCTGCTCCACGGCAAGTGGGACACCCCGGAGGGGGCCATCGCGCCCCTCGGCGACGCCCTCGCCGCGGCGGGCGCCCGGGTGCGCAGGCCGGC
>JAGRFX010000399.1 GCA_020445805.1 Rhodocyclaceae bacterium
CCGAAGCCGGCAATCGCCGTCGCGAAGCGGAAGTCCGGCGAGGTGGCGGCCATCGGGTGGATGTCGCCCTGGGCTACCGGCTGCTCGATCAGGCGGCTGGCGGACTCGCCGGGCCGCTTGTAGCGCAGCTTGACGAAGGCGATCTCGCCCTGGGGGCCGACCGGGCGGCTCGGGCGCGCCCGGGTGGCGTCGCCGTAGCGGAGCGGATCGATGAGGCCCGGGGCACCGACCGGGGTCAGTTCGTAGAGGGCCGTGACGGTGTGACCGGCACCGATGTCGCCGGCATCCACCTGGTCATTGTTGAAGTCTTCCCGCGCCAGCACCCGGTTCTCGTAGCCGATCAGCCGGTACTCGGCAACCACCGCCGGATTGAACTCGACCTGCACCTTCACGTCGCGGGCGATGGTCGCCAGGGTCGAGCTCATCTCGCCCACCAGGACCTTCTGGGCCTCCATCAGCGTGTCGATGTAGGAGTAGGCGCCGTCGCCGGCATCGGCGATGCGTTCCATCAGCTGCTCGTTGTAGTTGCCGGTGCCGAAGCCCAGGGTCGATAGCGAGACCCCGCTGCGGCGGCGTTCCTCGACCATGCCGCGCAGCTGTTCGAAGTCGGTGACGCCGACGTTGAAGTCACCGTCCGTGGCCAGCAGGATGCGATTGATGCCGCCGGCGATGTGTCCCTGCCGCGCCATGCGGTAGGCCAGCTCGATGCCGCTGGCGCCGGCCGTGCTGCCACCGGCCTGCAGGGCGTCGATGGCATTGGCGATGCGGGCGCGCTCCGAGCCGGGGGTGGCTTCCAGGACCACGCGGGTGCCGCTGGCATAGGTCACCAGCGAGATGTGGTCCTCGGGGCGCAGGCGGTCCACCAGCAGCTTGAGGGCGGACTTCAGGAGCGGCAGCTTGTCCGGCGCATTCATCGAGCCCGAGACGTCCACCAGGAACACCAGGTTGGCGGGCGGCAGGGTTTCGGCCGCCAGGTCCTGGCCCTTCAGGGCGACCCGCAGCAACAGGTTGCCGGCGTTCCAGGGGGCGTGGGCAAGCTCCGTGTGCACCGCAAAGGGGTGCTCGCCGCGGGGGCGCGGATAGTCGTAGGGGAAGTAGTTGATCATCTCCTCGACCCGCACCGCGTCGGCGGGCGGCAGCTGGCCAGCGGTCAGCATGCGCCTGACATTGGCATAGCTGCCGGTGTCCACATCGACGCTGAAGGTGGACACCGGATCAGTTGCCGCCTGATGGACCGGGTTGTCGTCGAGGGCCTGGTAGCGCTCGCGCATCTCCGTCGGCTGGGGCGCGATGACCGCAGGCAGGGCCTGCGGCGCGACGGCCATGCCGGTGGCGCGGGCCTCGGCGGCCTTGGCCACCCGCTGGACCTCCAGGCGCTGGCCGCTGGTGACAGGCGCGGGCTTGCCGGCCGGGCCGGCCGCGTCCGCAGCCATCGGCGTGGGCGCGGGGGGCGGTGCCGGCCTCGGCTGGGCCACCGCGAGATCCTGCTCGCGTTCCTCGTGGGCCTGACGGGCGGGCTCGGTCTTCACTTCGGCGAGGGGCTCGGGCTGGCCGGCGCAGGCCACCAGCAGGGCGGCGGAGGTGAGGGGCAGCAGGTAGGCGCTGCGGAGGGCAGGCGTGAAGCGGGTTTTCTGGCGGGACATGGCGGGCTCCGGTGATGTGTTCGGTACGGATGAAACGGAGCAGCCCGCCGCGCGGGGTTGGATGCGGGTGAAAGAAAATGTAAGCACGCCCCTTTGATGCCCCGCGGCCATACGCAAGGTTGCGTATAGGTGCGCCCATCCCGCTCCCCTAACCTGCGAGTCGTGCAATGCAGCAGCGCCGGATTCACCGGCCAGCGTCCGACGACCCATCCCTGAGGAGTGAGATACATGAACACCCGCCGCAGCTTTCTGAAGGCCCTGACCCTGTCCGCATCGATCGCCGCGATCGGCCTGCCGATGGGGGCCTCGGCCGCCGACACCATCAAGGTGGGCATCCTGCATTCGCTGTCGGGCACGATGGCGATCTCCGAGACCGCGCTGAAGAACGTGGCGCTGATGACCATCGAGGAGATCAATGCGAACGGCGGCGTGATGGGCAAGAAGCTCGAGCCGGTGGTGGTGGATCCGGCCTCCAACTGGCCGCTGTTCGCGGAGAAGTCGCGTCAGCTGCTGACCCAGGACAAGGTCGCCGTGGTCTTCGGCTGCTGGACCTCGG
>JAGRFX010000400.1 GCA_020445805.1 Rhodocyclaceae bacterium
AGCCCTTCATGACCTGCGGACCGCGCACGCACAGCTCGCCCGGCTGGCCGATGTCGACCTCGTTGCCGTCGTCGTCGCGGATCGACACCTCTGTCGACGAGATCGGCAGCCCGATGGCGTGGTTGAACGCCGTCAGCGAGAGGGGGTTGATGCACACCGCCGGCGAGGTCTCGGTCAGCCCATAGGCCTCGATCAGCGAGCTGCCGGTGACCTGGCGCCACTTTTCGGCAACGACCTTCTGCACGGCCATGCCACCACCCAGGGCGATGCGCAGACGCGAGAAATCGAGCCGGGCAAAATCCGGATGGTTCAGCAGGGCATTGAACAGCGTGTTGACGCCGGTGATGACTGTGAAGCGGTATTTGCCGAGCTCCTTGACGAAGCCGGGGATGTCCCGCGGATTGGTGATCAGCAGGTTCTGGGCGCCGATCTTGAAGAAGGTCAGGCAGTTCGCCGTCAGCGAGAAGATATGGTAGAGCGGCAGCGCCGTGACGATCAGCTCGCCGCCCTCGGTCAGGTAGGGCTTGATCCAGGCGTGGGCCTGCTCGAGGTTGGAGAGGATGTTGCCATGGGTCAGCATCGCCCCCTTCGACACCCCAGTCGTGCCCCCGGTGTATTGGAGGAAGGCAATGTCGTCGTGGGTCACGACCGGCTTGTCGAGCGCCAGGCCCGCCCCATCGGACAGCACGTCGGCGAGGTCGAGATGGCCCGGCAGCGCCCACGCCGGCACCATCTTCTTCACGTGGCGCACCACCAGGTTAACGATCTGCTTCTTGGGAAACCCCAGCAGGTCGCCGAGGGCGGTGACGATAACGTGGCGAATGCCGGTCTGCGGCAGGGCGTGCTGCAGGGTGTGGGCGAAGTTCTCGACGATCACGATCGTCTCGACGCCCGCGTCGCGCAGCTGGTGCTCGAGTTCGCGCGCCGTATAGAGCGGATTGCAGTTCACGACCGTATAGCCGGCCCGCAGCGCACCGAACAGGCACACCGGATACTGCAGCACATTGGGCATCATCAGCGCGATGCGGGCGCCCCGCGCGAGCCCGAGCTGCTTCTGCAGATAGGCGCCGAAGGCCGCGCTCAGGCGGTCGAGCTCGCCATAGGTGATGCTCGCGCCCATGTTCGTGTAGGCCGGCTTGTCGCGAAACTTCGCAACCGACTTGTCGAACAGATCGCCAATCGAGGCGAACACCGAGGCATCGATGGTCGCGGGCACGTCAGGGGGGTAGCTCTTCAGCCAGATCTTTTCCATGGTGTCTCCTCATTTCCGCTGGAATGTCGTGGTGGTACCGACCACCCTGCCCTCCCTAGGCAGCAGGTCCCGAAGGACCCATCCAACGCGGCCGGCTGTGCTCTGTCGGCACATGCCGGCGGGCCGGTCGACGCCCCCCTGCGGCGTCAGCCGGCCGAAACCTGCTCAGGCCTCGTCCGACTCGGCGGGCCAGTTCCGGATGTAGTTCTTGAGCATCCGGTTTTCGAAGCTCTGCTCCTCCAGCACCGCCTTGGCCACGTCGTGGAAGGACACCACGCCCATCAGGGTCGTGCCCTCCATGACCGGCAGGTAGCGCTGGTGGTGATCGACCATCAGCTTGCGCAGCTCGTCCATTTCCATGGTGGCGTCGGCGGTCAGCGGATCGCGCTTCATGACCTCGGCCACCGGCAGCTCGGCCCAGCGGGATCCACCGCTGTTCACCCCGGTGAGGACCTCCCGGAAGGTCAGGATGCCCGCCATCGCCCCGTGGTCGAAGACCACCAGCGAACCGACATCCTGTTCCGTCATGACCGCGACCGCCTCACCCAGCGACTTGTTCGGCGCAATGGTGTAGAGCACCTTGCCCTTGATCGCCAGAATCTCACTGACCAGCATGGTTGATCACCCCGCATGTTTTTGTGGTTGGCGCCTGTACCGGCGCTCGAATGCGCGCAAATGGTAGTGCATCGGAACCGTGGCGGAAAGCCGGGCCTCCGCCGCGCGCGCGGTTCAGCGCTCCAGCTTGTCCAGCTTGTCGGGCTTGCCCAGCCAGGCGTCGGCATCGGGCAAGGGATCCTTGCGCTGAATGATCGCCGGCCAGCCCCGCGCCAGTTCCGCATTCAGCGCGATGAACTGCTGCTGGCCGTCGGGTACGTCATCCTCGGCGAAGATGGCCTCGGCCGGGCACTCGGGCACGCACAGCGTGCAGTCG
>JAGRFX010000401.1 GCA_020445805.1 Rhodocyclaceae bacterium
GGAGGCGGCGATCGGCGGCGGCCTCACCGGCGCCCTGCTGATCGGCGCCGCGGGCCGGCTGCGCAAAACAGAGGCCGCGACGCGCGCCGAATACCCTGGCGTCCTCATCCGAACACTCGCCGCGATCCTGGCCGTCACCGTCACGGCGGCGCTTGCCGTGGGGGTCCTGGCGCTGCCCGATCCCGCGCCCACGCTGGCCCCCGCCGCCGTCGCCAGTCTGGCCACAACCGGAGTCGGCAATCCAGTCACTGCGGTATTGCTCGCGTTTCGCTCAATGGACACGCTGCTCGAAGCCATCGTGGTGCTGCTGGCGCTGCTCGGCGTGTGGTCGTTGGCGCCCGACCGCGCCTGGGGCGGCTATCCGGGACCGCGACACCCTGCCGATCCCGACGGCATCCTTGCCTATCTCGCCCGGCTCCTGCCGCCGATTGGGATCATCGTGGGTCTCTACATCTTCTGGATCGGGGCGGATCTTCCCGGCGGCAAGTTCCAGGGCGCCACGATCCTGGCCGCCATGTGGCTATTGGTCATCGAGGCGGGGCTCGCCGACACGCCACCGATTAGCCGGACCTGGTTGCGGGTCCTGCTCGTGACCGGACCGCTGGTGTTCATCGCGATCGGCTTCGCGGGCTCCATCACCGCGGGAGCGGTCCTCGCCTATCCGGAGGGCTATGCGAAACCGTTGATCATCGCCATCGAAATCGCGCTGATGCCCACACTCGTACTGACGCTCGCCCTGCTGGTGGCCGGCGCACCGCAACGGATGCCTCCCCAGTGAACGCGCCAACACTGTTTGGACTGTGCGCGGCGGCGCTCGTCGGCGTCGGTCTGTACGGCCTGATCGTCAACCCGCAGCCGCTGCGCAAAATCCTCGCGTTCAATCTGATCGGCTGCGGGGTGTTTCTGCTCTTCGGCGCCATCGCACGCCGAGGCGCGGCAGTCGGGATGGGTGGCGACCCGGTGCCGCAGGCGCTGCTGATCACCGGCATCGTCGTCGCCTTCTCGGCCACCGCGCTCGCCGTCGCGCTGGTGCTGCGACTGTTCGACGAAACCGGCTCGGTCACGCTTGCCTCGGATGCGCCAGCCAAGGCGCAGGCCGATCCCCCGGATGCATAGATGCCGCATTCCCTCTCGACCCAAGACGTGACATCCCCCGGCGGGTTGCTGCTGGTGTTGGCGGTGCTGGTCCCGTTTATCGGAGTGCTGGCCGGCATGGTCCTCGGTGGCCGCGGGGCCCAGCGGGTGGCGTTCGTGATCCTCGCGGCCGGGCTCGCCATCGCCATCGCCATTGCCGACGCACTGGTGCAATCCGGCGATACCGTGGTCTACATCCTGGGCGGCTGGGCGCCGCCGCTGGGCGTTGCGCTGCGCGCCGACGGCTTGGCCGTGATCATGCTGCTGGCCATCGCGGTGGTGATCGGCGGCATCGGCGTGTACGCGCGGGCTGACTTCGGCACGCCCCCGGGCGTTCGAGAAGCGCGGGCGCCGCTGATGTTCTGGCTGCTGCTGCTCGCCGTGTGGGGCTCGCTGAACCTGGTGTTCGTGAGCGGGGATCTCTTCACGCTGTACGTCGCGCTGGAACTCTTGACGTTCGCGGGCGTACCGCTGGTCAGCCTCGGCGGCCAACCGGAGACCTTGCGTTCCGCGCTTCGCTACCTGTTGTACGCCCTGTTCGGCTCGGTGCTCTATCTGCTGGGGGCGGTGCTGCTGTACGGCGCGTATGGCACGCTGGACATTTTGCTGCTCGCCGCGCGAGTCCACCCCGAACCCGTCACCTGGGCCGCCGCCGCGCTGATGACGGTGGGACTGCTGGCCAAGACCGCCCTCTTCCCATTGCATCTCTGGCTGCCGCCGGCGCACGCGGGCGCACCGGCGGCAGCCAGTGCCGTGCTATCGGGCCTGGTGATCAAGGGCTCGTGGTTTCTGGCCGTGCGGCTCTGGCTCGACGTATTCGCGGGCGTGGTGACCTTGCCGTCGGCACAGATGCTGGCGGCGCTGGGCGCGGCGGCCATTCTGGTCGGCAACATCGTCGCGCTCCGGCAGGCGCGGCTCAAGTTGCTGATCGCGTACTCGACGGTCGCCCAGATCGGCTATCTGTTCCTGATGTTCCCGCTCGCGGCCGGTCTCGCCGCCGCCCAGATCGACAGCACGGCGGCCGTGAACGGCGGCATGCTGCAAGCG
>JAGRFX010000402.1 GCA_020445805.1 Rhodocyclaceae bacterium
GCGCTGGGCCGCTACGCGCCTGTCACGGGTCGCTGTACCCAACGGCGCGGAGGTCAAACAGCCCTAGTTGGCAAAGTACGCGATGCGGCATGTTCCCGGGAGGATACTGGGAGTCGGGACCATCGCTACTTGGCTGCTTCGGGTCTTTGGATCGGCATGCGTGCCGGTCAACGTGATGCAACGGCTCAACTGCAGCACAAGCACCAAAGGTCGAGAGAAACGGCAACCGAACGGCAACCAGAAGAGGGGAAGAGGGTCAAGATCGGGATAGGGGCGGTCAGGTTACCTGACCGATCCCCTCCCACACCACCCGGCATGCGGGTCCGCACCGGGCGGTTCGAGAAGTTGAGGTTATGAGAGCCGAGGCACGCCGAGCCGGTCGAAGTAAGCGACAGGCATCCCCCGGTTCAGCGCGAAGCGGCTGTTGCGCCACCATCGACGGCTGTTCTGAGCAATGCGCAGGGCGGTCGTTTCCGACGCGCCCAGTGCCAACAACTCCCGATACATCGTCCTTCCCCGACGCCAGTGCTTGAGCTGCACGGCACGCAGCCGGTGCCGCAGCCATTCGTCGAGCTCGCGAAACACCCGCGGCGTTTGCGCCAGCCGGAAGTACGCTTTCCAGCCAGGCATATAGGCGCGCAAGCGCTCCACGATCTCCGGCAAGCTCCGCCCGCACGAACGACGCGTGAGTTCCCGAATGCGTTGCTTGAAGGTCGCCATCGCCTTGCCGGCGACCGCGCACTTGATCCGGTCGTTCGGCCCGCGCCACAACTCGTAGCCGAGGAACTTGCGACCGGTCGCCAACGCCACCGCCGTCTTGACTTCATTGACCTTCAGGTGAAGTCGGCCATAGAGCCGACGCAAGCCGTTCAGCACCCGCTCGCCCGCCTTGAGACTGCGCACATACACATTGCAGTCATCCGCGTAGCGCACGAAGCAATGGCCGCGCCGTTCCAGTTCCCGATCCACCTCGTCCAGCAGCACGTTGGCCAGCAGCGGCGACAGCGGCCCGCCTTGCGGCGTGCCCTCATACCGTTCGATGACCACCCCGCCGTCCATAAGACCGGCTTCGAGGTAACGCCGAATCAGCCGCAGCACGGCCTTGTCCGCAATTCGCCTCGATAACCGTTCCATCAGGATGTCGTGATTGACCCTGTCGAAGAATTTCTCCAGGTCGACATCGACGACCACCCGGTGGCCGTCCTGCACATGCCGCTGCGCTTGCAGCACCGCATCATGCGCTCGCCGTCCCGGCCGGAAGCCGTAGCTGTGCTCGGAGAAACTCGGATCAATACGCCGCTGCAGGACCTGCAGCAGGGCTTGCTGGATCAGCCGATCCGTCACCGTCGGAATCCCCAATTCCCGCACGCCGCCGTCCGGCTTCGGAATCTGCACGCGCCGCACCGGCGCCGGCCGATAGCGGCCGTTTAGCAGTTCCTCCCGGATCCTCGGCCAGTGCGTCTTGAGGTCGGCCGCCGTTTCCGCAATCGTCCGCCCATCCACCCCAGCACTGCCACGATTGGCTTTGACGCGTTTCCACGCCGCCACCATGTTCGCGCTCGCGAGCGCCTGCGCCAGCAGGTCATCTCGCCCTGAACTTCCAGCTTCGTGGCGCACCGTCCAAGCTTCATCGCGCCCCGTTTCAGGCGCGGCTTCACCTCGCCATCCTGCGGTTCGCCCCGATCCTCCGGGTTTCTGATGCCCTGCTTGTCCGAGCGACACGGCCTTCCGCTCTCCTTCTCGTTCGGCCCTTCGCCCCCTACTGGCAGCTACTACGACCTCTGCTGACTTCTCGCTCCGTGTCGCCACGTCGGCCTTTCAGCCACAAGGCGAGATCTCCCCAGGTAAGAAACGCACTCCTTCGCTGCACAGCCGCCGGATCTACGCCGCTTTGCCTTGATCACGAGAGCTTCGCGGTTGCTTGCCCGCTCGCCCTGCTCGGCAGCGCCTTCTATCCGGTTCTTGTTCATCGGCTCGCAGCTTCGCTCCACGCTTCCTTCCCACACTCGGTCGCCCTCATGCAGTTGCGCTTCGCTTCGTTCGCTGTGATCAACTTACGGCGGGACTTTCACCCGCAAGAGTGCGCCCATGCTGGGCGCACATCGGGATAGGGGCGGTCAGGTTACCTGACCGATCCCCTCCCACACCACCCGGCATGCGGGTCCGCACCGGGCGGTT
>JAGRFX010000403.1 GCA_020445805.1 Rhodocyclaceae bacterium
GACCTGGTGCTCTGGAAGCCGGCCTTCTTCGGTGTCAAGCCGAGCCTGATCGTCAAGGGCGGCATGATCGCCGCGGCCGCCATGGGCGACCCCAACGCCTCCATCCCGACCCCCCAGCCGGTCCATTACCGGCCCATGTTCGGCGCCTTCGGCGGCGCGCTGTCCACCTCCCTGACCTTCGTCTCCAGGGCGGCCCTCGAGGGGGGGCACCTCGATGCCCTGAAGCTGGCGCGGCCCCTCTCGGCCGTCAGCGGGGTGCGCACGGTGACCAAGGCCCAGATGGTGCACAACGACTGGCAGCCGCAGCTCGAGGTGGACCCCGAGACCTACCAGGTCCGCGCCGATGGCGAATTCCTGGTGTGCGAGCCGGCCTCGGTCCTGCCGATGGCGCAGCGCTATTTCCTGTTCTGAGGAGACGCCATGCTCTTGATCGAAGAACTCCATGATGGCCAGGAGGCGCCGTCCGACCACCTGGAACTGAGCTTCGACTACCGGACCCGCAGCCGCCTGCGCGCGTCGACGCTGGGCGGTGTCGAGGTGGGCCTGTTCCTGCCGCGGGGCACCATCCTGCGGGGCGGCCAGAAGCTCAGGGCCGCCGATGGCACGATCATCGGCGTGCGGGCCGCCGCCGAGTCGCTGACCGAAGCGCGCTGCGAGGATCCGCTGCAGCTGGCCCGGGCGGCCTACCATCTGGGCAACCGCCACGTGGCGGTCGAGATCGGCGAGGGGCGCCTGCGCATCGTCGCCGATCATGTGCTGGGCGGCATGCTGATGGGCCTGGGCCTCGAGCTGCAGGCGGTCGACGCACCCTTCGAGCCCGAGGCCGGCGCCTACGCGCATGGGCACCAGCATCCGGGAGAGGGGGCCAGCGGCGCCCGCATCCACGAATACCGGAAGAGCGCGTGATGTCACCCAGCCAGCCGGGCCTCGCCCTTGTCCGCCTGCTGCAGCTGGCCAGTCCGGCGCTGCCGGTGGGGGCCTACACCTATTCCCAGGGGCTGGAGTGGGCGGTCGAGGAGGGCGGGCTGAAGGGCGAGCCGGCCGTCGGCCAGTGGATCGGCGACCAGCTCGAATGGAACCTGGCGGGCTTCGAGGCCCCGCTGGTGGTGGCGGCCATGGCCGCCTGGTCCGCCGGCGACGACGAGCGCCTGGCGCGCCTCAACGGCGACTTCCTGGCCAGTCGGGAAACCGCGGAACTGCGGGCCGAGACCGTCCAGATGGGCTACTCCCTGCGACGTCTGCTGACAGACCTGGAGGTCTTCGCGTGCCAGGACGGGGCAGTGGATCGCCTGGCCGCCCCCGAGGAAATCGCCTACCCGATCGCCTGGGCGGCGGCGGCTTCGAGCTGGTCCGTGGCCCCGACGGATGCCCTTACGGCCTACCTCTGGTCCTGGCTCGAGAACCAGGTGATGGCGGCGGTGAAGTGCGTGCCCCTCGGGCAGTCGGCCGGCCAGCGGCTGCTGTCCACGCTCGGCGAACGCATTCCCGGATTCGTCGCCGAGGCGCTGGCCTCGCCCGAGGTGGCCTGGAGCAACTTCGCGCCGGGACTCGCGATCGCGAGCAGCCGGCACGAAACCCAATACACCCGATTGTTCCGGTCCTGACCGGGGAGGAGATCAGAAGATGAGCAATACCCAGCAGGCCCTGCGTGTCGGCATCGGCGGTCCCGTCGGCTCGGGCAAGACTGCCCTGACCCTGGCGCTGTGCCGCGCCCTGCGGCAGCGCTACAACATCGCGGTGGTGACCAACGACATCTACACTGCCGAAGATGCCCAGTTCCTGGTCCGCAACGAGGCCCTCGACCCGGAGCGCATCATCGGCGTCGAGACCGGTGGCTGCCCCCACACGGCCATCCGCGAGGATGCGTCCATCAACCTCGAGGCGGTGGACCGCCTCAACCGGCGCTTTCCAGGCCTCGACATCATCTTTGTCGAGTCGGGTGGCGACAACCTGGCGGCGACGTTTTCGCCGGAGCTCTCCGACCTGACCCTCTACGTCATCGACGTCTCGGCCGGCGACAAGATTCCGCGCAAGGGCGGACCGGGTATCTGCAAGTCGGACCTGCTGGTCATCAACAAGATCGATCTGGCGCCGCTGGTGGGCGCCAGCCTCGAGGTGATGGACACCGACGCGCGTCGGATGCGGGGTGACCGGCCCTTCCTGTTCAGCAACCA
>JAGRFX010000404.1 GCA_020445805.1 Rhodocyclaceae bacterium
CGATCGGGAAGACCAGTGGCGCGACGATGATCAGCAGGCCCGAGGGCTCCATGAACTGACCACCGATCAGGAGCAGCACGTTCACCATGATCAGGAAGGTGATCGGGCCGAAGCCGGCCGAGAGCATGGCTTCGGTGATGGCCTGCGGCAGCCGCTCCTCGGTCAGCACGTGCTTCAGGATGATCGCGTTGGCGATCACCAGCATCAGCATGATGGTCAGCTTGCCGGCCTCGAACAGGGTGTGCTTGGTGTCCGGGTGCCAGAACACCGCCAGGCTCTTCCACAGGAAGTTGCCGCGGGCGTTCTCGTCGGCGAACGGACCCATGTCGCGATAGATGTAGTTGGCGATCAGGAAGGCATACACGGCGGCAACCGCCGCAGCCTCGGTCGGTGTGAAGATGCCGCCGTAGATGCCGCCCAGGATGATGATGATCAGGTACAGGCCCCAGGAGGCCTCGCGTGCCGCAGCGCCGACCTCGCCCCAGCCGGGGAAGGGCTGCGACGGCAGGTTCTTCACGCGGGCGACGACGTAGATCGCGACCATCAGCATCACGCCGGCGAGCAGGCCGGGGATCACGCCACCGAGGAACATCCGGCCGACCGAGACGTCGGTGGCGGCCGAATAGACCACCATCACGATCGACGGGGGGATCAGGATGCCCAGCGTGCCCGCGTTGCAGATCAGGCCCGCGGCGAATTCCTTCTTGTAGCCCGCCTGGACCATGCCGGCGATCACGATCGAGCCGATCGCAACCACGGTGGCCGGCGACGAGCCCGACAGGGCCGCGAACATCATGCAGGCGATCACCGAGGCGATGCCGAGGCCGCCGCGGATCGAGCCGACCATGGCGATGGCGAAGCGGATGATCCGGTTGGCCACCCCGCCGGTGGACATGAAGCTCGAGGCCAGAATGAAGAACGGGATCGCAAGCAGCGTGTAGTGGCTGTCGAAGGCGGAGAACAGGGTCTGGGCCACCGAGGACAGCGAAGCGTCAGAGTGGATCATCAGGTACAGCACGCTCGACAGTCCGAGCGAGATGGCGATCGGTACGCCGATCAGCATGAAGCCGACGACCATGCCGAAGAGAATGGCGACGTCCATGGCTCAGTGCTCCTTTTTCGCTTGATCGTTGGCGTGCTGCATCTTGGCAAGCGCACGATCCTGGTTGTGGTGAAACCCGTCGGCGTGGGCGTCGGTCACTTCTTCGAGCAGCTCCTCGACCTCGTGGGCGGCGATGATCGAGTCGCGCTGGTTGGTGATGACCTGCCAGCCGGCGATCACAAGCCGGATCACCAGCAGGGCCATGCCCAGCGGCAGCGCGGCGTAGGGGATGAAGCGGGGCAGCTTTTCGTAGCGCTCGCCTTCGTTCATCCAGGTGGACAGGAACTGCAGGAAGTCCGGCATCGGGATGTCGTTGGTCTCGAGGAAGGCACGCTTGGTGGCGAAGGGGTACCAGTAGTCCCAGGCGCCCTGCAGCAGCATCAGCGCGAAGGCGAGGCTGGCGGCCACGGCGAGCAGGGCCATCACCTTCTTGAGCGGCTTCGGCAGCATGTTGATGATCACGTCGATGCCGATGTGGAACCGCTTCTTGATGCCGTAGGACGCGCCCACCAGCACCAGCCAGCCGAACAGCACGACAGTGACCTCAAGCGCCCACAGGATGTTGCTGTTGAAGAAATAGCGGGCCACCACGTTGGCAAAGGTGACCACGGTCATCAAGCCCAGCGTGATCGCTATGAAGGTCTCTTCGATGTTGTCGACGAGCCTACCGAAGCGACTCTGTTCGCCTGTCATGCTCCTCTCCTTGAGTTCCGGACAAAAAATGTGCGCGTCGAACCGGAGCCCACGCGCACCTCTGCTACGGCGGACAGGCGCGCTACCGCGCCTGTCCCGCAACGATTACATGTTGGACTTCTGTGCCGCCTCGAGCAGATCGGCACCGATGTCACCTTCGAACTTCTTCCACACCGGCTTCATCGCGTCGACCCAGGCCTGGCGCTGTTCGGGCGACAGGGTACGGATCGTGGTGCCGGCTTCGGCCACTTTCTGCTTGTTGAGCTCGTCGACCTTCTTCACCTCGGCGTTGCGGCTCTCGGTCACCTCCTTGACGATCTTCAGGAACTGATCGCGCACGTCCGGCT
>JAGRFX010000405.1 GCA_020445805.1 Rhodocyclaceae bacterium
TACATCGTGAGCAAGGGCTGGAACCCGGCGATCGAGCATACCGAGCCGGAAAACGCCACCTCGAACTACTGGTACATGTGGAAGCTGCCGATGTTCGGCGAGACCGATGTCGACCGCATCCTGAGCGAGGCGGAGGCCTGCCACAAGGCGCATCCGGCGAACCACGTCAAACTGATCGGGTTCGACAACTATGCCCAGTCGAAGGGCACCGAGATGATCGTCTATCGCGGCAAGGCGGTGTGAAGAGTTTCGGACCGCCCTTGCGGGCGGTCCGACCGTCGTGGGGGCTCTGCCCCCACACCCCCGGGGTATTTTCAGTCAGATGAAGCAGGGGATCAGGGAGGAGTGCCCGATGACCGCGCATGATGTCAGCCAGTTCGAAGTGAAGGTTCAGCCGTTCTACAGGGCGGTGGGCAACGAGGAGGCGCTTTACGAGGCGGCCTACAAGCGGCGGATGCCGGTGATGCTGAAAGGGCCGACCGGCTGTGGCAAGTCGCGCTTTGTCGAATACATGGCGTGGAAGCTGGGCCGGCCGCTGATCACCGTGGCCTGCAACGAGGACATGACGGCCTCGGATCTGGTCGGGCGGTTCCTTTTGGACAAGGACGGGACCAGGTGGCAGGACGGGCCGCTGACCACCGCGGCGCGGATCGGGGCGATCTGTTATCTCGACGAGGTGGTCGAGGCGCGGCAGGACACCACCGTTGTCATTCATCCGCTGACCGACCACCGGCGCGCATTGCCGCTGGACAAGAAGGGCGAGCTGATCGAGGCGCATCCGGATTTCCAGTTGGTGATCAGTTACAACCCCGGCTACCAGAGCCTGATGAAGGACCTGAAGCAGTCGACCAAGCAGCGCTTCGCGGCGCTTGATTTCGACTATCCCGAAGCCGGGATCGAGGCCGAGATCGTGGCCAGGGAATCGGGTGTCGATGCCGAGGTGGCCCAGAAGCTGGTGCAGGTGGCACAGCGGACGCGGAACCTGAAGGGGCATGGGCTGGACGAGGGGATTTCCACCCGCCTGATGGTCTATGCCGGGCAGATGATCGCCGAGGGCGTCGATCCGGTGGCGGCCTGCCAGATGACGCTGGTCACACCGCTGACCGACGATCCGGACATGCGCCAGACGCTGCAGGCGGCGGTGGAGACGTTCTTCGTCTCCTGACACTGGGAGAGCGGGCATGAGTGTCAATCTCGAAGATTATCGCGACTGTTTCGCCAAGGCGCCGGAAGAGATTTTCGATACGCTGGAGGCGACCTTCCACGAGGCCGCGCGGGTGATGAGCCCGGCAGGGCTGGCCGATTACATGGAAGGCGCCAAGGGGCTGTGCAGCCTGGGCCGCGGTTATGACGTGGTGCTGTCCTTCCTCGAAAACATGCCGGCGGTCGTGAAGGAGGTGGGCGAGGACGTCATCCGCGACTGTATCGGTGCGGCGATGAAACTGAGCTCGATGACGAGCGGAGAGGTGATTGCCCTGCTGTTTTCCTCGCTGCCGACGGCGGCGAGGCGGCTGGGCGACCCGGAGCTGGTGCGCGGGTACCTCACGCTTGTGCACCAGCTTTCGGCAAAGGCGTCGCGCGGCTTACGGCCGATGCTGGGGAACATTGACGAGCTTCTGAGCAAGCTGACGTTGTCGGGGCTGCGGCGCTGGGCGAATTTCGGGGCCGAGGCCTACAGGCGCGACCTGAAGAACCTGGCGGCCTATTTCGCGCTGGAAAGCGCGGATTCGAAGAAGGTGCTGATGAAGGAGCGCAAGGGGACGCTGTTCATCGACACCCAGAGGAAGCTGAACTTCTATCTGCGCGCGCTTTGGGGGCGGGATTTCTTCCTGCGGCCGACGGCGGCGGATTACGAGGGCTTCCGGCCTTACATCGAGCATCACGTCATGCACCTGCCGGATGCGGTGGACGATCTGGACGGGATCACCGGGCTGGAGCTTTACCGGGCGATGGTGGCGCATCAGGCGGCGCATCTGGTGTACATGAAGCGGCCGATTTCGGCCGAGCAGCTGAGCCCGGCGCAGATGTTCTTCATCGCGCTGGTGGAAGACGCGCGGGTCGAATGGCGGGCGGTGCAGGAGTTTCCGGGGCTGGGCAAGCTTTGGGGGCGGCTTCTGGCGCGCGAACATGACGG
>JAGRFX010000406.1 GCA_020445805.1 Rhodocyclaceae bacterium
TCGAGGTCGAGGGCTATCTGCTGAAGCCGATCAAGCCCGGCCAGGTGCTCGATGCGCTGGCGCAGGTCCTGGATCAGGTCGCCATACAGGGTCTGGCCGCCCAGCACCATCTTGAGGCCGTTGTAGTCGGGCGGGTTGTGGCTGCCGGTCACCGACACGCAGGAGTCGGTGCCCAGGTGGTAGGCGGCGAAGTAGGTCAGCGGCGTGGGCACGCAGCCGATATCGACCACGTCGATGCCGGCGGCGCGGATGCCGTCGGCCAGGGCCCCGGCCAGCTCGGGGCCGGAGAGGCGGCCGTCGCGGCCCACCGCGATGGCCTTCTGGCCGCGGTCGCGGGCTTCAGAGCCGAGGGCGTGGCCGATGGCGCGAACCGCCTCGGCCGTCAGCGTCTTGTCGACGATGCCGCGGATGTCGTAGGCCTTGAAGATCTCGGGGGCGGGGGTCGGGTAGCGCGGGCTCATGGTGTGCGTGGTCGCTGAGTGGGCAATGGATGACGGCGCATTATCGCAAACGCCCGTGGGCGTTCATGGCCGAATTGTCACGTAATGTCGAACTTGCCCATGACACTGCAGGCATCGATCACCTGCTGCCCGAGCCACGACTGGTGACCGGGAAAGCCGCCGCTGGTGAAGCCCACGTGGCCGCCACCGCGCAGGATGCGGACCTGGAGCGTGCTCTCGCCCAGGTCGGGCGCCGGCCAGGCCGCCGCCGGTACGAAGGGGTCGTTGTCGGCCAGCAGCAGCACCGCCGGCGCCCGGACGTGGGCCAGCCAGGGCCGGGCGCTGGCACGGCGCCAGTAGTCGTCGGCGCCGTCGAAGCCATGCAGCGGTCCGGTATAGGCGTCGTCGAAGGCGTAGAGGGTGTTGGCGCGGCGGATGCGGGCGATGTCGAAGCGGCCCAGTCCCCGCTGCAGCTTGTCCTCGGCCTTGGCCTTGAGGGTGGCGAGAAAATGCTGCGTATAGACGCGGTTGAAGCCGCGCGCCAGGGCGTGTCCGGAGATGGCCAGGTCGAGGGGCGGGCAGATCGCGACGGCACCTGCGATGGTCTCGCCGGCACGGGCACCCCGCTCGCCCAGCCACTTGAGCAGGGCGTTGCCCCCCAGCGAGACGCCGCTGGCAAAGAGCGGGGCGCCCTGGGCGCGGACTTGGCAGCGGGCCAGGATCCAGTCGATCTCGTCGCTGTCGCCCGAGTGGTAGGCGCGGGCCAGGCGATTGGGCTCGCCGGAGCAGCCGCGAAAATGGGGCACGACGCCGTTCCAGCCCCGCGCCCGGGCTGCCGCCATGACGCTGCGGGCATAGTGCGAGCGGCTCGAGCCCTCGAGGCCATGGAAGAGCACCACCAGGGGCTTGCCCGGAATGGCAGGCAGCCAGTCGAGGTCGATGAAGTCGCCGTCGGGGGTTTCCCAGCGCTCGCGCTGGAAGGGCGGCAGGGCAGGCTTGCGCAGCAGCGGCCAGAGGGTCGGCAGGTGCGGCCCCGGCAGCCAGGCCGGCTGGGCGTAACGGATCAATGAACGGTCCGGGGCGCGTCCTGGATCATCAGGTTGCGTTCTTCCGGCGCCGGCGAGGCATGGTGCACGACCATCCGCCAGCCGTCCGGTCCCCGGCTGTAGACATTGGTGGCGATCATGGGCGGACCGAGCTGGTCGTCACCCTCGAGGGTCACGAACTCGAGCACGCTGTGCACCGCGACCATCATGAAGTTCTGGATGATGCCCTGGCTCACCCGCACATCGAGGCGCGGGCCGCCGGCGAAGAGCTCGCGCCAGCTTTCTCGCACCGCGGCCAGCCCCTGCACCCTGGGGCCGCCCGGATGGATGCACAGGACTTCCTCGTCCTCGGACCAGACGGCCATCATGGCGTCCAGGTCGGAACGGGCGAGCGCGTCATAGAACGCCGCCTCCACGTCCTTGGCCGAGGTGAAGATCGGTTTCTGGATCGTACCGGTCTTGGTCATGCGGTTGCCCGGGCGGTTGCCCGGGCCGGCGGGGGCGTCAGTGGTGACCTTTCGGGCGCTCACCGGCGAAGGTGTAGCGCGCGCTGCAATACGGGCAGACGGCTTCGCCACTGGCCAGCACGTCGAGGAACACCCTCGGATGGCGTGCCCACAGCGGGGCG
>JAGRFX010000407.1 GCA_020445805.1 Rhodocyclaceae bacterium
CCTGAAGCAGGGCAAGATCTCGATCAGTTCCCCGATCGCCCGGGCCCTGATCGGCAAGTACGCCGGCGACGTCGCCGAGGTGCAGGCCCCGGGCGGCGTGCGTGAATACGAGATCATCGACGTCCGCTACCTCTGAGCCGGACCCGGCGAGCCCCTGGGCCCGTCGCCTGGCCGAGTGGCTGGGACGTCCACTGGCGGCCCTCTGGGCCGGCGGACTCTGGACGATCGGCTACGTGGTCGCGCCCACCCTGTTCGCCCGCCTCGATGACCGCCATCTGGCGGGCGAGATCGCGGGCTGGCTGTTCGAGCGCGTCGCGCAGCTGGGGCTGGCGTGCGGGCTGATCCTGATCGGGCTCGCACTTGCAATGGAGGGCCGTCGCGCCGTGCGCGCCCGCGCCTTCTGGGTCGTGGTGGCGATGCTGATCCTGGCCCTGATCCAGTGGCAGTGGCTGCAACCCTGGATGCGCGAGATCAAGGCTGCGGGCGAGGTCACCGCCAGCGCCTTCGGACGCCTGCACGCGATCTCCAGCGTCCTCTACCTGATCCAGTCGATCCTTGCGCTCCCGATGCTCACGGCGGCAACCGGGAGACGGGCGTGCTAGCGCCGGCCGGCCGGTTTGCTCGACCTGGTCGCCTTGGCGGTCTTGGTGGTCGGCGCGGCCCGTCGCGGGGCGGGTTTCTTCAGCGCCTTGGGCAGGCCACCCCCTTCGGAAACGGTCTGGGCGGCGCGTTTGGTGAGCTTGACGGGCTTGCGCGTCCGGCGCTGGGGTTTTGCGGCCTCGACGCCGGCAGGGCGCTCGCGCCACACCACCAGCAGCTTGCCGATGCTCTGGACGGGGCTGGCGCCGGTCTGCTCGCAGATCTCGCCCAGGTACTGCTGCCGCAACGCGCGGTCGTCGCCGACGACGCGGATCTTGATCAGCTCGTGGGCCCGCAGGGAAACGTCGATTTCCTTCAGGACGGCGTCGGACAAGCCGTTTTCGGCAATCGTGACGACCGGATCGAGGTGGTGGGCCAGCGCCTTCAGTTCGCGACGGCGGGCGGGCGAGAGTTCGTTCATTGAATACAGTTCCCGGGCAAGGGGCGCGATTTTACTCCGATGAAACCTAGCAAGACCAGCAAAGCATGGATGAACGAGCACGTGCACGACCCCTACGTGCAGAAGGCGCAGAAAGATGGCTTCCGCGCCCGTGCCGCTTACAAGCTGACCGAGATCGATGAGCGCGACCGCCTGCTGCGTCCAGGCATGGTCGTGGTGGACCTCGGGGCGGCGCCGGGCTCCTGGTGTCAGGTCGTCGCACGCCGTCTGGCTGGCAAGGGTGAGCTGATCGCCCTCGACCTGCTGGCGGTGGAGCCGATGCCGGGCATGCACTTCATCCAGGGCGATTTCCAGTCGTCCGAAGTGCTCGAGGCGCTCGAGGCGCAGCTTGCCGGCCGGCGGGTGGACCTTGTTTTGTCGGATATGGCCCCCAATATGTCGGGTATCGCGTCCGCGGATCAGGCGCGCGCCTATGGCCTGGCGGAACTGGCACTGGAATTTGCCCGGGATCACCTGGCCCCCGGCGGGCGCTTCCTGGTCAAGGTGTTCCAGGGCGAAGGCTTCGACACCTTCAGGGACCAGCTGCGCGAGGCCTTTGCCAGTGTCGCGGTGCGGAAGCCGAAAGCCTCCCGCGATCGCAGTACCGAGGTGTATTTCCTCGCTGGCGGGCTGAAAGGCCCGGGGGGGCGTTTGCCCCGTTGAACGAACGAAACTAGAATCGGTCCATTGTGCAGTCGGCCCCTGTCGGGCCATCGGGAGTACAGCTTGAACAATCTTTTCAAGAGTCTGGCGATCTGGGTCGTGATCGGCATCGTTCTGATGACGGTCTTCAACCAGTTCAACACCCGCCAGGTCGCCCAGAACACCCTGGAGTACTCCCAGTTCATGGAGGAGGCCCGTGCCGGGCGCATCTCCAAGGTCCTGGTGGATGGACGGGTCCTCAAGGCGACCACCCAGGAGGGCCGCCAGATCACGGTCTATACCCCGGGCGTGCAGGACATCTGGATGGTGTCCGACCTGATGAAGTACGGGGTCAAGGTCACGGCAGCCAAGCCGGAG
>JAGRFX010000039.1 GCA_020445805.1 Rhodocyclaceae bacterium
CCCAGCGCTGGTACCCGGTGCTGGTCGATCTCGGGGCCGCCCGCGAATATTGGGGCGGCGCCGCCAGCGGGCACATCGAGCAGGGCATCCGCTCGATCCGGATTCTCGCCACCACCCGGACGGGGCAGCCCGAGGCGGGCGCCGTGCAGGTGGATCGAATCGAACTCCTCGAGGCCATGCCCGTCGCGGAGGCGCCCACCTTCGCGGGGGGCGTGCTCACGATCGACAATTTCGAGGATCGCCCGGTTGCCGCGCCGTGGACCCTCTGGCACACCACGGGGGCTGGAACGGCCGCCACCCTGGCGACCGACGCGGGCGCCGGGTCGGCGCGGAGTCTGCGCATCGACTACGCGTTCTCGTGCCTGGTCGCGAACAGCAGCTGCGGCCAGTACGCGCTGGGCATCCTCAATCTGCCGACGGAGCTGCCGGCGGCACGGGCCCTTCGCTTCCTGACCCGGTCGCCGGCCAGCGCCCGCATCAAGCTGCGGGTCGTGGACAGTTCCGGCCAGACCCTGCAGTACAGCGCGCGGCGGGCGCCCGCGGGCTACGACGTGGCCAACTGGTATCCGGTGGTCGTGGATCTCGACCAGCCGGACGAATTCTGGGGCGGTGCCGGGAGCGGCGTGGTGAGCGGCGCCCTTCGTTCGGTGCGGGTGCTGGTGTCGACCGAGACCGGGAGGGCCGAGTCCGCCAGTGCCTGGTTCGACGATATCGAACTGCTGTCAGCCATGCCGACCGTCGCCGCGCCGAGCTTTGCGGACGGTGCGCTGATGCTCGACGACTTCGAGGGACGCCCGGCCGTGGCACCCTGGACGTCCTGGCATACCAGCGGCAGCGGCACGGCGGCATCGGTCACGCTGGGGGCGGGTGACGCCTCCACCCACGCCATGCGGCTCGACTATGCCTTCGACTGCACCTTGGTCGGCAGCAACTGCGGGCAGTTCGCCCTGGCCATTCTGGCGGTGCCGGCGGACCTCCCGGCGGCAGCCGCGCTGCAGCTGCGCACCCGCTCGACCCTCGGTGCGGAGCTGAAGATCCGGATCGTCGACGGCAGCGGACAGACCCTGCAGTACGCCACCACCCGGGCGCCGGCCGGCTACGACCCCGCCCAGTGGTATTCGGCGGTCGTGGACCTGGGCGCGCCGGACGAACATTGGGGCGGGGCGGCGAGCGGGACCATCACCGGCGGGATCCAGTCGGTCCATCTGCTGGTGATGACCCGGACGGGACGTGCCGAGGCAGGCAGCCTGTCGATCGACAACCTGACGCTGCTGGAGCACCTGCCACCGCCGGAGCTGCCGACCTTCGTGGGCGGCCGTTGGCGGGTCGATGATTTCGAGGATCGTGCCGTGCTGGCCCCCTGGACGTTCTGGGCGACGGGCGGGAACGGGACAGCGGCCGCCATGGTGCCCGCCGGTGGCTACCAGTCGGCCAGGGGCATGCGCATCGACTACGCGTTCGCCTGCCTGCGCACAGGCAGCGACTGTGGCGAATACGGCATGGCCATCCGCAGCCTGCCCGCGGTGGTGGAAGGGGCGGCCTCGCTGAGCTTCATGACGCGCCTGCCCCTCGAGGCCCGGGTTCAGGTCTGGATCGTGGACGACAGCGGCCAGACGCTGCGCTACGCCGTCACCCGACCCCTGGCGGCCTATCAGCCGAGTGCCTGGTTTCGCGCCTCGGTCCCGCTGGCCCGTCCTTCCGGATGGTGGGGCGGCGCGGCGAACGGGGTGATCACCGGGGGGATCCGCAAGATTCAGCTGGTGGTGTCGAGTACGGCCGGGCGCGCGGTGAGCGGCAGCGCCGAGATCGATGACCTCGTCCTTCTCCAGGGCTTCGAGCCGCCGCTGGTGGGATTCGACGACTCGGGCGTCGCGACGATCGACGCGGTGGACGGTCGTGGGGTGGCGGGGCCCTGGAGCGTCTTCGGCGGCAATGCCCAGTCGAACGTCTCGATCGGCCTGGTGGCGGACGAACAGGGGGGCAGCGCCCTCGCCATGGACTACCGCTTCGACTGCGCCGGCGGTGTCTGCGGCAACTACGTGGTGGCCCAGATGGCGATGCCCGAAGCCGTCGTGTCGGGGCAGGCCCTGTCCCTGGCGCTGCGCTCGGAGGGCAACGTGACCCTGGCCCTGCGCGTCATCGACGCCAGCGGAGAGACCCTGCAGTATCCGCTGCAGCGCAGTCTCGAAGGCGCCCGCGAGGCCCTCTGGTATCGGGCGACTGCCCACCTGGACGCGGCGGAGACGACGTGGGGCGGTGACGGCAACGGCCGGCTCGATGGTCCGATCCAGGGGGTCGCCCTGGTGGCGCGCAACGCGCTGGGCGAGGCCGCCAGCGGCCGGGTGGCCTTCGATGACATCCGCGTCCATGAGCGCGCCGACGCCGACTACGTCCTCGACCATGAGTCCGCGACCATCGCGCCGGACGTGGAGGACCTCGAACTGGGCCAGCGCTTCGGCGCAGCCTTTCATCCCGGGACCACGAGCCGGCCGTTCGACGTGGTCGAGTCGGCCGGCCTGGGGACCCTGCGGATGGATCTCTTCTGGTCCCGGGTCGAGATGAACGGTCAGTATGACTTCAGCGCCTATGACAGCATCGTGCAGGAGATCCTGGCGCGGGGGCTCCAGCTGGTCCTGATCCTGGACTATGGTCATCCGGACCATGACGTGCGTGGTACCGCGGGGATGGCCGCCTTCGCGCGCTACGCCGGCCAGGCCGCGCAGCGCTACGCGGGCGAACGGGTCCGGTTCGAGATCTGGAACGAGCCCGATCATCCCAACTTCTGGGGGGGCGCGCCGAGCGCAGCGGAGTATTCGGCGCTGGCCCGGGCGACCCTCGCCGAGATCCGGGCCGTGGCGCCCGACGCCATGGTCAGTAGCGGGGGCCTGTCCTATTTCGATTTCCCCTACCTTCGCGCCATGTTGCGCCTCGGGGCAGCGGATGCGGCCGACGCCATTGCCGTGCATGCCTATGAGCAACCGGAAGGCCTGGCCGAGAAGTGGGTGATGGCCGACCGCCTGATCCGCGATGAAACGGGCGATCGCAAGCCCCTCTGGATCACCGAGTGGGGCTATTCGGTGGACGCCGCAGAGGCCGCCGGACAAGGTGACGAGGCGGGCTTCCTCGAGTGGCAGGCGAAGATGGCCGTGCGGAGCGTGCTGTCGCACTGGGCGCTGGGCGCGGATCTGTCGATCGCATACAAGCTGGCCCGCTCGGGAAGCGATCCGCTGTCGGTGGAGGATAACTACGGCCTGTTCGAGCAGAACCTCGACGAGCGGCCGGCCGCCACGGCCATCCGGTCCGTGCTGGCGCTGGCCGAAGGGAAGCTCAATCTGGGCCTCTTGGCCGACACGCCGCCCGGGCTGCATGTCATGGTCCTGGCCGACGAGCACGAGACGGTGTATGCCATCTGGCAGAGCGATCCGGACCACGCCAGCCGGGTGACGCTGCCGATTGCCGGCCTGGTCAGCCTGGGCGATTTCCTGGGGGTGGAGTGGTCGCCTCTGGTCACGGCCGGATCGGGCGGATCACTGCCCCTCGATCTGACCGAAGCGCGCGGGCCGGTCTTTGTCCGCTACGCCCATTGAGCCACTCGCCGGCGGTGACCGCCATCGGCGAGCCTCGATCGAAGCGGGACCCGGCCCGATCGCAGGCCGACGCCGACGAGGTGGCGACTGTGCGAAAATCGCGAGTCCCGATCGGCCGGCCTCGCCCGTGGTCTGCGCCACCGGCCGAGCCCGATCGGTCCCGACATCTGCCAAGGAGCGCAGCCCACCCATGCAGCACACCCAGTCGATCCGGCAGCGCCTGGTTCAGGCCGCAGCCCTTCTGATGCTGGCAGGTCCGGTGCTCGGCGAGACGCCGGGCGAGGTCGCGGAAGGCACGCTCGTGCGCGACGTGGCGATGCGCGGACTGTCGGGCGAGGCGCGCCGGCTGTCCGAGTTTCGGGGCAAGCCCGTCATCGTCAATGTCTGGGCCAGCTACTGCGGGCCCTGCCTGGCCGAAATGGGCTCGCTCGAGCGACTTTCGAAGCGCCTGGGCGATCAGGTCCGGATCATCGGGGTGTCGATCGACGACTACCCGGAGCGGGCGAAGGCGTTTCTTGAGAAGGCGGGGACGAGCTTCCCCCATTTCATCGACGAAAAGCTGACGATCGAGAACATGCTGGGGGCGAACCGGATTCCGCTGACGGTCCTGATCGACGCGGACGGTCGCGTGCTTCACAAAGTCTATGGTGCCCGCGAGTGGGATGGGGAACCGGCCTACCGGGCCATCACCAAGGCGTTCTCGCTACCCGACTCCTGAGGTTGCGGTGGCCGGCGGTGGCGGCACCCAAGCCCCAGGGCTGCCCAGTGTCGCGCCGGCAGAACGCCTCAGCGCAGGGCCCTGTGTTCGTCGCCTGACCCAGGTGCACCGGGCAGGAGCGCGAGCAGGCTGAAGGCCAGGTGGTCGTGATCCAGCGCGTGAACGGCCCAGTACTCGTCGATCAGGACAGCGAGCTCGCGGGCAACGCAACCGGGTGAATCGCGATCGGGATTGGCCAGCGTGGCGGCCAATTGACGAAGGAACACGGCGTGGCTGTGCTTGTGTTCCGTCCAGGCCTCGCCGAACCGGCGCATGCCCGCGACACGCAGGGTCTCCTCTTCGCGCAGCCTGAGTCGTCGGAAGGTGTCGAACAACTCGCCCGACAGGCGGGTCAGGCGTTCGCGGAAGCCGGCCTCGCGCAGGTGCGCCATGCCATCGGAGACCAGCGCCAGTTCTTCCTGTCCGATCGAGGCCAGTGCTGCCGACATGTCGCGGAACATCGCGCCCAGTTCGTCGTGCTGTTGCCGGAGCAGGGCCAGAGCGGCGGTCCGGGAGAGGTCCTGGGTGGGAAAGCCCTCGGAAATCGCATGGACGTCGGCGGGCGACGGACGTGCTGCGTAGTGCGTCTCTCTGTTCATGGCGGGCTCAGATGCGCGGGCGGACCCATGCCGTGATGATAGTCGATCGGGATGGCGTCGCCAGGGCATTCCGCGTCAGGCACGGAGGCCCCGGTGCAACCTCATTGTCAGCATAGAGTCGCTCGACCGACAATGGCACGCATGGAATCTTACGTTCTGTTTCTATTTGTCCTCGGGCTCGGCATCGTGCTGCGTGCCGGCGAGGAGAAAAAGCGCATCGAGCGCCTCGGGACCGCCCTGAAGCCCTATCGGATCGAGGGGCTGATGGAGACCCTGGTGGATGGCTACCTGAGGGCCCTCGGTGAAGCCGACTTCGAGCGGCGCGAGCAGGTCTGGCATGCCCTCGAGGCGACCGAGGCCGCGCTGGTCCGCGATCTCGGTCGCCTCAGCGACGACCTGCAGCGCGCGCCCCGTGCAGACTTTTGCCTCAGCACCCTGCCGGTCCCGATTCCGTACGCGGTACAGCTCTTCCCGCCAGCCACGCTCGACCTGCGGCGCCTGGTGGCGATTCACGCGGCCGGGATTGCCCGCGTCGCCGAGAATGCGGCGGGGCTGGAGCGCCGGACGCGGGCCTACCGGATGACGGCCGAGATCTATCTTCTTCAGCACAGCTGCCACTGGTACTGCAAGTCGAGGGCGGTCGCCACCGCGCGCCTCGTGCGGCGCCACAAGACCGGCTATGAGCAGGTCCTCGCGGGGGTTTCGGACGAAACGCGCGCGGCCTACCTGGGTCTCTTCGGGCGGCGGCCCTGAGCGCGCGAGGCGTCAGGCCGGCGGGGTCACCCCGGCGGCCGGCGCCCCGCTCTCCGCAGTCGCGTGGGCCATGGTGAAGGCAAAGAACTCGCTGTCGGCCAGCAGAACGTGTTCGAAGACCAGCTCGCGCGCCAGAAACTGGAACAGGGCGCTGGACGAAATGTGGCCGCTGCGAAAATCCTCGAGCTGACGGGCGGCCTTGGACAGCAGGCGCTTGTGCTCGCGGGCATGCTCTTCGACGCCCGGAAACCCCAGGTCGCGGATGATCTGGATCTCGTCGCGGAAGTGAATCGCCACGTGTCGCAGCAGGTCCACGACCCCGGTCTCGAACTCGACGGAACTGTCGGGCTCGGCCAGGGCCAGCAGCAGGCGATCGGCGTCGCCGAGAATCTGCAGGTGCTGGGCGTCGATGTGCGTGTTGCCTGAGCGATACCCGCCGCCCAGCTGGGTACCGAAACTGGGCGGCGTGGCCGGGATCTGGGCCAGGGCGCCACTGACTACCCGGTTCCGACCGCCGGATTTGGCCTGGTAGAGCAGTTCGTCCGCGCGGGCCACCAGGGCCATGGCCGAGGCCCGGCGGGTGCAGTGGTCCGCGGCAACCCCCACGCTGACCGTGACCGTTTCGCCGGCGCCGCTCGCGCCGTGGGGAATGGCCAGGCCCGCGATCGCCTGCCGGATCTGCTCGCCCACGGTACGGGCGCCCGCCAGGTCGGTGTCGGGCAGGATCACGACGAATTCCTCGCCCCCATAGCGCGCCACCAGATCGGCAGGCCGTTGCAGACAGGCGGCGATGGCCTCCGCCACCTGCTGCAGGCATTCGTCGCCGCGCAGGTGGCCGTGCGTATCGTTGAAGGCCTTGAAGTGGTCCACGTCCACCAGGATCACGGCCAGGGTCGCCTTGGAGCGGACGTGGCGTGCGAATTCCATGGTCAGCACGTCGCGGAAGTGTCGCCGGTTGGCCAGGCGGGTGAGGGGGTCCGTCATGGCCAGGCGGGTGGTCTGCTCGATGGCCAGGTCGCGGTTGCGGACGAAGGCGCGCACCACCGCGATGTAGATCGCCGGCGTGGCACAGAGGGCCACCAATGCCGCCGTGACGCCGATGCGCGCGGTCGATGCCGGCATCCAGCCCAGCCAGTCCAGGGCCTGCAGCACGCCGAGCCCGGTCGCCAGCAGCACCGCAAGGATGCGGAGGATCAGCTGGCGGGGGGTCAGGAGGGGCGTTTCGTTCATCGGCGCGGCATGCGAGTGATCGCCGGGTTCGCAATCGGGTGTGCGCGCTGCGATCGGTAGCCTGCACCGCCACAGTGTGCCACAGCGCCTCCGGCCGATCCGGCGAAGGGCGTCGACCAGTCGCCGGGGCGCAGGCGCGAGGCGACCGGCGGCCCTCCGCAGGACGTGCGGGCCGGACCGGCTCCGGCGGACGCCCGCCGGTCAGTCGCGGAAGCGCGCAAACTGCTCGCGCGTACCGGCCGCGATGCGGGCGAGTTCACGGGTGGTCTGGCTGGCCTGGCGCAGGGCTTCGTCGGCCTGCTGAAGTTGCCGCGTGATCGTCTCGGTGCTCTGGGACATGGAGGCCGTGGCGCTGCGTTGCTCGTTGATGGAGGCGGCCACGTCGGTCATGCGCTGGGCGACCTCGGTGACCTGGGCTTCGATCTCCGCCACCTTGCTGCGGGCCTCGCCGGTCAGCGCGACACTGCTCTGCACCGTCTGTTCGGTCACCCGCATGAAGTCCATGGCCTGCTGGGTCTCGTTGCGCATGCCGGAGAGCATCGACGAGATCTCGAGGGTGGCGCCCCCGGTGCGCTCCGCGAGCTTGCGCACCTCGTCGGCCACCACCGCGAATCCGCGGCCCTGCTCACCCGCGCGGGCGGCTTCGATGGCGGCATTGAGGGCCAGCAGGTTGGTCTGGTCGGCAATTTCGCGGATCGCACCGACGATCCCGTTGATGCTCTCCGAGCGCTGGTCGAGCCCGGCCAGCACTTCGGCGAGCTCGCGGACGCGCTTGGCCGAATCGTCGGCATGGGCCGAGATGCGTTCGATCTCGCCGGCCGCCGAGCGGGTGAGGGTGCCCGTTTCGCGGGCCAGGGACTCGGTCTCGCTGCCGTTGTCCGCGATGTGCGAGACGCTGACGGTGATCTGCTCCACACTGGCCGCATTGGCGGTGGACAGGTCGGCCAGGGATTCGGCCTGGTCGGCGACGTCGCGGATGCGCGACTCCAACTGCTCGACGCCCTGGGCGAGCTGTTCGGCATTGCCGCGCAGTTCCGAGAAGAGTCGTCCAAGGCTCAGCTGGAAGCGGTTGAAGCTGGCGGCGAGCATGCCGATCTCGTCGCGCCGGTCTTCGGGCAGGCGTCGGCTGAGGTCAGCGCCGCCCTCCGCGATCTCGTCGAGGCGGCGGGTCAGGGCGTCGATCGGGCGGACGACGGTCCGCGGCAGGACCACGAAGGTGACAAGGGCCATCAGGACCGCGAGCAGTCCGAGCGACAGCGCGACGACATAGCTCTTCTCGGCCACGCCCACCGCGCCCGCCTCGGCGCGCTTGGCCTCTTCCGAGACGACTTCGGTCAGCTTGTCGATGTCGTCGCGCATGGTTTCGAAGCGCACCGAACCCTCGCCGAGGGAGAGGGCCTTGGCGCCTTGCCGCGCCTCCTCGTCGCCTTTCCTCAGCAGGGTCACGATCTGCTCGATGGTCTGCTCCCAGGCCTGGCGGTGTTGGCGATAGCTGGCCACCAGGGCCTCGGTGCCGTCGGCCAGCGTCGGCGTATCGGCGGCAATGGCTGCGAACTTGTCGAGGCGGGTGGCCGATTGGCTGCGGTTGTCGGCGATCTGCTTGAACAGCTTGTCGCGACCGCTGTCGCTGCCGTCCACAGACACCAGGGTCCGTTCGGCGACCAGCACCTGGTAGAGATCGCGGTCGGCCTCGAGCAGCAGGGAGCCCGCGCTCAGCAGGCGGCTGCCCAGATGTTCGGCGATCTGATGGGTGGCGCGGGCGCCCTGGATGCCGGTGAAGACCTGGATGGCCATCAGGATCACCAGGATGGTGACGGGTGCGAGCAACTTCCAGCGCAGGGATAGGTTTGAAAACATGGTCTGTCTCTCCTGGACATGGGGGCTAGGGGGCGGACCGTTATCGAGGGTCTCCAGGGACCGGCCGGTCGTGTTCGGGCGTCAACGGGACCGGCAGCGGATTACTTGAGTCAGGGTTTCTGCTGAGCGGGGCGCCCGACGCCGCTGCGCACGCATCCGGGCACGACCCGGCCGGCGTCGCAGCGCACCGACCTCACCACGAGGGCTGGCGGGCGTGACCGGCACGGCCACCCTCAGAAGGCCCCCGCGAGGGGGGCGGTCGCGCGGACCGTGTCGACCCTCAGCGTTCGCGTGGTCGCCGCGTGGCGATCCAGCGGGCTTCGCCCGACTCGATCAGCGCCAGGCGCACGACCCGGGGACGCGGGCCCGGATCGAAGCGCTGGAAATGGCCGTAGTTGCGCTGGATCGCCAGGACCGGCCCGACCGGGTCCTCGCAGGCCTGGAGCGCGCGGAGCTCCAGGCAGTAGAAGGCGTTGCAGGTGGGCGAGCGCAGCGGCCGCGCCAGGCTGCAGCCCTGCGCGGTATGGTGGATGCAACTGCCGCTGCGGGATTTCTCGGGAATGTGCACCCGATAGCGATCCCAGAGTGCCTCGTCGCTGAGTTCGGGCTCTGCATCGAGTTGCAGGCGGAAGCTCAGGGGCCCCAGGTGGGCGTGATCGGCACCGCCGGTACAGCAGCCGCCCTCACAGAGCCGGCAGAGGGCATCGCAGCAGCCTGCCAGCGCGGGCGCATGGGCGAAGCGTGCGGCGGTTTCGTGTTCGCGCTGCAGGGTTCCGCGGTCGCCGATGAAGTCGCTGTCCTCGCTCGAATCGGCGCGCCGGGCAATGTCGATCTGGGCCAGGACATGGGCCCGGTAGCGATCAATGCGCGCCTGCGACACCGCTTCCTCCGGCCGACGGCCATCGGGGAGGTTGATCGGGCGGGGCTCCGGCAGGGAGGGCGCTTCGGCCCGGACCCGTGCCAGCAGGCGTCGGCTCTCGCGCGACTCGAACGCGACCTGGGCGAGGTGTCTGGCTTCCCGGCGCGCTTCTTCCGCCTGTCGCCGCGCGAGGCTCTCGCGATGGCGGCGGACAAACGACGCGTAGGCGAACGGCCCCAGGCGTGCCTGCTGCGCTGCGACCCAGTGGCACTCCTGGGAGGCGCAGAGCGGCACCGCGGCAGGGCCGGCGTGGCGGCATTCCGCGAAGCTCAGCGATCGATCGCACACCGCGCAGGTCTGCGCCGCGTGCGGCGGATGAACCGGGACGGGCGCCGGCATGATCGGCTTCGGATCTACATCACGTGTTCGAAGGTCGTCGTGAACTTGACCTCGATCCGTCCCTCGCAGTGGAGGACGCGGGGGACCTTGCCGAGGCTCTGCGGGTTGGTGATGTCGATGGTCGGGCAACCGGCCGTGGTGCTGGACGATTCGATCTCCCCCAGCAGGCGGTAGTCCTTCGAGAGGATGGTGGTATGCCGTTCGGTGGTGATGGTCGAGCTCGACCCGCCGCGCAGATTGACATTGACCGGCTTGCCGTCGACCGAACCCGTGTAGGTATGGACGAAGAATCCGCCGGCGGCCTTGTTGCGCGAGAGGTCGGTCAGGGACAGTCGCTGGCCGGTGATCCGGTTGAACCACAGGATCGCGGTCATCATGTTGCCCCGCTCGACCATGAAGACGCGGTTGCTCTGGGCGGATGTCTGCGCCGAGTCGAGCAGCAGATTGATCTGGTCCTGATCGATGGCCATGGGGTGTCTCCTGTCGTTGTGGTCTTGCGGCGCCGGGGCCGCGCATCTCGCGTCGCTATGCTAGACCCATGTCACCACCCGATCCCGTGACATGCTTGGGCAGCGCCGGTGGGCCGGGGCGGACGGTGGCCTCGTGCCCCACGCGTCAGGCCTCGGCTTCGCCGTCCCGAGACCGCATGCGGACGATCTCGACGGGCATGCCGACCTCGATCACGCCTTCGCCGCGGGCGATCAGGTTGTGGCCGAACAGCGGGGTCCGGTTGGCGTCGCTGTGGTGGGCAATCAAGGTGCGCAGCGGCTGCTGCAGGGGGTGGAAGCTTTCGCTGCGGGGGGGCAGCGTGATGAACTTGCAGCGCTCGCAGGGCGAGTGCAGGACAAAGGACAGCCCGCCGATCCGGATCTCCTGCCAGTCGTCCTCGGCCCAGGGCAGGGCACCACTGACCACGATGTTGGGCCTGAACTGCGTCATTTCGATCGGACTCGGGCATCGCTCCCGCAGCCAGTCGAGGGACGACTCGCTGGTCAGCAGCAGGGGATAGCCGTCGGCGAACCCCACCTGGCGTTCTGCCACATCCTTGATCGGCCGCCGGCTGGCGTCGTCGAAATGAACCAGCCGCGCCTCGACGCCCAGGTACCCGCTGATCCAGCGATCGGCCGCCTCTCCGCAGCGGCGCGCGCTCACGGACTGCCGCCAGACCTCCACCTGCAAGCGTTCGTCGGGCTGCGCCTGGGGACGGACGACCAGGTGGGTGCGCCCCTCGGCGGCCAGGACCAGTCCCCCTTCGATCGGGGTGGCGAGCAGGCTGGCCAGTCGCGGATGGCGGCGCCCGGTCAGGAACTGACCGTCCGGGTCGGTGACCATGAAGCGCCGGTCGCCGGCAAGTCCGAGGGCGTCCACGAAGCCGCGCTCGAGGGACAGCGGGGCGCAGGACTTCACGGGGAACTGATGGAGGGCGGTGACCCGGGGCAGCGGAGTGGGCTGGGACATGGCGGGTGGTCTTGAGGTGGCGAAGTGGGCAGTGTAGTCAGTGGGCCGCGCGCAGCGAAGCCTTGCACGTGGCCGCGCGGATGTTCGGGGGGCCGTGCTTGCCGCGCCCGCCGTCGCCCGGTGCCGGTTGGGAGGGTCGGTCTGGCCCTGGGTAATATTCAACGAACTGGTTGACTATTGGGCTTGGGTGTTTATAGTCAACCACATGGTTGAACATAACGCACTCGAACTGGATGCCGTGTTCCATGCGCTGGGCGACGCCACGCGTCGCACCATGCTTCGCGAACTGGCGCGCGCACCACGCACGGTCGGGCAGCTCGCCCAGCCGTTCGCGATGTCGCTGGCGGCGGCGTCCAAGCATATCCAGGTCCTCGAACGGGCAGGGATGATCCGCCGGGAGATCCAGGGGCGCACCCATGTCTGCCACCTGGAGCCCGGTCCCCTCGCCAGCGCCAACGAATGGCTGGCCTACTACCAGGGATTCTGGTCCACGCGCCTGGACCGCCTGGAGCAACTGCTGCGCGAGCCGGCATCCCCGCCGGACGCGCAGACCGACGGAGAAAAGTCATGACTCACGCCCACCCCACCGACAGCTTCGGAAGCCTCGTCGAACCCGCGACCCTGCGCATTCAGCGACGCCTGCCCGGCCCCATCGAGCGCGTCTGGTCCTATCTCATCGACAGCGAACTGCGGGCCCAGTGGCTGGCGGCCGGGGAAATGGACCTGCGGGCCGGTGGCGGGGTCGAATTCGTCTGGCGCAATGACGAGCTGTCCGACTCGGCGGCAGGCCGGCCCCCGGAATTCGCCGAAGAGATGCGCATGCACTGCCCGATCACCGCGGTCCGGGCGCCTCACTGCCTGTGCTTCCTGTGGCAGGGCGGGGGCGAGGTCCGCTTCGACCTCGAGGACCAGGGCGATGCGGTCCTGCTCACCGTGACCCACCAGCGGCTGACCGATCGGGCCAGCCGGACCATGGTCGGCGCCGGCTGGCACATGCACCTGGACATCCTCGTTGCCCGCCTGCAGGGCAGGCCCCGCCCCTCGTTCTGGGAAGGCTGGGCCAGCCTGCGCGAGGCCTACGACCAGCGCCTGCCCGTCGAAGCCTGATCCCAGCCGGGGCCCGGGTCAGTCCGGCAACAGGCTGGCCCAGCGCGCCATCCGCTCACCGATGGCGGCGCCCGAAACGCCACGCACCGCACCGGCGCCCAGCAGGTGCAGCGTGGCGCGCGTCATGTGGTGCTGCCAGGCCTCGCTTCCCTGCAGGGCGTCGAGCTTGCCGGGCTCGCCACGAATCAGGAAGAAGCCGTTCAGATCGCCGCCGTGAACATCAAGCAGGACGGTCTCGTAGCCATCGATCGCGCCCTCGTTCCGCAGGCCCGTCAGATAGCCATTCATGTCGGTGAAGTGGGCCTGGCTCAGTCGTTCGCGACCGGGAATCGGTCGGTTCCATGCAAAGAACAGCGTATTGCTCGCCATAGGGGGGTCTCCTGTCGATCCGGGGTCCCGGCACGGGCCGCACCCCTGGGCTCAGTCTAGGACCTGAACGGCCTGCGGCAAGTCCGCCGTCAGCGCCGGATGCCATGCGCGCCCAGAACGGGAACGGTGGCGCACGCCCGGGCGCGGATCCGCCCGCCGGCGGGCAGAACCGTGGCGACCGCTGCCGGACCCCTCATTGACCCCTGCACCGATGTCGGAAACAATCGCGGGTCGACATTCCGCATGACGGGGAGGAGGGGAAAAATGCACAGTCGAAACCGTGGGAAAGCCGTGGCGCTGTTCACCACGCTGGTCATCAGTGCCGTGGCCTGGGCCGGCGACAGCGAGGCAGACATCCGTGCCCGCCTCGGCGCTGGCGATCCGGCCGCCGGCAAGGACAAGTCGGCCATGTGCCAGGGGTGCCACGGCGCCGATGGCAACAGCGCGGCGCCCAACTTTCCCAAGCTGGCCGGCCAGTATGCGGACTACATCCGCAAGCAGGTGACGGACTACCAGAAGGGCGTTCGCCAGGACGCGACGATGACCGGCATGGCCGCGACCGTCACCAGCGAGCAGGACCTGCAGGACATCGCCGCCTATTTCGCGAGCCAGAAACAGATGGCCGGGGAGGGTTCGGCCAACGCCGCGGGCGGCAAGCTCTACACCGAAGGGGACATGTCGCGGGGCATCTATGCCTGTATCAACTGCCACGGCGAGCGGGGCAAGGGCAAGGCGCCCGACAATGCCCTGTTTCCGGTCATCGGTGGCCAGCACAAGGACTACCTGGTCAAGCAGCTGACCGACCTCAAGGGGCGTACCCGCAGCAACGATCCGGCCGGCATGATGGCTGACATCGCACGCAACATGAGCGACGCGGACATCGCTGCGACGGCGGAATACCTGGCGGCGCAATAGCGCCCTGCGTGGCCTGCTGCCCGGCCTCAGCCGGGCAGCAGGATGCCGGCGTTACGGATCAGTTTCTGATACTCGCGGCTGGAGCGTTCCAGCAGCTCGATGCCCGCATCGAACCGGCCTGCCGAGCCTGCCTCCTCGGCCTGGGCGCGCAGCGCCCGGGCGCTGCCCAGGAATCCCTGGGCGCGGGCCTCGGCGACGGCCTCGCCGGCCAGCAGCGGGACCAGCATCGCAAAGGTGTCGTTGCGATCCCGTTCGTAGCGGAATTCCGCTTCCGGGCTGGCGAAGTTCAGGCTGCGCACCAGGGTCTCGCCCTGGCGCAGCGACACCAGGGTGCCCTTGATCCCGTCGTAGGCCCGCTGCAGGGCGAACGTCGCTTCCGCGTGACTTCCGGCCGCCGCTGAGGCGTCGGCCAGGGCCAGCTCCCGGTCGAAAGCCTGGACGAAGGCGCGATCGGCCTGCTTCTCCTCGGCCACCCGCAGCGCCGCGGCGCGCAGTTCGAGTGCGGCCTGGCGGCGGGCGAGGAAGGCTGGCGAGGCCTGCTCCGGGGCCGATGGCTGGGATTCCGCCGGCTGCACGCGCGCGGCGGACACGCTGCGGATGCGTTCCTTCAGGAGGCCGTAGGCCGAGCCTGCGAGGGTTTGTGCCGTTTCGTCATGACCCAGGTCGCGCTCGCGGCGGGCCTGGGCGAGCAGGTCTGCCGCCCTGGCCGGGGTGTCGTCGGCGGCATCCAGGCGCGCGAGGGCTTCCGCAAGTGCCCGGCTGGTGGCTTCGATGCGCTCGAAGCGATCGTCCGTACCGGCGACGGTTGCCAGCGGGAGGTACAGGGCCGCGCAGAGGGCGACGGGCAGCCATCGGAAGGGCAGGGAGCGGGGCATTTGGATTGGGGCCAGCGACAATTCGACCGCGCATGTTCGCAGGTCGCCGCCGGCGGGCGGTGGGCAGATGCTTGATCCGGGTCACCGAAGCGGTTCGCCGCATGGGGCCGTGATGCCGGGGCAGTCGGCTGCCCTCAGGCGGTAGCGGACGAAACGCGCCGCGCCGAGCTGATACTGGCCGCAGGCCTCGAAGCCCAGCCGCTGCATGCCGCCTTGGCGCACACGGCTCAGGGGCAGCAGGGCGGTGACGGCGGGCAGCCGCCGGCACTCGAAGGCCCAGTGCAGCATGTGGCGAACGATGGCCGGTCCCTGTCCCCAGTGGCGGGGCGACAGGACCAGTGCCAGGTCCGGTTCGCCGCCTTCGGGCTGCAGCCCGCCCCAGCCCGCAAACGCGCCGTCCACCAGGATGGCCCATGGCCCGTAGCCATGACGGTCCCACAGGGCCCGCTTGTGGATGATCCATTCGCGGCACGCGGCGAGATCGAAATCATCGGTCGCCAGCGGCAGGTGGCGACGCACCTGTGGGTCGGCGTGGAGGGCCACGATGGCCTCGGGTGCCACGCTTTCCAGTCCCACCAGATCAATCGCCATCAGGCCCCCCGCTGTCGTTTGTCCACCCAGCTACCTGCGGCGCCGTGCCATGAATTGCCGCATGGGGATTGGACGATCCGGCAGCGAGCGCCTTACGGCGCACGGGGCACAGCCTGCGCCCTGGGGCGGGGCCGGTGGCCCCGGTCAGGTCGCCGTGCGTGCGTACATGACGCTGTCCATCAGCGCGCCATCCTTGGTAACGCTCTGGCGCAGCACGCCTTCCCGCACGAAGCCGGCCTTCTCGAGCACCCGCATCGACGCTGCGTTGCCGGCGAACACCGGTGCCTGGAGGCGGGCAAATCGGCGCTGCGCCATCAGGACCCCGGCCAGGGCCCGCGCCGCGGCCGTCGCCAGTCCCCGGCCCCAGTAGGGCTCGCCCAGCCAGTAGCCGAAGTCAGCCGTCGCAATCGAGACGCCCGAGCCGGCCAGGGCGCCGATGCCGCCGGCCACCTGATCCTCGACCTCGATGGCCAGATGGACGCTTCGGTCCGCCTCGCGGGCCAGCGCGATCCACGCGTCGGCATCCGCCTCGGTATAGGGATGGGGAAACAGGTCGGTCAGGTTGCGCCAGATCTTCACATTGTTGGCGATGGCGACCAGCCCGGGCTGGTCGCGCTCATGCCACGGGCGCAGCACGCAACCGGGGCGCTCGGTTTCGATCAGCATGGCACGGGTCCGCTCAGCAAGCGGGCTCGCGCCATGCGAGGGTGGCCGTCCCCGGGAAAGGCCATGGACTCAGGGATTCCAGTCGGGATGGACGCCGCGGCATCCCGCCATGACGAACTGGTTGATCAGCGGCTCGTGCTGGATGACCTGGTCGATCACGTCGCCCAGGGTCTGGTATCGCGCGGCGCCACGGTAGCGGCGATTGCGGACCGAGACGAAATGCACCGGCTTGCCGGTGCCCGCCGCCAGGCCCACGAGTCGGCTCAGCTCGGAATAGGAGCTCTGGCCGGGGTTCTGCTTGTCCCAGTGCTTGCCGACCCCTTTGACGATCACGTATTTGCAGCAGGATTCGCCACCGACGAAGGTCTTCTTTTCATGCTGATCCAGCAGCATCGAGGCGACCTTCGGCGAGCTGCGGTTCAGCAGCGCTTCGTCCCGATCGTAGCGGGCCCGCGGATCGAGGATTTCATGGGTCGGATTGCTGACGTTGGGGCTCCCGTGCCAGGAGCGGAAATTGAGCGTCACGCCCATGGGCACCTGGAACTGGTCGGCCAGGCGTGGCACCCATCCGGCGTGGCCGAAGATCAGGCAATGGGCGCAGTTGGCGACCGGACTGCGAAAAAAGTACAGGTTCTCGCCGATGGTTTCCTGGTTGGCATTGGGCATGCAGGCATCCTCATGTGGTGGGGGCGGTCGTGGCCGGCTCGGCGTCTCCGTACCCTGCCTGCACGCCGTCCCGACACCTTAACCCGTAGCGGGCGGTTCAGGCCCATGGCATATCACACGCTTCCGGGCCATTGGAACCCGGGCGCCCCGTGGTGCAGGTGTCCTCAGACGCTACGCCGTCTCGCGGCGCTCAGCTTCGGCAAGGACCTTCTGCGCAATGCTGCGGTACAGCTGGAGGTGCTGCGTCTCTGCCGAGATGCGCCAGGCGATGTGGCCGATGGCGCCGAGCAGCGCCACGGATGAGGCCACGTAGTCCCGTTTCAGGAAGCCATAGACCCCGAAGGCCACGACCGGGAGGAGGGTCGCGGCATAGAAGCCGAAGCGCCGGCCAAGGCCGAAACCGTGCGCCAGCTGGCGCAGCAGGGCGGCTTCCTCTGAGCTGAAGTTCATTCCGACGCGGCCTCCCGGTTCATGGATGCGCCGATCGGCCCGGGGCGCGGTCCGGCGCCGATCGACCGAGGGTTTATAGCATTGGCTGAACAGGTGGCCGCGGCCGTGACAGTCATTGACGAATCGGCGGCGCCATCGCCGCGTCCGCAGGTCGCTGTGTCGATGGCGGTGGCAAGGGCCAGGCGCAGCAGCGCGCGCGGCCGCGAACCGGGTGGGGCGCTCACCGCCGGGCGTATTCCTGGTGGAGCGCGCTCACGACACGCGCAATCAGTGCCAGCGGCAGGTCCTGGTCGTGGGGGAAGGTCAGATTGCCCTTGGGCCCCCGGTACGGGGCCAGGGCTTCGATCAGGGCGGTGTCCTCGCTGACCGGCGGGTAGATGCCGATGTGCTTCTTGAACGCCGCAAAGTAGATGAAGATCCGGCCCTCCCGGTAGGCGGGCATCTGGTAGCTGATGCAGCGGCGCGCCGTGGGGAAGCGTGCTTCGATCTGTGCCTGGATCGCCATCAGCCGCGCCAGCGGCTCGCCCTGGACGGACGCGAAATAGGCCTCGTGGGATTCAAACGCCATGAAAGCTCCTCTCCCGGGCTGCCGAAGCGCACACCCCGCGTCGTGCCGTCCCGACGGTGCGCTGGATCATTCAGCGATGGTGATGTTCGCCCTGCGACGCCTCCCCGGCGTGGTGGCAGGCAGGCCCGATCAGATCAGGCCCAAGCAGGGTCAGCAGGGTCAGAAGCCAGCCGAAATAGGCCGTGGCGATGAGCGCGGTCATTCCGGCGCGAAGCCATGCCTGGCCCCCCGTTCGCCGGTGCAGGGTCGCCCGCACGAGGACCACTTCGAAGCTGATCAGGCGCACGACCCAAGCCATGCCCGCCTCGGGGACGGGCGCCGTCGACCCGGCTGCCGCTGTGGCGACCCAGCGGGGATCCGCCTGCGCGCCCGTCCAGGCGATCGCCAGGAGGCCCGCCACCCAGGCGGCCATGAAGGGCTCCGGCGTCACGGAGCGCGAGGCGTCGAAACCCGGCCATGGTGCCGTGCGCAATGCCCGCGCCCCATCGGACGTGCGCTCACCTGGCGCAGGCCGGCACCGACAGTCCGCGCGCTCGGACGTCGGACGCTATTGCGTCCGGACCCGGACGATGACGGCCTCGACAGCGTCGAGCGGCACGACGGCGTCGAAGAACTCGCGACCGGACAGTTCGCCGATCACGACCAGCCGCTCGGTCGCATCGCGCACCACGCCGGACAGTTCCTCGCCGCCGCGGAGCCGCAGGGTGACGCGCTTGCCCTTGTGGGCGGCGATCACCGACCGGGTCGTGTCATCGGGGGTAATCGCCAGTCCCTGGGCCGAGGCCGAGGTGGCCAGCAACAGCGCGGCGAACAGTACGGCAATGGCACGCATGGAGAGCTCCTGGACAGTACACGGTGGGGGCTTGCACCCGCCCGGCGCGGGCGGCGTGCCGTTCGTTCGCAGCTTAGCGAATTGGTCTGGCATCGGGGGGCGCTTCAGAGCTTGCCCGCCACCCGGTCCCAGAATTCCGCCCGGTCATTGGTGCGGGGAAATGCCTCCTGGGGTTCCGGCAAGCCGAGGAATGCGCACAGGGGGCCCCAGCCGGACTTCACTTCAAAGACCAGGAGGCGATCGACGGGCACCGCCGCCTGCACGGCCTCCCGATGTTTCACGAACGCGTCCATCAGTCCCTCTCGGTTCAGACCCGGCGGAAAACCGGTCCGGTCGACGACCCGGATCGCCATCCCGATCCAGTCCTGCAACTCCGGGGGCGCCTCGTTCCGGGAGGCCATCAATTTGTAGATGGTCTCGCCAAAGCTGGCGGCCCAGCTCTCGGGGCTGCGCACCGTGAGTACGAAGCGGGCGTCGGGAAAGGCGCGGCTCAGCTCGCGAAAGAAGCCTGCCGTGGGCCAGTCGACGGCACTGCCGTAGCCCCGGTAGATGGCCGGCCAGTCGGGTTGGCCGTCCACCGCCGCCGACCACAGGGGCACCTGCACCGGCATGTGGTGGAGCACTTCTTCCATGTGGTGGGTGGGGCCGAGCCCGAGTTGGTTGAGGGCCAGCTTGAGGGAATAGGTGCCGGTACGGCCGACACCGGCGCCAATGACACGGAGCGACATGGACATCTCCTGGGGCGGGGGGCGATTCATTCTGATCGGCGTGTGCAGCGCGGGCAAGGTCCGCCATGGTCGATGGGTCAGTCGCTATTGAGCGCAGTCGGCCAGCTAGGGCACACTGGACGGGTGAGCCGGGATGCCGGCCAGGCGAGTCAAGGAGCTCCAGATGCCCCGGTCCGGCGAATCATCCGATCTTGAACTGGCGCGGCACGCCTTTGCGGTCAAGGGCTTCCGTGTTCGGTGCTACCCCGACATCGATGCCGAGACGGCCGACCAGCTGCTGGCGCGCGGGCTGGTCGAACTGCATGACGACTTCGACGAGTTCCTTCCGGGCGAGGCCCACCGATGCCTGCGGGCCACCCAGTACGGGTTTGACCTGGTCCTCGGTCGAATCGACGCCTAGGCGGGCCTGCAGCCGCGGTGCGGGGCCGGCGGCGCGGCCATGCGATCGTGACGGGGCCCTCGGCTCTGCGGACCCTAGCCCCGGGCGTGCCGGATGTCGGTCAGGGCATAGAAGTAGAGGGTGTCGCTGGCCGGCCCGCAATAGACCCCCTGGGCCTCGAGCCGGTCGAGCGCCATCGCGGCGATCTCCCAGGCCATGTCTTCATCGATCTGCAGCATCTCGGCGCCGAACAGCTCGAAACCCGTCACGGCCTCCAGGCCCTTGAGCCGGGCGGACTTCTCGCGCAGGGCGTCCGGGAAGGCCTCGTTGGCCCAGCCCCACATCCAGCTGCCGCTCTCGGGGTCGTAGCTGCCGATGGGCACCATCCGGGCGCTGAGCGCGACCTCGCCGTCATCGAGCAGGTGGAGTTCTTCGGCGTCCACGTCGATATCGAAGGCCTCGAAGGTGCCGATCTGGTAGGTCTCGAACAGCGCCTGCTGCTTGCTGTTCAATGATTCGATGCACGAATCCAGGTAGCGCTGGAAGGCTTGGCTGTCCATGATCCTGTCTGCTGGTCGAGGGTCTGCACGGAAGGGGGCTCGCCCGGGCGGCAGGCGCGTCCTGCGCCCCCCTGCCCGCGGGCCCGGATGCCGGGGCCACCGGGTTTCCGAATAGGCAATCAGCATAGCGCGCCGCTCCCCTGGCGGCCATCGCGTCCGCCGGACGGGTGGGCCTCTGCCGTCGAGCGTCCGCCGGTCGATCCCGCGCAGGCGTCGCCGGGCGCACCCGTCGTCACCGGCTGAGCCGGATGGCGCTGGCCAGATGGCTCGACACCGCGGCGACGCGCCGCAGGTGACGCGACTCCGGATGGGTCAGCAGCCACAGGGCGGTCTCGCATTCGGCAAGCGGCGGCGTGAGGGCCACCAGATCGGTTCGACGCTCGGCGAGGAAGGCCGGCCCGAGCCCGACGCCGAGCCCGCGGCCGACCAGGTCCATCAGGGTCAGCAGGCTGTCGACCCGGTAGGCCGGAACGACGCGCGGCAGGTGCTTGCGACGCCACTCCACGGTGGGGTGGTCGGGCAGGGCGTCGTCCGGCGCGATCCAGTCCGCCTGACGCTCGAGCGCCGATTCCAGGTCGGCGAGACCGCTCGTGCGGGCAGCATAGACGCAGACGTGGATCGGTCCGAGCGGGCGACCGACCAGATGGTCCGGTGGCTTGCGGGTGGCGCGCAGGGCCACGTCGGCCTCGCGTCGCGAGAGATTGGCGAGGGCATGCCCGGTGGTGAGCTCGAAGTCGAGTCGCGGGTGCCGGCGGCGCAACTCGGGCAGGGCGGGCGCCAGCAGGCCATGAAGGAGGGTGTCGGTGGTGGTGATGCGCACCGAGCCGGTGATCTCGTCCGGTGCCTGGCGGGCCTCGGCGCGGGCGTGCTCGAGGGCCGCCTCGATGCGCTCGGCGTCGGCGGCCAGGCGGGTTGCGAGCTCCAGGGGGCGATAGCCGGAGCGGGAGCGCAGGAACAGGGGCTGGGCCAGGCGCCGCTCGATCCGCTGGACGGCGCGGAAGACCGTGGAAGGGGCCACCCCGAGGCGCTCCGCGGCGCTGGCCAGCTGGCCGGCGCGGCACAGGGCCAGCACTGTCTCCAGATCGGCCGGGGTCAGCGGATCGTGCGTCGATGCAATCATGGTTTGCATTAAAGCAGATTTAAATTGCGCTGCTGCATCCCTATTCTGAGTTCGACCCGACGCGGTGCGCATGGCAATCCGGCCGGCGCGCCCGAACCCGACCGTGGAGAGACCCCCCATGAGCCAGCCCGAACTCACCCTCATCAGCCACGCCCTGTGCCCCTATGTGCAGCGGGCGGCCATCCTGCTTGCCGAGAAGGGCGTGCCCTTCAGGCGCATCGACATCGACCTGGCCGACAAGCCCGACTGGTTCCTGGCCCTTTCCCCCCTGGGCAAGGTGCCGGTGCTGCTGGTGGGCGAGGTGCCGGTGTTCGAATCGGCCGTGATCTGCGAATACCTGGACGAGACCCGGCCGCCGCGGCTCCACCCGGAGAGCGCGCTCGAGCGGGCCCGGCAGCGGAGCTGGATCGAGTTCGGCTCGACGGTTCTGTCGGATATCTGGGGCTTCTACACGGCACCGACCGAGACCGAACTCGCGGCCCGCGCCGCCACCCTCGGCGCGCGCTTCCGGCAACTGGAGCAGGCCGTGGGCGATGGCCCCTATTTCGGCGGCGAGGCCTTCGGGCTGGTCGATGCGGTCTTTGCACCGGTGTTCCGCTACTTCGACGTGTTCGACACCATCGCCGACTTCGGCATGCTGGCCGGCTGCCCGCGGCTGACAGCCTGGCGACAGCGCCTTGCGGCGCGCGCATCCGTCCGGCAGGCGGTCCGGCCCGAGTATCCGGACCTCCTGAGGGCCTTCATCGAGCGGCGCCAGTCGGCCCTGGCCGGCCGCCTGTCCGCGTCACTCGCGCCTGCCTGAACGCCCTAACTCCCCAGGCTGGGGCGGAACATGAAGTACACCGCCCCCAGCAGGCACAGCCCGGCCCACAGGTAGTCGAGCCGGAGCGGTTCGCGCAGGTAGAACACCGCGAAAGGGACGAACACCGTGAGGGTGATGACCTCCTGCAGGATCTTGAGCTGCCCCACGTCCAGTAGCGCGTGACCGATCCGGTTGGCCGGCACCTGCAGCAGATACTCGAACAGGGCGATGCCCCAGCTGACCAGCGCAGCCACCAGCCAGGGCTTGTGGTTCAGGGCCTTGAGGTGGCCGTACCAGGCGAAGGTCATGAAGACGTTGCTGAGCGACAGCAGCAGGATGGTGGTGGCGACAGGCGGCAGCGACACGATGGTGGCACCCGGATGATGGTTCGATGGGCCCGACAGGGCGGCGCGCGATCTTATCCCGGGCGCCGCCGGGCGGGAGACCCGGTCGTCGGATCCACGAGCGCCCCGACGCGCATCGGCAATCGATTGCATTTTTCCCCTGGCGCCCGGGGCGGCCAGACTCGGACCTTCGGCCGACGCCGCCCATCCGGGGCGCCGTGGCGCGACACGAAAGGGAAACCGATGCGGACGA
>JAGRFX010000408.1 GCA_020445805.1 Rhodocyclaceae bacterium
AAAATCTGCTTGGAGCAGGTTTTTAGTACGATATTGCCTTTTTAAAGGCTGCCCGGGGCAGCCTTCGCGGACCTGGAGGTCCGCGCTCCTGTTAAGTTAACAAAGTAGTATTAGATGGGCATAAAGTAGTAATTTCATACTTTGACCGTTGGCGTGCCCAAAGTCCCCAATTCTCAATGCGAGGCTATATGTAAACAAACAAATGGCACAATGAGAAAAGTAATCACACCTCTTCTAATTTTACTGTTCGCTTATTCACCATCTGCCCAAATCGAGGACTGGGCTGCGGAATTGGATACCGCTCAATCTCCGAACCGCAAGTTTGAATTGCTGTCTTTGTTGACTAAAAACACAAAAGAACTGTCCAAAAAATTGCAGTGGGTGCAGGAATGGCTCGAATTGGCTCAGGCCCAACAGGATTTAAAGGCAGAAGTTGATGCCTATTACCAACTCTTACTCACTCATGGCAATCAAGGCCATTACACAAAAGTTCAGCAGGAAGGCACCAGTGCCTTAAAGAAAGCGATAGCCTACGGTGATCCACAGATCATACTGAAGATTTATAACTTATATGCAGGCTATGGATACTACTCCGTTCAGGCCTTTGATTCAGCCGTAATCCTCTATCGAGAAGCTTTGGACTATGCCAAGGGCCACGAGGAAAAAATTCCGGATAGCACCTACATAAAATTGGTATCCCGCATGTATCCTATCCTAGTGGAAATATATGCCCGAACCGGCCAGAATGAAGCCCATCAGGCCACTATGAAGGAATTTCAGGAGATTGCCTATGCTTCTAAGGATGATCTGGCCATCGCGCTGGCTCATTTAAATATTTCCACTTCCTTTCTGCGGAGTAATGATTATCTCCAAGCAAAAGAAATCCTGCTAAACGGTTACCAATATGCACAAAATACAAAGGCGTTGACCGTCCTGCTCAACTTCTATACCCAGCTTTTCAGAGCCTACTATGGTTTGGAGCAGTTGGATTCTGCTGCCTATTTTGCCCAACTACAGTATGAACAAGCCTCGGAGCTGGGGTATGAAAATGATGCCCATACGGCCTTATACCAACTGGCGGAAACAGAGATTGATCAAGGAAAACAAGAACAAGCCTTGGTCCGGTTGCGAGAATGCCTGGTTTATTTTGATCAGGCCGAAGATCAAATTAGAGCCGCCCGAACGGAGGTCCTGGCTGCCCGGGCTTTATCCTATCTGGGCCGGCCAGCGGAAGCCCTACCATTAGTGATGAGCGCCAAAAAACGGGCCGCTGGCACCAATGATATGCTGATGCTCAATCAAGCTATACACCATGAGGCGCAGACCCTTTACGCACTTAAAAGATATCGGGATGCTTATAATGCTTTTTCGGCATATCATTATATGAAGGATAGCATCAAAAGCGCCGAAGCGCGGCAGGAAGTCGAGAAGCTGGAAGTCAACCTGGAATTGAATGAACAAAAACTACAAAACCAAAGCCTGAAAGAGGAACAGTTGCTCCAACGCACTACCTATCGGGGTAGAAACAGAAGAGAAGTAAAGTAGTAGCTACTTTAGATTATATTTGAGTTTACGGTTATTTATTTGAGGTAAAATGGGTTTATTGATGAGAACACTGATTTTTTTTATACCGCTCACCATATTATTCGTGTTTTTCCAGTCCAATGCATTCGGTCAGGTTGACTCGGAAATAAAAATGCTGAAAAGACAATTAGAGGAGGGCTTCATTGAGTTGGAAAAAGGAGCCTCCGATCAGGCTATAGCCGTTGGGAAGGAAGCACTATTAAAGGCAAAAAACTTACGAGCTGACTCATTGGCCGGTGTTGCTTGCCAATTGGTGGGTCAAGGATATTACTACAAAAAAGAATATCAGGAAGCGCTTCAATATCTAAAGGAGGGCCTTCTCTTTTGCGCTGAAGGTGCAAAGCCGTTACTCCGCGCTCAATTATTATACCGTTCGGGTGTTTGCATGATATACCTCGGAAACAACCAAGTTGCCATTGATTCGGCGTTCTTGCCTATCATCGCTCAAAAAGAAGTACTCCTTAGCGTCAATCCCAAAGTAGTTTATAATGCTTACGTTGGGCAAGGATCGGC
>JAGRFX010000409.1 GCA_020445805.1 Rhodocyclaceae bacterium
TGCCAGTAATGAATTCATAGACAAACCAAAACGAATGCGCTTTTTCGGGGCAAGCATTAAAGGTCCGGTTGTCCCAGTAATATTGCGCGAATGCGATCAACTGATTACCGGCGGTGCGCCGAATCTCGATTCGGGCCCCTCCTATCCCATACTCCTCCTCGTTCTCCAGCTCCAGAAGCCGTGACGTAACTGTATATTCGGCCGTAATCGTATCTATCGGCTTCTCGATAAACTCAATTTTTTCTGCTGATTGATGATTTACCTTTGGCTTACGGCCGCCGGATATAGTTTCGCGGACGAGGATCGATCCACCATTTTCTGCCTGGTATTTCTCGATGTAATCGAGAAGATACTGATTGAGAAAGAAGCTTGAAGGTCGCTCTAGTTGCATTTGCCTATGTTCCGAAACGACTGGAATCGCGGCCGGGACGAGCGCGATGCTTTTTGTGCCCGCTACTTTCTCTAGAATTTCGATCCGGGCGTTCTGACACACACGCTCGAAGACGGGACCGTTAACGACCGCTCGATAATTGCTGGATACGTGTAAAGCGATCCATGGTAAAAAAATAACCGAATACAGTGCGCCTGCGGCTGCATGTCGCAGCCTTACTTTGGATCTTCGTTTCCGCACATGGCTGATGCCAAGAGTAGCCAGCCCGAAGGCAAATGGCGCAAGAAGCGTTACGGCGAGCTGCTCGAAGAAGTCATCCCACGAACCAACGCCTCTCGTTCCTGCGAGCATATAAATGGCCCAGATCCAGACCAAGCCTAGTGCAATAGAAGTAGCCGCCCCGGTAAGCGCGTAAAGGTACGGACGTTTGATTAACGACGTATATTCACCGTTGATCTGAATTTTGATTCCTATAACAAGAGCCAATAGGGCAAAGAGGCCGTATAAGGGCAGATAAATTGCGGCTATCACGAGGCCCATACGTCTTGTATCTTCCGATTCAGCCGTTCTGAAGCTCGCCGAGGCGAGTTAGATTCAGACGGCGACCGGGTGACGCCGCAGACGCCTGAAGGCCACGACCTTGTGCGTTAGATGGGCGCCCCGCCTTCATGACGAGAATCCCTGGAGCATCCTGAGTCGGCGAACTCGCATCACAAGGTTTGACCGTCATAACCCAAGGTCGGGGCACCCGGGTGCAGCCTATATCTGCTTCGGGAGAGGAACAAGTGAACCTGATTGGAATCGATGTCGACTCGCGCAACCTGGTCTGCCGTATCCGACGCGATGGCAAAGACCACCCCGAGAAAATATTCACCAACGACGCCGCCGGCTTCGGCAAGCTGATCCGCTGGGCCACCCAGCGAGGGGCGCAGGCGCGCGTGTGCATGGAAGCCACTGGCGTCTACTCGATGCCGCTGGCCCTGGCACTACACCAGGCTCCGGCCATCGAGGTGATGGTGGTCAACCCAAAGGTCATCAAGCACTTCACCACCGCCAACCTGCAACGGGGAAAGACCGACAGCCTCGACGCCGCCAGCATCCTGGAATTTCTCCAGCGTATGCCCTTCAGACCGTGGCAGCCGCCGAGCGACGAAGTGCTCGAATTGCAGCACATCTGCCGTCGCATCGTGCAGCTCAACACCGAGTTGACCCGAGAGCGGAACCGTCACAAACAGGCGCGTCGCCTGGGCAGCTGGGGGCGTGTCGTCGCCCACGATACGCAGGTCAACATGAATCACCTGCAGCGTCGCATCGACCACCTCGAGACGACCGCCCTGGCGCTCGTCGAAAGCGTCCCGGAACTCGCCGAGCGGCTTCGGCTCCTGACCTCCACCACCGGCATCGCCGCCAAGACCGGACCGCGCATCCTCGCCGAACTCATGGCCTTGCCGGACGGCATGCGGCCCGAGCAGTGGGTCGCTCACGCCGGGCTCGACCCGCGAGCGCACGAATCAGGGAGTTCTACCCACAAACCGAGACGCATCAGCAAAGCCGGTAACCGCTACCTTCGGGACGCCCTGTACTTCCCGGCTTTGGTCGCCTGTCGCTACGACCCCAACGTCAAGGCCTATTACGACAAGCTCATCGAACGCGGCAAGAAGCCTAAACAGGTTCTCGTCGCGGTCATGCGCAAACTGTTGCT
>JAGRFX010000410.1 GCA_020445805.1 Rhodocyclaceae bacterium
ACCCCGACGACGCCAAGGACCGCGGCATCCAGCGCGGCATGCAGGTCAAGGTGAGCTCGCGACGCGGCGAACTGCTGCTGGGCGTGGAGACGCGCGGCCGCAACAAGGTGCCGCGCGGCCTGGTGTTCGTGCCCTTCTTCGACGAAGGCCGGCTGGTGAACAAGCTGACGCTGGACGCCACCTGCCCGATCTCGAAAGAAACCGACTTCAAGAAGTGCGCGGTGAAGGTCACCAAGGCCTGAGCCCCATCCGGCGCCCTGCCCGCCGCCCTGTGCGGCGGGCTGAAGCCCCCTCGACACGAACGATTCGACACCATGAACGCCCCGCGCCCTGACACGTCGGCAACCGACCGCAGCGCCCAGACCCGCCGCCGTTTCCTCAAGGAAATGGCCGGTGCGGCGGGCGGTGCGTGCCTGGTGTCGATGGGCGTGGGACTGGTCGCGACCGAGGCCTCGGCCCGGCCGGCGACCGCCCTGCGGCCCCCCGGCGCGCTGGCGGAGCCCGACTTCCTGGCGGCCTGCGTGCGCTGCGGCCTGTGCGTGCGCGACTGCCCTTACGACACCCTCAAGCTGTCGACGCTGGGCGACAACATTGCCACCGGCACGCCCTACTTCGACGCCCGCGCGGTGCCCTGCGAAATGTGCGAGGACATTCCCTGCGTCGTGGCCTGTCCGACCGGAGCCCTCGACCACGCGCTCACCGAAATCGGCAAGGCCCGCATGGGCCTCGCAGTGCTGATCGACCAGGAGACCTGCCTCAACTTCCTCGGTCTGCGCTGCGACGTCTGCTACCGGGTGTGCCCGGTCATCGACAAGGCCATCACCCTCGAGCTGATGCACAACCCGCGCTCGGACCGCCACGCCATGCTGCTGCCCACGGTCCATTCCGATGCCTGCACCGGCTGCGGCAAGTGCGAGCATTCCTGCGTGCTGCCCGAGGCCGCCATCAAGGTCCTGCCCCACAAGCTGGCCCAGGGCAAAGCCGCCGAGCATTACCGCAAGGGCTGGGAGGAAAAGGCCCGGGCCGGCGGCTCGCTGATCGGAGACCAGACCCAGCTGCCGATGCGTGGCCTCGAGGACCGCAAGTACGGCGACACCCGCGTCGCCCCCGATTACCAGCCCGCGCCGCCCCCGGGCAGTGGTCTCAATTCGGGATGGAAGCCATGACCGCCGCCACCGATACGAAGCCGCCCCTGCGCGAGCGTCGCCCCGGCGTCGAGCGGCCCGGCCACGAGGCCATCGAGGTCAAGGGCTGGCTGCGCGCCCACAAGTGGCTGCTGCTGCGTCGCTTCACGCAGCTGGCCATCCTCGGCCTGTTCCTCGCCGGCCCCTGGCTCGGCGTGTGGATCGTCAAGGGCAACCTCTCGTCCAGCCTGACCCTCGACATCCTGCCCCTCACCGACCCCTTCCTGCTGCTGCAGTCGATCGCCGCCGGACAGGCGCCCTATCGCGAGGCCCTGCTGGGTGCCGGCATCGTGGTCGCCTTCTACCTGCTGGTGGGCGGACGCGTGTTCTGCAGCTGGGTCTGTCCCATGAACATCGTCACCGATGCGGCCGCCTGGTTGAGGCGCCAGCTCGGGCTGAAAGGCGGCAAGGTGCCGAGCGCCCATACCCGCTACTGGCTGCTCGCCTTCACCCTGATCACGGCCGCCGCCACGGGTTCGCTGGCCTGGGAATGGGTCAATCCGGTCTCGATGCTGCACCGGGGGCTGATCTTCGGCTTCGGCCTGTCGTGGGGCATCGTGCTGGGGGTCTTCCTCTACGACCTACTGATTGCCAGCCGCGGCTGGTGTGGCCACCTGTGCCCGATGGGCGCCCTCTACGGCCTGCTGGGCAAGCGCTCCCTGCTGCGGGTCAGCGCCGCACAGCGGAGTGCCTGCAACGACTGCATGGATTGCTTTGCGGTGTGCCCCGAACCCCAGGTCATCCGGCCGGCGCTCAAGGGCACCGGCCAGACCACCCCCGTGATTCTCGATAAGGACTGCACCAACTGCGGCCGCTGCATCGACGTGTGCAGCAAGGATGTCTTCAGATTGACCACCCGAATTGATAGGAGCGCGTCATGAAAATCAAAACCAGAAACCTCGT
>JAGRFX010000411.1 GCA_020445805.1 Rhodocyclaceae bacterium
GGAGAAGTAGTCCCACACCAGGTTCATCTGGGCCTGGGCCAGGCGGTAGGGGTTGGACAGCAGCTTGGCCATCATGTCCATGAAGGCCTGGGCGATGCCCAGTTCGTCCTGCGGCGGGGTAATGCCGCGCTTGATCTGGCGCTGGACGTGGTCACTGATCAGGTGCGAGGCACGCTGCGCGACTTCGGCGTAGGTCTTGGCCAGTTCGGTCGGATCGGGCAGGTCGGCTTTTTCGTTTTCGGTGGGTGCTGCCATTCTGGTCTTCTCCTGAGTGCTAGTCGGTTCTCGCGTAGCGAATCGGTCCCTGCAGGTCCTGGGTAAGTCGCAGGGCTCCCTGTTGCTCTAAATGGTTGAGGTGGGCGATCGCTTCCCCCATCGCGAACATCACCTGGTGGGTGTCCAGTTCGCGGCGGAACAGCGTCCCCAGCAGCTCGCCCGCGCTGCGCGGCACCTCACATGCCGCCAGCAGTTCGTCACACCGCTCCCGGTGATGCACTTCCAGCTGCATCACGCGCTCCCGAATCCCCCGGAACGGCAAACCATGGGATGGTAGCACGAGCGTGGCCCCCGGCAAATCCTTGATGCAGTGCAACGATTCCAGAAACCAGCCCAAGGGATCGCCATGCGGCGTTGCAGCATTCACGCTCACGTTTGTGGATATGGTCGGCAGCAGCATGTCCCCCGAGATCAGCACGCCGAGTGACTCGCAGTGGAGCGACGCGTGCTCGGGCGAGTGGCCGAAACCCGTGATCACCCGCCAGCCGTGCCCACCGATCGACAGGGCCGACCCGTCGAAGAGGCGATCGAAGCGGATGGGCAGCGCCGGCACGCCCGCGCGGTAGGCATTGCCGCGGGTCGCGAGGGCATCGCAACGGGCCGCCTCGAGGCCGTTTTCGCGGAACTGGCCGACCATGTCGGCGGACGCGTGGCCAGGCAGGCCATGCCAGACCGCATGCCCCGCGAGGTACTCGCCCAGGGTCATCGAGATCGGCGCCCCGGTCCTTTCCTGCAGCCAGGCCGCGAGGCCCAGGTGGTCCGGATGGAAGTGGGTGACGATGATGCGGGTCACCGGCCGGGGCGCTAAGCCGGCCAGCAGGGATTCCCAGCAGGCCTTCACCTCCTCGCGCCCATAGCCGGTATCGACGATGCAGAGCCCCTCGCCATCCTCCAGCAGCCACAGGTTGATGTGGTCGAGGGCGAAGGGCAGCGGCATGCGGATCCAATGCACGCCCGGCGCCACTTCGCGGGTGGTGGCCGCCTCGGGGGGCGCGCTCCAGGGATAGTCCAGTCCGTTCTTGTTCATACCATGCTCTTTCGGGGAAGGCGGATCATGCCGCCGCATTGTGGCCTGCGGGTCAGGCCCTATAATCGCCGCACGCCAACCGGGCACTGCCGCCAGCCGACGAGCCGCCATGAAGACCGAGCCAACCTACACGATTACCGAACTCGCCCGCGAGTTCGACGTGACGCCGCGTGCGATCCGCTTCTATGAGGACCAGGGCCTCCTCAGCCCTGCGCGCCAGGGCCGCAGCCGGGTCTACACCCGCGCCGACCGCACCCGGCTCCGCCTGACCCTGCGTGGCAAGCGGCTCGGCCTGTCGCTGGCCGAGATCCGCGAAATCATCGGCATGTATGCCGGGGTGAAAAATTCGGTGCCGCAACTGAACCGCCTCCTGTCCGTCCTGGATACCCGCCGCGCCGCCCTCCTGCAGCAGCGCGAGGACATCGAGGCGGTGCTGTCCGAAATCGACATCATCGAGCGCCAGTGCCGCGGACTGCTCGGCAACGATGCTGCCGGGGCCGCCGCCGCCAAGGCCGAACTGGACCAGCGCGTCAGCTCCGACACTTGATTTTTTTGGAGTTTAGTTTACGTTGACGTAAACGTAAATATCGAATCGCGATCCGCGCGGCGGACAGGCGTTGTGCCCGCCGCCGAAGCGGACCACCATGAACCCGCGGCGGCGGGCCGTGGTGCCCGCGGCACGAACAACAAGACCACCTCTGGAGACCTCACCCATGAACCTGCCCAGCCTGGACTTCGGCCTCGGCGAGACCATCGAGATGCTGCGCGACACCGTGC
>JAGRFX010000412.1 GCA_020445805.1 Rhodocyclaceae bacterium
CATGGTGGCCAAGCAGCTCGAGTACCTGGCCGGCGCACTGATGGCCGGTGTGGTGCTGGGCGCCAAGGTGCCCATCGTGCTGACCAGCCGCGCCGACACCGCCGAAACCCGTGCGGCCTCCTGCGCCATCGCCCAGCTCATGGCCCACAAGCGTCGCGAGGCCCTGCGCACATGAAAGGCATCCTGGTCCTCAACGCGGGCTCGTCGAGCCTCAAGTTCGCGCTCTTCCCGCTCAACGGCGCGCTGGCCGAAAAGCCGGCCCTGTCTGGCCAGGTGGAAGGCATCGGCACCGAGCCCCACCTGCTGGCCAAGGACGCCGACGGGGCCCGCTACGACGAGGCCATCACGGTCACGGCCGGCGCGGACCAGAGCGCCCAGCACAAGGCATCGCTGGCCCACCTGTTCGACTGGCTGGCCCGCCACAACCCCAACCTGGACATCGTGGCCGCCGGTCACCGGGTGGTGCATGGGGGCGAGACCTTCAGCGCGCCGACGCAGATCGACGCCGACATCCTGACCCGCCTCGACGCCTTCGTGCCGCTGGCGCCCCTGCACCAGCCCCACAACCTGCGGGCGATCCGTTCGCTGGCGGAGCTGATGCCCGCCGTCCCCCAGGTGGCCTGCTTCGACACCGCCTTCCACCGCACCCAGCCGGCCCTGGCGCAGATGTTCGCGCTGCCGCGGGAGCTCTCCGAGGAAGGCATCAAGCGCTACGGTTTCCACGGCCAGTCCTACGATTACGTCAATCGCCAGCTGCCGGATCTGATCGGCGAGCGCGCCAAGGGCGCGGTGCTGATCGCCCACCTGGGCAATGGTTCATCCATGTGCGCCCTGCGCGGCGGCCGCAGCGTGGCCTCGTCGATGGGCTTCACCGCCGTCGATGGCCTGATGATGGGCACCCGCACAGGCAACCTGGATCCGGGCGTACTGCTCTACCTGATGGAGCAGAAGGGCATGGACCTCAAGTCCCTGACCGCCCTGCTCTACAAGCAGTCGGGCCTGCTGGGTGTTTCCGGCATTTCCCAGGACATGCGCGAGCTGCTCGAATCCGACGCGCTGCCCGCGAGGGAGGCGGTGGACCTCTACTGCTACCGGGCGGCGCGCGAGATCGGTTCGCTGGCGGCGGCGGCCTGCGGCCTGGATGCCCTGGTGTTCACGGGGGGCATCGGCGAGCATGCGGTGCCGGTGCGCGAGAAGATCTGCCGCCTGTCCTCGTGGCTCGGCATCGAGCTGGACGACGCGGCCAATGCCCGCAGCGACGTGGTGCTCTCGCGCGCCACCAGCCGGGTGACGGTGCTGGCCGTGCCGACCAACGAGGAGTGGATGATCGCCCACCACACGGTGGCCCTGCTGGGGCTCTGAGACCGCACGCCGCGCCGGGCAAGGACGAAGGGACGGCCAGGGCCGTCCCTTTTTTCATGGGCAGCCCTCAGAACGGCAGGCGGCGACGCGGTGGGGGTGGGGTTTCCGGCTCGGGCCGGGTCGCCCGCTGGGGTTTGCGCACCGTGTTGGCCTCGGGATTCGCGAAGCGCACCTGGCCCTCCAGCACGCAGCCCCGCATGCCAGGGTCGCAGCGGGCTCCGGCCACCTTCTGGCACACGCCCTCCAGATCGTGGGGACAGCTCCAGGCACTCATCGCTCGTTCCTTTCCGTCATGGGCCGAGCTTAGCCCCACCCCCTCATCCCGGTCCACGAAAAAGGCCCGCCGGGTGGCGGGCCTGTTGCTCGGGTCGGCGGCTCGCTCAGTCCTGGGCGGCGGCCGCGAGCTTCTCCTCGCGCAGCTCGGCGTACTCGTCCTCGAAGAAGAACCTTTCCTCGCCGAAGGCCGGCTCCAGGTGATCGAGCCAGGTGGCCTCGGGATCGTACTTGGCGTAGAACGGGCGCTGGACCCAGTCGGGGTTGCGCCCCTGGATGAAGCGCAGCGCAAAGACCTTCTCGCCCTGGATCTCGGTGACACCCTGGATCTCGACCTTGCCGGGGCTGGCCGACATGGACGGGCCACGGGCGGTGCGCGCCAGGCCCGAGACCTGCTGCATGGCGTC
>JAGRFX010000413.1 GCA_020445805.1 Rhodocyclaceae bacterium
GCAGCGGGGCAGGCAGCTCAGTACGTTGCGCCCCGTCGCGGCAATCACCTCCTCGATGGAAATGCCGCGAAGCTCGGCCAGCGTCGAGGCATAGCGGGCCACATTGTTGGGCTCATTGCGCGTGCCCTGCCCCCAGGCCGGTGCCATGTCCGGAGCGTCGGATTCGAGCACGATCGCATCGAGCGGCAGATCGGCAGCCAGGGCACGGATCCTGCGCGAACCGGTGAAGGTCATGGCGCCCCCGAAACCCAGCTTGAATCCCCGCGCGATGAGCTGCCGGGCCTGCTGCAGGCTGCCATTGAACGCATGGGCGATGCCGCCGGGCACCTCGGTGCGCCGCAGATGCTTCATGACCCCATCGACCGCCCGTCGGACATGCAGAAGCACGGGCAGGTCCAGGCGGCGGGCGAGCCGCAGCTGCTCGGCGAACAATCGCTCCTGAAGGATGGGGTCGGGGTGTCCGGGGTACAGGTCGAGCCCGATCTCCCCCACCGCAACCACCCCCGCGTCGGCAAGCCGCGCCTCGAGCCGGGCCAGGTCTCGCTCCGGGTCGGCCTCGCCCACGTAGAGCGGATGGATGCCATAGGCCGCTCGGCAGACAGCATAGGCGGCGACCGTGCGCGCGGTCCCATCGAACTGCCGGGCCGCGACGGCCGGCACCACGATCATCTCGACCCCGGCCGCCGTCGCGCGCTGCATCACCTCGGCGCGATCGTCATCGAACTCGGCGGCGTCCAGGTGGCAGTGGCTATCGATGAGCATGCCCTGCGAAGGTGGCTCAGGCCCCTTTCCAGTTGGGCTTGCGCTTGGCGATGAAGGCGTCGATGCCTTCGGCGGCGTCGTCGATCATCATGTTGCAGGCCATGACCTCGCCGGCATACTGGTAGGCCGCTTCCAGGCCCATCTCCATCTGGCGATAGAACATCTCCTTGCCCATCGCGATGGCCTTGGGCGACTTCGCCAGGATGGCCTCCACGAGGTGCCCGACCTCCGCATCGAGTGCCTCGACCGGTACCACCCGATTCACGAGGCCACGACGCTGGGCCTCCGCGGCATCGACGAATTCGCCAGTGACCAGCATCTCGAAGGCTTCCTTGCGACCCATGTTGCGGGCCAGCCCGACGCTCGGCGTGGAACAGAACAGCCCGACATTGATGCCGGACACTGCAAAGCGGGCACTATCGACCGATACCGCCAGGTCGCACATGGACACCAGCTGGCAACCGGCCGCCGTGGCGATGCCGTGGATGCGGGCGATGACCGGCTGGGGCATCGACACGATGCGCATCATCACCCGCGTGCACAGCTTGAACAGTCCCTGGTGGAAGGCCTTGGCGTGGTTGGCGCGCATCTCCTTGAGGTCGTGGCCGGCGCAGAAGGCCTTGCCGGCCCCGGCCAGCACCACCACCCGGGCCTTCGGGTCGGCAGCGATCGCGTCGAGGGCGCCGAGCAGGGTCTCGAGCATCTCGCTCGACAGCGAGTTGAACTGGTTGGGACGGTTCAGGGTCAGGCGCACGACGCCGCGTTCGTCATCCTCGCGCAGCAGGATCGGGGCGTCGGGTTGTTGGGCAATGGCACTCATGGTCGTTTCCTCCTTGCGCGCCATGATAGCCCCCGCCTGATGACTTCACCAGACGGCGGCGTATGGTCTCAGCCGAAGGCGTCGGCGGACCGGGCCTGCTCGCGCAGCACGAACTTCTGGATCTTGCCGGTGGAGGTCTTGGGCAGCTCGGTGAACCGGAAGCGCTTGGGAATCTTGAAGCCGGCCATGTGTTCGCGGCAGAAGGCCTTCAGATCGTCCTCGCTCACCACCGCCCCCTCGCGCAGTTCGACGAAGGCGTAGGGCACCTCGCCCCACTTCTCGTCGGGTGCGGCCACCACCGCGGCCGCCAGAACCGCCGGGTGCTTGTAGAGGGTGTCCTCGACCTCGATCGACGAGATGTTCTCGCCCCCGGAAATGATGATGTCCTTGGAGCGGTCCTTGATCTTCACGTAGCCATCGGGCTGCAGCACCGCCAGGTC
>JAGRFX010000414.1 GCA_020445805.1 Rhodocyclaceae bacterium
GGATTGGACAGGTAGTCGGCATCGAAGCGGGCTTCCTCGCGCTTCGGCAGGGGGGGCGGCGGCGCGACGGCGGCCTGCACGGCCGCAGGCGCGCGTGGCGCGAAGTCCGCGGGCTGCATGGCAGGCAGCGCGAGCTGCGGCACCTCGATCGGCGGCTCCGTGGCAGGGGGCACGGGCCTGGGTTTGGCCGGAGCGGGCCGGGGGCGGGGCGCGGACTTCCGGACCGGGGTTGGGGGCGGTGGTTCGGCGACCGCCACCGCTGGCGGCGGGGCGGGTGGCGCCGGCGCGGGCTCCGGCACGACCGGCTCGGGTGCCAGTGGCAAGGGGGCCGGGGGCGCGACGAAGACGACATCGATGGGCTCGTCGCGCGTCACCGGACTGGACGCCGGATGGCTGGCATGAACGAGCCACACCACGGCCGCCCCGTGGGCCAGGGCCGATAGGGGGAGCGCCCATGCCGAGCGGCGCCTTCGGTGCGGCGCCGGAGTCGCGGTGCTCGGCGCGAGCGCACGGCGACGCCTGGGCGGCGGCTCGGCCATGCCGAGCGGCATCGCCAGTTCGGCGGCAGACACCTCAGGCCACCCGCCCAGGCGTATGGCCGGCCAGCGGTATCGGGCCGTGGCCGCCCGTATGGACGAGGGCACCCAGGGCGCCGGCGGCGATCAGCACATAGGCGACCAGGCGCCAGAGGGGAAAAGGCTGGGGGCGGGGCGTGCGAACACCCATGTCGTGCTCCTTGGGCAAGCCGGTGGATCTGAAGTCGGCTGGCTGGCCCGGAGCGCGCGGGCTGGCTGGCGCGGGCGCGGATTGCGCGCCCGGAAGGGGTGGATCAGCTGCTCGAGTGCATGTGGGACTGCATGTAGTTCTGGATACCGACCTTCTCGATCAGCTCCAGCTGGGTCTCCAGCCAGTCGATGTGCTCCTCGGTATCCTCGAGGATCTCTTCGAGGATCTCCCGGGAGACGTAGTCCTTGTGCTCCTCACAGGCGGCGACGCCGGCGACCAGATCGACGCGCGAGCCGAGCTCGAGCTTGAGGTCGCCCTCGATGCACTCCTTCACGTTTTCGCCGATCATGAGCTTGTTGAGGCTCTGCAGGTTGGGCAGTCCCTCGAGGAACAGCACCCGTTCGATCAGCTTGTCGGCATGGTGCATCTCTTCGATCGACTCGTCGTATTCATGCTTGCCGAGCCGGTCGAGACCCCAGTTCTTGTACATGCGCGCATGCAGGAAGTACTGGTTGATCGCCGTGAGTTCGTTGGTGAGTTGCTTGTTCAACAACTGAATGATCTTCTTGTCGCCTTTCATACAGCCTCCGAGAGCATCAGGTTGGGGGGAGCGTAGTGCAGGGGATGCGATGCGTCTGATGCGTGTGCTTCGGCGTCCCGGAGGCATTGCCGCGCGCAACCGGCGCAGCGGCCACACTCTTCGATGATGCCGAGGTCGCTGCGAAGGTCGCGCAACGAACGGGCGCCGCCGCGAATGGCCTGATGGACTTCGCGCTCGGTAACCGCCTTGCACACGCACACATACATAGTCTAGCCCCTCAATGGCTCTCGGTTCACTTGGTCAGAATCAGCTTGCCCAGCCGCGTCTCGCGCAGGGCGTAGCGTTCGCCCCGGTGCTCGATGATCAGGCGCCCACCCGGGCGCAGCAGATCCGCGCTGCTGACCACGCGTTCCCCCGTCCGGTTGCCGGCACCTTGCGGTGGGCAACCCTCGGCGGGCGTCGGCGGGGTCATCGGCTTGCTCATGGCAGTAATAAAAATGCGAATGATTCGCATTAAAAAGATATTGGGCTGCCCTGTCAAGCAGGTCATGAACCGCGAGCCTTTCTTCGATGATGGTCGTCGGGCGAATTCATGCGATATTCGTGCCACACGCCCTGGGGCCCCTCCGGCGGCGCCAGGCCCTGCCATCACCAGGAGATCACCGCATGGACTTCGTCTTCGCCCCGCCCCCCCAGGCCACCGTCCCGGTATCCGGCGGGAGCGCCGGCTTCCCGGTTCGGCGCATCTTCTGCGT
>JAGRFX010000415.1 GCA_020445805.1 Rhodocyclaceae bacterium
CGCCGTAGATCGTGAAGTCCTTCTCCACCTCGATCCACAGCTCCGTGTCCGCCAGCCGGACCCGGTCGCCCAACGTGGGGCCGAACATCTCGGCGTAGGCACGCCGCGAGATCTTGACGCTCATCTCAGGCCTCCCGTCGGGCCGCCCCTAGGGAGGCCTGCGCCCCCATGGGGGGCAACGAATGAATATGAGTGTGGGGGCTGTGCATCTCAGAGGGCTCCCATCACCTGTTGATTGAAGCCATAGACGATGCGCGCGCCGTCCAGGGCCACCAGCGTCACCGTGCGTTTCTGGCCGGGCTCGAAACGCACCGCGGTGCCGGCCGGGATGTCGAGCCGGAAGCCCCGTGCGGCGGCCCGGTCGAAGGACAGCCCCGGGTTGGTCTCGGCAAAGTGGTAGTGGGATCCGACCTGGATCGGCCGGTCGCCGGTGTTGGTGACCTCGAGCGTCAGCGTCGCCCGCCCGGCGTTGAGTTCGATCTCGCCGTCGGCGGTGATCATTTCCCCTGGTGTCATCTCCCTGCCCCTGTCAGACGATCGGGTTGTGGACGGTCACGAGCTTGGTGCCGTCCGGGAAGGTGGCCTCGACCTGGATCTCGGGGATCATCTCGGCGACCCCGTCCATGACCTCGTCGCGGCCGAGCAGCGTGGCGCCGTGGCTCATCAGCTCAGCCACCGTGCGTCCGTCGCGGGCGCCTTCGAGGATGCCCGCGGTGATGAACGCCACCGCCTCCGGGTAGTTGAGCTTGAGGCCCCGGTCCTTGCGCCGCTCGGCCAGCAGCGCCGCCGTGAAAATCAACAGCTTGTCCTTCTCGCGTGGGGTGAGTTCCATCCCTCTGTCTCCGTCAATCCGCTGAGGCGTTCCCTCAGGTGTTCCATATCCGCGGCGTGCGTGCCGGCTGATCGAGGACCGCCGGCCGCAGCACCTGCCACAGGGCGGTGATCCAGCGGCGGGCGCTCTCGGCCCCCGGGCCCAGGTAGCGCGCCACCAGCAGGCCCGGTACGCGGGTCACCGCGCAGCGCCCCTCGGGCGCCCCGATCCGGCGGCAGGCCGCCAGCAGGGACTCGCCCGCGGCGGCCACCGCCGGCGCCGCCAGCAGCAGCGTACCGCAGACCGGGAAGCCGGCGAGCCCGACCGGCGAATCGAGCAGCGCGCTGCCGCCGTCCAGCCGGCCCCGCTCCAGCCACAGGCTCCGGCCGTCGCGCAGGATGCGCGTCGCCAGGCCCAGGCTGCCCCGCTCGAAGCGTTCGCCCGACGCGGTGCGCCCCATCACCAGCACCTCCGTGCCCAGGAACACGGCATCGCCGGAGAGTTCGATGCGGGTATCGATCTCGCCCCGCGCGCCGTTGAAGACGATCGATTCCTGCGGCAGCCACTCGCAGATGCCGCCATCGGCCACCCGAATCCGTTGGGCGAGTCGCCCGACGGGACCCGCCGATCGATACCACTTGCCGGCGCCCGGCGTGGTCAGCAGCGCGTGGGCGCCCTCGCCCACCTCGATCTCGAAGCTGAGCTCGTCGCCGCCCGCGATGCCGGCCGGCGGGTGAAGCAGGATGCCGTGGCAGATCTGCCCGCCCTCGGGGTAGAGCGGCTTCTGGAAGGCGAGCGGACCGCTGTGGCTGCGGCGGGCCAGCACCGTGCGCCCGTCGCGCCGTTCGAAATCCAGGGCGAGGCGGGCCCGCCAGGGTTCGTGGCCCAGCACGTCGAGCGTTTCGAGGTGGACCGGCGCCGCCAGTCCCATCAGACCGCCAGCGCCTCGCGCACGCCGTCGGCATCCATGCGGGCGCCCTCGCCGCGCATGATGATCTCGCCCCGCTCCATCAACAGGTAGTGGTCGGCCAGCGAACGGGCGAAGTCGTAGTACTGCTCGACCAGCAGGATCGCCATCTCGCCGGTCTCGGCCAGGGCACGGATCGCCCGCTCGATGTCCTTGATGATCGAGGGCTGGATGCCCTCGGTCGGTTCGTCCAGGATCAGCAGGCGCGGCCCCATCGCCAGCGCCCGGCCGATGGCCA
>JAGRFX010000416.1 GCA_020445805.1 Rhodocyclaceae bacterium
CACGGATGCGGCTGTCGTCGGCGATCTCGCCCTCGGGGGTCAGGGGCACGTTGAAGTCGGCGCGCATGAAGACGCGCTTGCCGGCCAGGTCCAGGTCCTCGAGCCGGAGGAAGTCGGGCATCAGGTCGTTGCGGGGCTGGCTGGCCTGGGGCGGCAGCGGGGTCGGGCGGCTCATGTCCATGTCAGATCGCCTCCATCATGGCCACGGTGGTGTCGAGCATGCGGTTCGAGAAGCCCCACTCGTTGTCGTACCAGCTGGTGACCTTGACCAGGTTGTGGTCCACCCGGGTCAGCGTCGCGTCCTGGATGCTGGAGTGGGGGTTGTGGTTGAAGTCGCAGGACACCAGGGGCAGCTCGTTCACCGCCAGGATGCCGGCCAGTCGGCCGCGGGCGGCCTCGCGCACCAGGTTGTTCACCTCCTCCACGGTCGTGTTGCGGCTGGCGATGAAGGTGAAGTCGGTGAAGCTGACATTGGGCGTCGGGACCCGGATCGCGAAGCCGTCGAGGCGACCGGCCAGCTCCGGCAGCACCAGGCCGACCGCGGCGGCGGCGCCGGTCTTGGTGGGGATCAGCGACTGGGTGGCGCTGCGGGCCCGGCGCAGGTCCTCGTGATAGACGTCGGTGAGGACCTGGTCGTTGGTGTAGGAGTGCACCGTGATCATCTGGCCGCGGACGATGCCGAGCGGCCCGTGCAGCGCATGGACCAGGGGCGCCAGGCAGTTGGTGGTGCAGCTGGCGTTGGAGACCACCCGGTGGGACGAGGACAGGCTGCCGTGGTTCACGCCATACACCACGGTGGCATCCACGTCGGCAGCGCCCGGCGCCGACAGCAGCACCTTGGCGGCGCCCGCATCCAGGTGGGCCGAGGCCTTGGCCTTGCTGTTGAAACGGCCGGTACATTCGAGCACCACGTCCACGCCCAGCTCGCGCCACGGCAGCCGGGCCGGGTCCCGCTCGGCGGTCACGCGGATGGCCTTGCCGGCCACGCTCAGGGTATCGCCATCCACCGCCACCTCGTGGGGGAAGGGGCCATGGACGCTGTCGTAGCGGGTCAGGTGGGCATTGGTCTGGGGGCTGCCCAGGTCGTTGATGGCGACGATCTCGATCGGATGCGACTGCCCGCCCTCGAAGTGGGCACGCAGCACGTTCCGGCCGATGCGACCGTAGCCGTTGATGGCGACGCGAATGCTCATGGTGGTTGTCTCCGGTTCTCTCTTGAAATGGAAGTCGAATAAGAAGGCGGCTCGCACACGGGCAAGGCAATGAACCCGGCCGGAGGAGGGAGCAACGGCGGGGTCCCCGGGGAAGGTGGGATCCGGCGCGGCCGCACGAAATCGTCAGCTGGCGAGGACGCCGCGTGCCGCATCGGCGACCCGTTCCGGGGTCAGCGCGAAGAAGGCGGCCAGCTCGCCGGCCGGGGCGGACTCGCCGAAGCGCTCGATGCCGACCACGGCGGCTCGCGGAGCGCCGGCCAGGTATTTCCACCACAGGTCGGGCTGCGCCGCCTCGACCGCCACGCGGGCTACGCCGGCGGGCAGGACCTGGGCGCGCCAGGCCGCATCCTGCCGGTCGAAGGCACCGGTGCAGGGCATCGAGACCACCCGCGCTGCGACGCCGTCGGCCTCGAGCCGCTCGGCGGCGGCCACCGCCAGGGCCACCTCGGAGCCGGTGGCGATCAGCACCACCCGGGCATCGCCACCGCGGGCCTCGCGCAGCACGTAGCCGCCGCGGGCGATGTCGGCCAGGCCCGCCTCTTCGCGCGGCTGGTGGGGCAGGTTCTGGCGCGAGCAGGCGAGCAGGCTGGGGCCGTCACCGCGCTTGACCGCGGCGATCCATGCGGCCTGGGTCTCGACCGCGTCGCAGGGTCGCCAGACGTCCAGGTGGGGGATCAGCCGCAGGCTGGGCAGGTGCTCGATGGGCTGGTGGGTCGGGCCGTCCTCGCCCAGTCCGATCGAATCATGGGTCATCACATAGACCACCCGTTGGCGCATCAGGGCACTCATCCGGATG
>JAGRFX010000417.1 GCA_020445805.1 Rhodocyclaceae bacterium
CTTCGATCTCGTCGAACTGCTCGATCAGCTGCTCCATCTGCTGGACCAGCGCCCACTCGGCATTGCAGCGCCGCTCCGAAATGTGCTGGCGCGCCGCGTCGACCAGCATCGGGTCGTCCAGCAGCATCATGTGCAGATCGAGGAAGGCGCCCACCTCGCTATGGGCCTGGCCGGAGGCCGTCGCCGCCTTGAGGCTGTTGAGCTCGTGCCGCACGATGCCCAGCGCCTCGTCGAGACGACGCAGTTCGGCAGGCAGATGGCGGGGCGTGACGTGGTAGTGGCTGACCTCCAGCAGAGCGTGGGAGATCAGGTGAACGTGGCCGATGGCGATGCCATTGGAGACCGGCAGTCCGTGCAGCGTGAAGGCCATGGGGTGGTCAGGCCGGGCGGCCCTACTCCTCCTCGTCGAAGCGGTCGTTGATCAGCTTGAGCAGCGCGTCCATGGCCTCCTGATCCCGCTCGCCATGGGTATCGATCAGGATGGTACAGCCCTTGGCGGCTGCGAGCATCATGACACCCATGATGCTCTTGGCATTGACGCGGCGTTCGTTGCGTTCGAGCCATACTTCGCACGGATAGCTGCTGGCGAGCTGGGTGAGCTTGGCCGATGCGCGGGCGTGCAGCCCCAGCTTGTTGATGATTTCCGCTTCGACACGGGGCATTCAAACCTCACTTGATATGGATCACGCCGTCGCAACCCCCGCTGACCGCGCGCTGGACGAGCACCGCCATGTCCCGTTCGCGGTAGGTCAGAACCCGGAGCAGCATCGGCAAATTCACGCCGGCAATGACTTCCCGGTGGCCCCGTTCGCGCAGCTTCATGGCGATATTCGTGGGCGTCGCGCCGAAGATGTCCGTCAGGAGCAGCACGCCCGAGCCGTCATCGACCCAGTCGCACATCCGGCTGGCGAGCGGCAGCAGGTCGAGCGGATCGTCCTGGCCGGACACGCCCAACTGAAGCACGTGGGTGGGCCTGCGGTTCAGCACATGGCAGGCGCACTGGATCAGGGATTCGCCCAGGCTGGCATGCGTCAGCAACAAGACGCCAATCATTGCGTCGCTCTCCCGAGTTGACGCGATTGTAGCGGCTGCGAGGCGCTCAGTGGGGCGTCTGGTCGCCCTTGCTGCGGATGATGCGCACGACCTCGGGCACCCGACGCACGGCGCGCAGCACCCGGGCGAGGTGGATGCGGTCGGTGACCTGCAGGGTGAAGTGGAGCGTCGAGTACGGCACCTGGTCGCCGTCCATGCCGACGTTCTGGATGTTCGAATTTTCCTCGGCGATGGCGCTCGCCACCCGCGCCAGCACGCCGCGACCGTTCTGGGTCATGACCCGGATCGTGACGTCGAACAGGCGATCGTGGGCGGGCTCCCACTCCACGTCCACCCAGCGGCTCCGCTCGCCGCGCAGGCGCTGGATGGTCGGGCAGTCGTGGACGTGAACCTCGAGGCCCTGGCCCTTGCGGATCACGCCGATGATCGGGTCGCCGGGAATCGGCTGGCAGCACTTGGCAAGCTGAACGGCGACGCCCTCGCTGCCGCGGATCAGGATGGCCCCGGCCGGCTTCGGCTTGATGACGTCGGGCCGCCCGGTCTCCATGTCCTGGGCCTGGGACAGCCGGCGGGCGACGATCACCGGCAGGCGCTTGCCGAGGCCGATGTCGATGAAGATGTCGCGGCGCGAGCGCACGCCGCGGTCCCGCAGGAAGCGCTCCCAGGCGAAGTGGCTGATCTGGCCGAGCGACAGGCCGTGGGGCCGCAGGGCCTGGTTGAGCAGGCGCTCGCCGAGTGCCAGCGATTCTTCCTGCTGGACGTTCTTCAGGAAGTGGCGGATCTGGGCGCGGGCCTTTCCGGTGCGCGCGTAGGAGAGCCAGGCGGGGTTCGGGCTGGCGTGGGCGGCGGTGATGATCTCCACCTGGTCGCCATTGCGCAGTTCGGTGCGCAGCGGCATCAGTTCGCCGTTCACCCGGCAGGCGACGCAGCGGTTGCCGACGTCG
>JAGRFX010000040.1 GCA_020445805.1 Rhodocyclaceae bacterium
CCATCTGGGCGTAGCGGTAGCCGGTCATGACCGTGCCCGGCACCACGTGGGCCGACGGCTCGAGGGCCGCGGGCCAGGCCTCGGCCGCGCCCGGCGTGCAGCAGTCGCGCTGCAGCTCGGGCAGGAGCAGGCGGGCCAGGTTCACCTTGCCGCCGCCGATGTGGGTGTGGAGGTCGATGCCGCCCGCCATCACCAGGCAGCCGCCGCAGTCGATGACTTCATCGACCGGTGCGTCGGGATGAAGATCGACGATGCGCCCATCCTGCACCGTGACATCGCGCACCGTGCCGCTGCCCGGATGCGCGGGGTCGATGACGCGCCCACCGCTAAGTCGCAGGGTGCTCATGCGCCACCCTCCATGGCATCGGCCAGCCTTCCCAGCAGCGCTGCCAGGGTCGGGAGGCCGTCGTCGCGCAGGGCGAAGAGCGGCATCAGGACGACTCCGTCGGTCCGGAACAGGTGACCCCGATGGTGGACACCGGGCGTGGCCACGGGCATGAAGACCGTGTCGGTTTCGTCCCCCAGCGTGGCGGCCGCGGCTGGCGCGGCCAGCACGATGCGGGGCAGTCGCGTGGCCAGGGGTTCGACCGCCGGGAAGGGGTTGGCCCACAACACCAGATCCACCTCGTCGCGGGCCACCAGGCGCCCCGTGCCGTAGCGCTGGGGCTGGTGATCGATGCGCTGGCGCGCGAAGCGGCTGCGCAGGGGCAGGCCCCCCAGCCAGGTGAAGGCCTGGTTGGCGGTGGCCGCGCCGTGGGCACCGCCCAGCGGGAATCCGGCGGCGCGGGTGCGCTGGTTGAGCGCCACCACGATGCGCTGGATCCACTCGATCGCCAGCGCGCCATGGGCACCGAGCTGGCCCGGCTCCCACACCAGCACGGCGTAGCGGGCCGCCAGCAGGCGTTCGGCCAGGACCTGCAGCTCGGGATGGGGGCGCTCGAGCCGGCGCTTGCCGACCAGGGCCGAGAGCATGGCCAGGCTGTCGGCCAGGGGCGCCTCGGGCAGCACACACTCGACGCCTTCGGCCAGCGGCTCGGTGCCCAGCGCCACCAGCGCCGGCGGCGTCTCGCGATGGGCGGAGAAGCGCTCGAGCAGGCGGGGCGCGCGCGGCTCCGGCCAGCTTCCGACGAACAGCACCAGGTCGGCCCGCTCGCGCACTTCGGCCAGCGTCAGGTTGAACCCGCCCCGGTCCTGCTGGACCCTCAGCCCCTGCATCAGGGCGTCGCCTCCGACCGCGTCGCAGATCGCGCCGGCAGCGGCCGCGAGCCGGAAGGCCGCACGGCCGGCGGCCACGTCGCCACCCAGGCCGGCGAAGAGCGGCTGGCGGGCAGCCCCCAGGCGCTGGGCGGCGGCGGCGATCGCCGCCTCGAGTGGCACCTCCCGGCCGTCGATGCGTGCAGCGCGGGTTGACGGTGCCGTGGTGACGGCGGACAGGCCTTCCCGGGCGCGCGGGCAGGCCGAGTCCGGCAGCCCGAGGCTGGCCGCGTCGGGCTGCAGGTCATCGCACAGGAGTGGGCAGAACGGGCAGGTCCAGGTACCCGCCGCTGGCGGTCCCTCCACCCGGGGAGTTGGGGTCGTTGCGTTCATGCGGCGCAGAGTGCAAGACATATGCCAGCCGCCGCCAGTGGCCCGAGCGCCCCACGGCCAGGGCTTAGCGCACAGTGTGTCAATCGATCCGGCCGCCATCGCGGCACACTGTGTCACCGCGCGCGGCCGTCCAGGGCGCTGGGCCGGACCGACCGGCATGGCACGAAACCTGTTTGCACCGATCGGCCCTGACTCGAGCCACGTCCCATGCCTCTGCGGAACCCGCTCCTGCTGCTTGCCCTCGGCGCCGTGCTGCTGCCCGCCACGGTCGCGGCCGGACCGTGGGCCTATATCACCAATCAGGGGTCCCACGACGTGAGCGTGGTGGACGGCGCGACGCTGACCGAGCTGCGGCGGATACCGGTGGGCCGCTCGCCGGCGGGCGTGGCGGTCTCCGAGGCCGCCGGCAAGGCCTTTGTCAGCAGCCCGGACGGACCCTCGGTCAGCGCCATCGACCTGGCCAGGGGGACCACGCTGGAGCGGCGCCTGCCGAGCGCCGTGGTCGGCATCGCCGCCTCGCCCGACGGCCACGCGGTGTACCTCGCCGACTGGTATCGCAATCGCCTGCTGGTCCTCGATGCCGCCACCCTCGACACCCGCCACGAGGTGGCGGTCGGGCGCGCCCCGGCCGGCATCGTGGCCGGCGCCGACGGTCGCCGCGTCTATGTGGCCAACCGGGACGACAACGACCTCAGCGTGATTGACACCGATACCTGGCAGGCCATGGACCGGGTGGCGGTGGGCGAGCACCCCTTCGCCCTGGCCGTGACGCCCGACGGCAAGACGCTGCTGGCGGCCAACGTGATGTCCGACGACATCAGCGTGGTCGATCTCGCCGCGGGCCGCGAGGTGGCGCGCATCGGGGTCGGCACGGCGCCCTACGGGATCGCCTTCGATGCGTCCGGCGAGCGCGCCTTCGTCACCAACCAGCACGCCTCGACGGTGTCGGTGATCCGGCTGGCCAGCCGGACCGTGGAGGCCACCTGGGACGCGGCCGAGTACCCGGAGGGGATCGCCTGGTCGCCGGGCCGGGTCTGGGTCGTGAGCTGGATGGAGGACCGCCTGCAGGTGCTCGACGACCGCAGCGGCCGCCCCGTTGCCAGCGTCGACCTCGGCAGCAACCCGCGCGGCTTCGGCCCCTTCCTCGCCGCCACGGCGCCCGCCGGCAGCGCCCCATGAGGCCCCTGACCGATTTCACTCCTCGCGGCGCCTGGTCCGGTCTTTCCCGGCGCCGCTTTGCCCCCCTGGCCGGACGGTACCAAGCGTACGGCCAGGGTCGCTTTTCAACACACGACAACCATGGAGACACCCCTGATGCGTAGAACCCTGCTTTCGACCGCGCTCACCCTGACCCTGCCGCTGGTGATGGCCGGCGCGGCCCAGGAGGCGGCGGCCCACGGGCCGACCCGCCAGAAGGTCACCGAGTCGATCGAGATCAACGCGCCGGCGGCCAAGGTGTGGGGACAGATCAAGGAGTACTCGGCGCTGCAGAGCTGGCACCCGGCGGTGGAGTCCTCCGAGACCACGGACGGCAACAACGTGGGCTCGGTCCGGACCCTCCACCTCAAGGGCGGCGGCACCATCGTCGAGAGCCTCAAGAAGTACGACGCGGACGGCATGAGCTACGCGTACAAGATGGAGGACCCGGGACCGGTGCCCGTCACCAACTACACCTCCACGATCTCGGTCAGCGCCAAGGGTAGTGGCAGCGAGGTGACCTGGAAGGGTGCCTTCTACCGGGGCGACCCCAACAACAACCCGGCCCCGGAGCGCAATGACGAGGCCGCCATCCAGGCCGTGAGCGGCATCTACAAGGCCGGCCTCGGCAACCTCAAGACCCTGGTCGAGGGCAAGTAGGCGGAGCAGCGGGGGCGCCGCGCCGGCGCCCCCGCGCTCGCCGCCCGGCCGGACTCAGGAGGCGCCGTTCGCGTCCACCTGGGCGCGGGCCTCGAAGTGGCCGTTCTCGGTGTCCTCCACCGTGGCCACCAGCACGCCCGCACCCTCGTGGCGGAAGTTGAAGCGGAAGCTCGGGTTCTCGGCGATCGCGAAGGTGACCTCGGCGTTCATGACCGGCTTGTCCCGGTAGCTCACCTCGATCTTGCGCACGTAATAGGGCTGGGGGTAGGTGCGCGTCATCTGGTCCATGGCGAGGCCGGTGACGTTGGGGTGGCGGATCAGCAACTGGGCACGTGCGGCGCCGCCGGGCGTGGCCGGCGGGTCGATGCGCAGCTTCATCTTGCCGAGCGACTGCAGCGCAGCCGCCGCGTCCTTGGAGGCCGGCGCCGAACAGCCGCCCGAGGCCTTGACGAAGTTGGCCGTCATGTAGAGCTTGTCGTCGCTGGTCTCGGCGATGGCGCGCACGAAGGTGTAGTCGTTCACCCGCACGCGGGTCTCGACGTCGGCCCCGCCGCTCTCCGGATAGAACTGGAAAACACCCACCACCGGTGTCGGGTTCTGGTCGATCAGCAGCCACATCCGCTTGATGTAGCGTCCGTCACGACCGTCGAGCAGGCCGCGGATGGCGATCGGCACGGCCGCCGCGTCGGCGGCCCGGTAGGGCGTTTCGAGGCTGATGATGCCGTCGGCGTCGATGTTGATGTCGCGTTCGCCGAAGAGGCCCGGGCGCAAGCCCTTCCAGACCTCGACCTCGAGGGACTGGGCGGTGCCGGGTCCGTCCTTGACGGCGGCCAGCGCCAGTCGCCCGCCCACGGCGAGACCGAGGCCAGCGGCAATGAACTGCCTGCGTTTCATGTCTGTCTCCAATGGTGGGCCCGGTGCCGCGCCTTCATGACGGGCGCAGTCGCGCAGGCCGGGTCAGTCTTCCCACTCCAGTTCCGTATAGGCGGCGCTCAGGTTGCGCGGGTGAAAGGCCTCCGACAACTGCCAGCCCGCCATGGCCTTGCCTTCGCCGGCGTCGATGACGGCACGCAGGCCCTGTCCGCCGCGGATGGCCTTGCGGACCGTGGCGGCCACGTCGGCCAGGTAGGCGCGCTCCCGCGCCAGGGCGTCGGTCCCGGCCACGTCGGCCCGGCCATGGCCGGGCACCAGGTGGCGGACCGGGCGCTGCTCGAGCTGGTCGAGCACCTTGAGCCAGCCGACCACGCTGCCATCAATGACCGGCAGGTGCGCATCGAACAGCAGGTCGCCGGTCCACAAGGTGCCTGTCTTCTCATCATAGACAGTGAGGTCGTTGTCCGTATGGGCCGTCGGCCAGGCCTCGACCTTCAGGCGCCGGCCACCCAGGTCGAGGGTCGAATCCCTGTCGACGAGTACGGTCGGATAGACCGCTCGCGTGCCCGCGGCAGCGTCGCCCAGGGTCTCGGTCACCCGCTGCACGAACCCGTCCGCCCGGGCCGACAGGCTCGCCGGCAGGCGCTGGTTGCCGACGAAGCGTGCCTCTCCGCCCTCGAAGGCCGCGTTGCCGAAGACGTGGTCGAAATGCATGTGGGTGTTGATCACGTAGCACACCGGCAGGCCGGTCTTCAGGCGGACCGCCGCCAGCAGGGCCTGGCCGATGGCGGCCGTGCTGCCGGTGTCGATGACCGCCACGCAGCGCTCGCCGACCACGAAGGACAGATTGGCGATGTCGCCCCCGTTGTCCGCGGCCATTTCGGCCACCTCGCCCCGATGCACGAACACCCCTGGAGCGATCTCGTCAACGGCAAGGGGCGCTTTCGCGCCCCAGGCGCTGGCCACGGCGAGGGCCAGCCAGAGTCCTGCCCAGCGGCGGACTAGTTCAGGAAGCACGCCTTGCGTGCCTCCTGCTCGACCGTGCGCAGCTCCTTGGCGAGCTTGCGACCATCCACATAGGCCCGCATGGTCTCGCCCCGCTCGCCACCGATGGAGAGCGCATTCGAGGTGGTCGCGTCGCGCGTGTACTGCTCGTAGCTCATGCGCTCGGTGATGCGGTCGATGACGCACGAGCACTTGTAGAGCAGCTCCTGCTGGGGCGCCTTGCCGTCCCGCATGCAGGCCAGCACGTATTCGACCTTCTCGCGGGTCGGGTAGTCATCGCCCGCGGCAATGGCGGGCCCGGCCAGGGATGCGGCCAGAAGCATTGGGATGATTGAACGGGTCATGAGTCGCAATTCCGGAGGTGGGTTGGCTAGCCGTTGTCGGGCGACAGGGTGAGGACTTCCCGAATACCGGGCACCTTGCGGGCGTCATCGCCCTCGACCACCGAGCCGATCTCAAAAAAGCCGCCCGGCACCTCGTCGGACAGCATGAAGTAGTAGCGCTTGCCTTCCATACCCTGGAAGCGGTGCTTGTTGGGATCGTCGCGGTAGGGCTGAACCGATACGCGGGTCCCGGCGACCTCCTTGCCCCGATAGGCGAAGCGGACGGGCTCGACGGTCGCCTCGTTAGCGAGCGCCAGGCGGATCCGCTTGCGGAAGTAGTTTTCCTTGCCGCCCAGGCGCTGGTGCATGTCGCGTACGTCGTGCTCGAGGAAGAACAGCACGACCGGATTCGAGCTCGCATGCTCGACCTCGGGCAGCGACAGCGCCCGCTCGCCGTGCAGGAACTCGGCATTCACGACGCGCCCCCGGTCGGCCTCGGTCTTGATGAAGACCGTCACCGTGTCGGCCACATCGGGCTGGGCCGTCTCCTGGCGCTGGAAGGCATAGTGGAGCGACGCGTCGGCGCCCACGTTGGACAGGTGCTCGCGCATGAACACCGAGGTTTCGGCCACCGAGATCTCGTCCCCGGCCCGGCCCGTTGCCGGCCCGAGCAGGAGGGCGACCGTCAGCAGGGCCGCCCCGAGGCGGCCCGCAGCGAGCCTAGCGACCATTCGCAGCCCCGCTCCCCTGGCCCAGCGCCAGCGTCGGCACGCCGTAGTCGTCCAGGATCGCCGTGATCTCGGTCTGGTTCTCGTCGAGGAAGCGTTCGACCATGGCCTTCCACTCGGGCTCGCCCCGACGGACACCCATGGCGATCTCGTAGTCGAAGCGGACACCCTCCTCGGAGACGAGCGGCACGGCCCGCAGTTCCGGACTGGCGACGCGCTTCACGTAGTAGGCACCGACGGGCCCCCACACCACGGCCACATCGATCTTGCCCTCGGCGAGGTCGCGCTCGACGATCTGCCCCGGATACTCGTCCGGATTCGGATTCATGGTCTTGTAGGGGACCCCGGAATCCACCAGGTCGTGGTGCGCCACCCAGGCCGAGCCGGGCGAGCGGTCGAAGAGGCCGATCTTGAGCTTGGCCAGCTTGTCCTTCGGCAGGGCCAGGAAGTCCTCTTCGGTCTTCACGCCCTCGAGGCCGCTGCGCCCCGGTGCGAAGACCAGGACGTAGGTGGAGCGGTAATACGGCTTGGTGGAATCCACCTGCCCCCAGCCGGCGGGCACGCCCATCACGATGTCGCAGGGGTAGTCCTGGCCCGGGATCTTGTAGCGCAGCGTATTGCGGATGAACCCGAGCCGCTGCGGGAAGGTGAAGTACTCCACCTCGACGCCCAGCTTGCGTCCGAAGAGTTCCGCGATGCGGTCCTCAAAGCCCTCGCCCTTCTGGTTGGCGAAGGGCATGTTGTTGGGGTCCTTGCAGACGCGCAGGTTCTTGTGGGGCATGCCCTCGTCGGCAAGCGCTGCGCCGGACAGGCCGAGCACCAGGGAGAGGCCGGCCAGCAGGCGGGACACACGGGACAGAGGCATGGCCGGCCCTTACTTGATCTTGGAAACCTTGGCCTGGGTGATCGCCCCGTCAGAGCGCCCCTTCAGGTAGGCATACAGGTCATCGATGTTGTTCATGACCTTTTCGTTGGTGTTCCAGGCCGGCATGCCCTTGGCCATCCGTCCTTCGGCGAGGGTCTTCTTGAAGTCGTCCTTGGACAGGACCTTGAGGCTCTCGATCAGCGAGGGGCCGACCATGCCTTCCTGGTTGGGACCATGGCAGCGATCGCAGGCTGCGGCGCGCCAGGTCTTGAATCCGTTGTAGGTGGCTTCGTCCACCTGGGTGCCGTCCACGACGGTGTAGAGGGGTTTGTCATCACCGCTCACGGCCGTCGCCGGCAAGGCCGCGCCCGCAACAAGGGAAGCGAGCGAGAGGATGAGGGCACGCGTCATGAAGTTGTCTCCAATCAGAATCTTTTTTCGAGTACGCAGTCTGCGCCGCGCACTGTGCTGACCTCGGGAAGGCGAGCAAGTTCAGTTGTCGGGAAAATCCCCCGGCCGGGGCCGGGGGACTTCCGAAGGTGATACGGCTACGGTGCCGCTCAGGGCAGCGCGAAGACCGTCAGGGAACCGCCGAGGTTGGTGAACTTCTGCAGGTCGCGGTAGCCACCCACTGCGCCGAGGCCGTCGCTGTCCTTCTCGAGACCCGCGGCCATGCCGATGCCGGCCCAGCCACCGATACCGGAGTACACACCGACGTACTGCTTGCCCTTGTGCAGGTAGGTGAAGACGTTGCCGATGATCCCGGACGGGGTCTTGAACTTCCACAGTTCCTTGCCGTCCTTCAGGTTCACCGCCTTCAGGTAGCCTTCCAGGGTGCCATAGAAGATCACGTCGCCGGCCGTGGTCAGCGCGCCGCTCCAGACCGAGAACGGCTCGGCCTTGGACCAGACGATCTTGCCAGCGCCCGCATCCCAGGCGATGAAGTTACCCATGCCACCGTGGCTGTTCGGAGCCGGGTACATGGCCAGCGTGGCGCCGACATACGGCTGGCCGGCGGTGTATTCCACCTCGAACGGCTCGTAGTCCATGCACACGTGGTTGGTCGGCACGTAGAACAGGCCGGTCTTCGGATGGAAGGCGGCGGGCTGCTGGTCCTTGGTACCCAGGGCGGCCGGGCAGATGCCCTTGGAGTTCACGTCGGCGCCGTTGTGCTCGGTAGAGTACTGGGCCACGACCTGCGGACGGCCGGTCTTCATGTCCACATGGGTCGCCCAGTTCACCGCCGGGTCGTACTTCTCGGCCACCAGCAGTTCACCCGACACACGGTCCATCGTGTAGCCGAAGCCGTTACGATCGAAGTGGACCAGGGTCTTGCGCTTCTTGCCCTTGACGTCGATGTCCGCGAGGATCATCTCGTTGATGCCGTCGAAGTCCCACTCGTCGTGCGGCGTCATCTGGTAGACCCACTTTACCGCGCCGGTGTTCAGGTCACGCGCCCAGATGGACATCGACCTTGTTGTCGCCCGGACGCTGGGTCGGGTTCCAGGTGGAGGGGTTGCCGGTCCCGTAATAGAGCAGGTTCTCGGCACGGTCGTACGAGTACCAGCCCCAGGTGGTGCCGCCACCGATCTTCCACTGGTCTTCCTTCCAGGTCTTCAGGGAGGAGTCCTTGCCGACGGCCTGCAGCTTGCCGTCCGCCCAGGTCATGGTCTTTGCCGGGTCGATCAGCATGTCCGCGTCAGGACCGTTGGAGTAGCCACGCCAGGCCATCTTGCCGTCTTTGATGTTGTAGGCGGAGATGTAGCCACGGACGCCCCACTCGCCACCGGAGATACCGGTGATGACCTTGTCGCCGAAGACGTGCGGTGCGTTGGTGTTCACGGCGCCCAGCTTCGGATCACCGTTGACCGCCGACCAGACGACCTTGCCGGTCTTGGCGTCGAGCGCCTCGAGCACGGAGTCGGCGCGCTGCAGGAAGACCTTGCCATCCCCGTAGGCCAGGCCACGGTTGACCGTGTCGCAGCACATCTGGGCGATCACGGCCGAGTCCTGCTTGGGCGTGTGCTTCCAGACGATCTGCTGGGTGTTCAGGTCGACGGCGAAGACGTTGTTAGGGAACGGCGAATGGATGTACATCATGTCGCCGATGACCAGCGGCGAACCTTCGTGACCACGCAGAACACCGGTCGAGAAGGTCCAGGCCACCTGCAGATTGCCGACGTTGCCGGCATTGATCTGGTCGAGCGTGCTGTAGCGCTGGTTGTATTCGTCACCAGCCTGAGCTGCCCAGTTGCCCGGGTTCTTCATGGCCCGGTCCAGATCCGCATCCGCCACGGCTACACCCGCTGCAGTCATGCAGGCCAGTGCGGCCGCCACCTTGTGCTTAAGCCCTGCGATCATTCATGTCTCCTTTTCTTTTAACCCCCCAGGATGCCGACGCCTGTCGAAAGCCCGGAACCTGTTTGTCGCCCGCCTGCCCCGGTGACACCGGAACCAGGCGTGCTTCCGTGGGCGGAAATGAAGCGTTTCTGCCCATACGACACCTCTGCAAGTCATGTGCCACCGGGCTGTAACAGACGGCGAGGCGGTGCCGCCGCGGGATGGGCGCAGCGACCTCCTTCAGGCGTGCCGGGAGATTTTCCCGAGATTGCCGGGCGTTACCTGTGCCCGGGCCCGATGCGAGACAACGCTACCGTGTGACGGCGACCGTGAATTCGGTTACACACTGCGACGTGACACTTTGCTCCTCGCGCACGACACGGCGCGCCACGCCCCGCCTCCACCGCGCGCCCCCGGTCACGATCGCGCCGTGAAAGGCGGCCCTCCCCGGGAATAAGCCCCGCGTGTCCGGCTGGCATGGAATGTGAGTCACCGACCGGAACGACAAGAACTAGAACAGCGACGACCCATGCCCAACAGCCGAAATGCCACGGTCGTGCAGCGCCGAGGCCACCAGCCACGCCCACGCACCCGACGCGGCGGCGCGGTCCATGTCCGCATCGCTGCGGATCCCGCCCGCACCGATGACCCGCAGCCCGGGGCGCCGGGCGCGCACCTGCGCGAGGGTGTCGAGATCGGGCCCCTCGCCACTGCCCACCCGGTCCAGGGTCATCACGATGAGGTCGTCCGGCCAGAGTTCGGGCGCCTCCCAGCAGCCCGCAGGGTCCAGCGCCTGCCCGCCACGCGTATCGAGGGACAGGATGCTGCCTGCGGCCCCCTGCAGCGCCTCGGCCGCCCGCGCCGCGCTGGCCAGGGCTTCGCTGGCGAAGACCGGCCGGACCCGGTCGGCCGAGGCGCCGAGGGCGGCCTGTATCAGGCGCCAGTCCTCCGCTTGCCGGTAGCCCGCATCGAGCCACAGTTCCACCCCCGGCAGTTCGGTGAGCAGCCTCTCGACGACCGCCGATTGCGGGGCGCCGCCCGTCAATGCGTCCAGGTCTGCCAGATAGAGCAGATCCGAGCCGGTGCAGGACAGCAGGGCCCGGGCCACCTCCACCGGTTGGTGTCCCGCGCACAGGGACGAGACAATCGGCCGATAGCGCGCGCGATCACCCCGCACCGCCCGCACCACGCAGCCGTCCCGCACATCAATCACTGGAATCAGTTTCATGCCGCCCTTCCGACGAATCCTGGTCCTTGAATTTATCAGTGCCGGTGGCCTCGCGGAGGCGGACGCAGGCGGACCCGAGCATGCCGCGCTGCTCGCCCAGGGCCGCGCCATGCGCGACGCCCTGCTCCGGGACCTCCTCGGCATCGACGGGCTGGAGGTCGCCTGCGCGGTCGCGGCCGGTGACGTCAGCCTCGAAGGCAGCGGCGTGCGGCTGCGCCCCCTGATCACGGGCGAGACCCCCGAGGCCTTCCTGCGCCGGGAGCACATGCACCACGGGGCGGTGTGGATCGTGGCCCCGGAGACCGACGGCATCCTGGCCGCGCTCCACGCGGCTGCGGACAACACCACGTGGATCGGCTGCAGCCGGTCGGCGATTCAGCTGACCACCAGCAAGTCGGCGACGCGTCGTTGCCTCAGGGCGGCCGGCCTGAGGGTCCCCGACGAGGCGGACGGTGCGCCGGACAATTCAGGCCCCTGGGTCGTAAAGCCGGACGACGGGGCCGGCACCGTCGCTTCCCGCCGCCACCCGACACTGGCGGCCGCCCGGGCCGATGCCGCCACGCGGGGCACGGCGCAGGGCCCGACCACGATCGAACGCTGGGTCGAGGGCACGCCCATGAGCCTTTCGCTGCTGGTCACGGGGGATCGCGCCGAGTTGCTGGCCGTCAATCGGCAGGACGTCTCGGTCGCGGCCGACGGCATGCTGGGCTACACGGGCGTGGTCTTCGAGCGCCCGGGTCCGGGCGGCCCGGCCCTGGACTGGCTCGCGGCGCAGCTGGCCCTGGCCATCCCGGGCCTGGCCGGGTACTTGGGCGTGGACCTGGTCATGGGCCCGGACGGCGTGGCCACCGTCATCGAAGTGAATCCGCGCCTGACCTGCGCCTACATCGGCCTCTCGGAGCGACTCGGACGCCCCCTTGCCGCCGAGATCCTGGCGGCTGCCGCAACCCGGACGGAGACCGACCTTGTCCTCGCCTGATCCCATCGTCGTCGGCTGGGACATCGGCGGCGCCCACGTCAAGGCCAGCGTGGTCCGGGACGGCCGCATCGCCGATACCGCCCAGTGGCCTGCACCGATCTGGCAGGGGATGATGCACCTGGACAGTGCCATCGAGGCCGCCGGGCGGCGCTGGACGTCGATCGAGCCGACCCATCACGTGGTGACGATGACGGCCGAAATGACCGATCTGTTCGAGGATCGCGAGGCCGGGGTCGGGGCCCTGGTCGCGCACCTCGCCCACGCCCTGGCGCCCACGCCGCTCTTCTATGCCGGTGAGGCCGGGTGGCTCACGGCGGATGCGGCGGTGCGGGCCTGGCGCGACGTGGCATCGGCGAACTGGCTCGCGACCGCCCACTGCGCGGCCGCGACGGCCGCAGACGGCCTGCTGATCGACATCGGCAGCACGACCACGGACCTCATTCCGATCCGCCACGGGCGCCCCTGCCCCAGCGGACGCAGCGACGCGGACCGCCTGGCGAGCGGCGAGCTGGTCTACCTCGGGGTGGTGCGCACGCCGCTGTGTGCGCTCGCCGAGCGCATCCGCTGGCAGGGCCGCGAGTTCAATGTCATGAACGAATGGTTTGCCACCACCGGGGATGTCTTCCGGCTGCTGGCGCGCCTCGATCCGGACCACGACCAGTACCCGCCGGCCGACGGCGGCCACAAGGACGAGCCGGGCACCTGCCGGCGCCTGGCGCGCATGATCGGGCACGACGGACACGACGCGGACGCCTCCGCGTGGCGGGCCCTGGCCGCTGAATGGGCGGCGCGGATGAGCACGCGGATCGCCGACAATGTGCAGCGGATCTGTGCTGCCGCGGCCCTGCCAGCGGACGCGCCGATCATCGGCGCCGGATGCGGTTCGTTTCTTGCTGGTGACCTGGCCATGCAGCTGGGACGCCCGTTCATCCCCTTCCATCGCCACGTGCTCGCGCCCGCCGGCCTCGAAGCCTGGGTCAGCACCTGTGCACCGAGCGCGGCCATCGCCAGCCTGTACGCGGCGGGAGTGCGACCATGTGGGTAGTGAAGCTGGGCGGCAGTCTGTGCGAGGACCCCATGCTGGTGGACTGGCTGGAGCTCCTGTCCGACCTGGGCGGCGGCCGCGTCATCATCGTCCCGGGCGGTGGCAACTTCGCGGAAGCCGCCCGCCGCGCCCAGGCCCACTGGCATTTTGACGACCTCGCCGCCCACAACATGGCGGTGCTGGGCATGGGTCAGTTCGCCTTCATGCTCAATGGCCTGTACGAGGAACTCGAGCTCTGCGCCAACGAGCAGGACATGATCGCCACCATGCACCGGGGCCGGGTGCCGGTGTGGATGCCGCTCAACCTGTTGCGCCAGAACCGTGACGAACTGACCAACTGGAGTGTCACCTCCGACAGCCTGGCCCTGTGGCTGGCCGAGCGCCTCAACGCCGAGCGGGTGATCCTGGTGAAGTCCTGCCCGATCCCCCCCTTCGACAGCTGGCAAGCGCTGGCGGACGCCAACATCGTGGACCGGGCCTTCCCGGAAATGGCCGAACGCTCCGGCAACGTGGTGAGCCTGCTCGAGCGCACCGCCATCGATGCCATGCGCGCGCTGCTGCTGGATGCGCGGGTGCCCTGCGCACTGCCCTGAGGCAGGGCCCGTCAGCCCACCTCGAGCGGACGCAGCTCCACCAGCAGGCGCTCCAGGCAGTCGGCGCTGAGGGCCGAGGCGCGGGGCCCGTCGCACACCGCGCTTCGAAAACCCGCAAAATCCGGATCCAGGCGGCGCAGGGCGGGCAGGTCTGCCTGGCGCAGCGCACCGGCCAGCCCGGCGCTCCGGCCGGCGCCCCGCGCCGAGGCCAGGAAGCCCTGCAGCACCGGCTCCGGCAGCAGGTCCAGGAGCGAGCCCCCCGTCTTGACCTGGGTATCGAGCATGACGGCCGCGAACGGAAGGCCCGCGATGGCGGCCACGAAGTCCGGCGCCAGGCCCCGGTCGGCGATCAGCACCGGCACCAGGGGCACCCCGAGGCCGGCCAGCCGCTCGGCGACCCGCAGGGCCGCCCGCCCGCCCTGCCCCGGCAGGCCGACCTTGACCAGATTGACCCCGCAGGCGGCCACCACGCGCACCCGCGCCACAATCTCAGCCTCAGCCTCGACCGGCAGGTCACCAATCGTGGCGCTGATCCGGATGCCCGCGCCCCGCTCCGCCAGGGAAGCCACGATGGCCCGGATCTGTTCGCCCGGTAGTCCGCCCAGGGCCCCGGCCGCAGGTTCCTTGAGATCGATGAAATCCACCCCGGCCGAAGCGGCAATGGCCGCCTCGTCGGAATTGCGGACACTGACCAGGATCCGCATCAGGCGCTCCGCCGACGGGTCGCACCCGAGCGATGGTCGGCCACCGCCTGCAGCAGCCACTGCCAGGCCTCGTGTTCGTCGTCCCCGGCGGTCTTGTCGATGGCGATCTGCAGGTACTCGAGCTCCTTGTCCACCTTCTCGGCCGGAAGCATCGACAGGCGGCTCACCAGCACGGCCCCCTCGATCACCGCCGCCTGCGCGCGGTTGAACCCACGGAAAGGGCCGTGGATCACAGCCGCGCCGGGGCGCAGGCGCAGCACCGGGCGCTGGTCGTCGTCGCGGCAATCGAAGAGCTCGAGCGGCACATGGGTCAGGCAGTCCGCCAGGCGGACCTCTCCCCCGTCCACCGGGACAGTGGGCCAGTCCCGCCGGCCGGTCACGCAGCCGGCGAAGATGCGCACGTCGCCGGTCAGGTTGAGCACCGCCCGCCGGCTGGCCAGGATGTTGTCCAGGGTCTGCGAAGGCCGGAAGGGCATCAGCACGACGAGCCCGTCGATCTCCTGCATGCCCATCGGTGCGATATGCGGCCGCCCCTCGGGCGACACGGTGGTGACGATGGTCTCAAGAATCCTGGGCATTCGGTGGCGTGTCCTTATTGGTTCTGGCAGCGCGGCGGTCGCGCAGGGTGGCGCCCGGCGCCCGGTGCTTCATCAGGTCTTCGTCGGGCCGGTCCACGGCGCAGCCCCACTCGAGGGGTCGGTCCTGGACGTAGCGCTTGCCGAGCTGGAAGGCGATCTCGGCGCGGGCCAGCTCGACCCCCATGTAGAAGGCGTGGCCTCCGTCCTCTGCCAGACCCAGGTCGGGATAGAGCTCGAAGGGGTCCACATGGGTGCGGAGACCGTCCCGGTTGTAGACATGGATGCCGGCCTCGGAGACCTGCACCCGGAAATTGGGGTCCTTGACCGCCGCCGCGGCCTGGGCGATCTCCTCGGGCCGGTCGGGGAAGGGACGCCGCCCATGGACCGTCATCAGCTCGTCGGAGAAGCCCTTCGGCAGCGATTGGTGCTCACGCGCGGCGAACATGACGCGGCGGGCCACGTCAGCCTCGCGCACGGCGCGACGGGCATGGGGGCTGACCTGGGTGGTCAGCACGGCGGCCACGCCCAGCTCGGCCGCAATGCCGAAAAGCACGGCGTTGATGCCGCTGGTGTCGGCCTCGGTGAGCTCCGTCACGTTGCCGATGCCCATCATGATGTCGATCCCGGCGAAGCGCTCCCGCAGCCGCTGGTAGCGGCACAGGGAGCCCAGCAGCCCGAAGGGGATCGGATCCAGGATGCTGTCGGCGAGGAAGGCGCGGCCGGTCGCCAGGAAGCGCTCGACCGACTGGTGCAGGGAGGCTTCGTCCGAGGGCTCGCGGGGAATCAGCACCGGCGTGGAGGGCACCTCGTCGGCGATCCACAGGGTATCGGGCGTGAGGCTCAGCAGGAAGTCGGCGCCGGCGCGACCGCCCCTCAGCAATTCGTCGGGTTCGAGGGAGTCGACGCTGACCCGGTGGCCCTCGGCCTTCAGGGCCGCCACGGATTCCTCCAGGTGGCCGAAGGGCGTCGCCGGCATGCAGCCCAGGTCGATCACGTCGGCACCCGCGCTGCGCAACCGGGCCCCGCGCGCGACGATCTCGTCCACGCTCAGCGCCGAGGCATCGACGATCTCGGCGAAGATCCGCGTCTCGTAGCGCGACAGATCGATGCCGCGGGCCGCCTGGTTGAAGTGCCTCGGGATGTCCTTGAGCTCGTCCGGCCCCCGCTCGAACGGCAGGCCATAGTGTTCCGACAGGGCCGCCAGATCGCCCCGACAGCGGCCCGGCACCATGACCCGGTCGGCCGCGATCGGTGCCTCGACGCGGCGACGGATCATGTCGGCCGTCATCAGGCCGGCCACCTGCAGGCCGATCTCGCGCACCTCCCAGGTGAACAGCGGAGGATCGATCCCTGCCAGCACCTGTTCCAGATTGCGCTGCGCCAGCCGTCCGGTCAGGAAGACAATGTGTTCCATTTCAGCGAAAGCTCGGCCAGGCGGGCATCCAGCGTGCGCTCGAGTTGCTCCGGCGTCTCGACCACGATGCAGTGGTCGATCCGGCGCAGGCGCTCCACGTTCTCCAGTTCGATATTGCGTGGGCGCAGCTCGACCCACTCCTTCGGGGCCTTGGTGATGACCACCGGTGCGGTGTCGCACGCAAATACGATGCCGGGTATGGCCAGCTTGCCGGCCTGGGCAAAGATGTTGGTGGGCAGCGTGTCGGAGAGGCCGAAGGCACACTTGGCGACGGTGTTGCTGGTGGCCGGCGCCACCACCACGGTGTGATAGACGTCGTCATACAGCGCACCGACCGGCACCGAGCTGGCCGTCTTGTCGCGGAAGACGCGGCAGCGCTCCTTCAGGGCCTCGAGCCGGTAGTCGTAGATCGGCAGCACCTCCTCGGCCGCGGCCGACAGGAAGAGATCCACGTTCGGCAGGCGGAAGGCCAGTTCGAGCGATTCTTCGAGGAAGTGCCCGGAGCCGGTGACAGCCCAGGCAAAGCGGCTGCGGCGCGCCGGATCACCGGCCGTCCCGCCGGTGGGGCGGGCGGCCTCGGGCCAGGCGTCATCCCGTGTGGGAGAGGGGGATGTGGAGCTTCCGATAGAGGGTGTTGCGGCTGACGTCGAGGGTCTTTGCGACATTGCTTACGTTCCAGCGGTGTTCTTCCAGCAGCCGCAGCAGCACCTTCCGCTCGTTGGCCTGAATCGGATTGAGTTGGATGGCCTCTTCAGGCGTTTCGTCGTCGGTCGACGAAAAGTCGAGGACGGGCTCGGGACGGTCCTTGAGGCCGACGCGCAGCGAGGGCGGCAGGTGCTCCAGGGCCAGCAGGTCACCATCGCACAGCACCGAAGCGGTACGCAACACGTGCCGCAGCTGGCGCAGATTGCCCGGCCAGGGGTGGCTCATCAGGAGCGCATCGGCTTCGGAGGCGACCCGCATGGGACGCCCCGCCTCCTCCTCGAGCACGGTCTGGATCAGCGAGCGCTTGTCGCTGCGCTCGCGCAGCGGCGGCAGCTCGACCTCCAGCCCTGACAGGCGGAAATAGAGGTCTTCGCGGAACAGGCCCTCGGCGACCCGCTCGGGCAGGTTGCGGTGGCTGGCGCTGATCAGCTGGAAATCGACCGGAATGCATTCCTCGGAGCCCAGCGGCGTGATCTGGCGCTCGTCCAGCACCCGCAGCAGGCGGGCCTGCAGCGACAGCGGCATGTCGCCGATCTCGTCCAGGAACAGCGTGCCGCGGTCGGCCTGGGCGATCTTGCCCCGCCGGCCCGTGCGCTGGGCGCCCGTGAAGGCACCGGCGCGATAGCCGAACAGTTCGCTCTCGATCAGGCCCTCGGGCAGCGAGGCGCAGTTGACCGCCACGAAGGCGCCAGCGTTGCAGGGGCTGCCGTCGTGCAGGGCCCGCGCGAAGATCTCCTTGCCGGCCCCGGTCTCGCCATGCAGGAGCACCGGAATGCGGCGGGCGATGACCTTGGCGGCCAGACCCAGCTGCGACGACAGGCGGGGGTCGCCGAACTGGCCGGACGGGCGCTCGGTGACGCTGCGCACGCCGCGCACCACCGACACCTTGTTGCCGGCGCTGCCCGGCGTGGCGCGGCTGGCAGGCTCCTGGGCGACCATGAAGAAGCGGTTGGCCGACTGGGTGCGGAAGGTCGGCACCGGGTGGAAGGAGCTCTTGGCACTGCGCCGGACGATCTCCTCCAGGGTGGTCTGGAAGACCTCGTCGAGCATCTTCCCGCGGATGTCGCCCAGTGACCTGACCCCCAGCTGGAACATGGCGCTGCGGTTGGCGGAGAGGATTCGCCCGTCGGCATCCACGGCCAGCACCCCCTCGTGCAGGGTGTAAACAAATTCGGGGCGGCTGTGGAAATGCACCGGGTAGGCGTCCCGGTGACGCCGGTCGAGGAGCCGGTTCTCGATGGTCTGGGCGGTCATCCCCAGCAGCACCAGCGAGTGCTGCTGCATCAGCTGGGAACGGCTGGTCACGTCGAGCGCGGCAATCAGCTTGCCGTCCGGATCGAAGATCGGCACCGCCGAGCAGGTCAGGTTGGTGAATTCGGCGAAGAAATGTTCGTGCTGCCGCACCGCCACCGGCTCACCGGCCACCAGGCAGGTGCCCATGCCATTGGTGCCGACCTCGGATTCGCTCCACACGGCCCCGATGCGGAAACCCATCTGCCCCACTTCGCGGCTGAACCCGGGCGCTGCCACCATGTGGAGGATCACGCCGTCGGTATCGACCAGCACCACGGCGAGTTCCGGATCGCCCAGCTGCTGGTAGAGGGTGGTCATCTCCAGCTTGGCGCAGTCGATGATGTCGGCGGATCGCTTGCAGCAGTCCGCCAGGCGGACCTCGTCGAGGATCTGGGGACGGGACGGCCGGCTGGGATCGAGTCGGTAATCCTTGAGACAGCGGACCCAGGAACTGGCCACCAGATCACTGGTTTCGCCCCGGGACCCGCGATCCACGACTTCGTAGATCCGGTGGGCGTGGCCGCTCACCTCGCATGCAGTACGTGCGCTCACTTCGTCTCCCCCAGGTTGCCGACCCGGCGACATGAACGAAGCGCGCCATGAGCGTCCAGGTCACGCCCATGAATTTCTCGCTCCGCCCTTGCCGATTTCCAGGTCCAGTGCCTAGTTATATTCTGATCAGCGCAGGGATTATAGCCCTCGGGACCGGGGTCAGCGCCAGCCCCCCGGCAGCGAATCCGATGCCGCATCGCACCATCCGAAAGCCTTTAGTGGCGCGGGATTCCGGGCTCCCCGGGTGGCCTGCTTTTCGCTTAAGCTTGAGGCCCGAAGACCCTTCGGCGGAATCTTGCCGCCCGCCTGCGTGCGACGGTATTACCGAACCCTTGGCCCGAAGGCGATCATCGATCCCGGGGCCGGAGACCCACGGAATCGCCCATGCCTTCATTTGCCATGCCCAAGCCCCCGACCCCGACGCCCGACTCCACGCCTGCGGCCGAACCGCTGGACATCGTGTTCATCGATGGCTTCCAGGGCGAGACCATCATCGGGATCCACCAGGACGAACTGCACGCCACCCAGCCGGTCCGGATCGACCTGGCAATCGGCATCCCGCGCCCGCGGGCCTGCGACACCGACCGGATCGGCGACACCGTGGACTACGGCGAGGTCCGGCTGGCCCTGCGCTCGCTGCTCAACACCCACCGTTTCCAGTTGCTGGAGGCCTTCGCCGAGGCCGTGGCCTCGCTGCTGCTCGATGACTTCGGCGCCCACTGGGTGCGGGTCGGCGTGACCAAGCCGGCCAAGTTCGAGGACGTGGATGGCGTCGGCGTGATCATCGAGCGCCGGCGCACCCTGGGCGGTCCTTCCGGCGCGCGTGGATCGACCCAGGCGGCCGAGGTGCTGAGCCTGATCGGGACCGGCATGGTGCCGGGCGGTTCCCGTTGAACCGCGCATCCCGCCCCCGTGGCGGGATCGCGCAGCGCAATAAAAAAAAGCCGGCGATGCCGGCTTTTTTCTTGATCCTGCGGGGCCAGGCCCCGCCCGGGATCAGTTGGCAGCGAAGGGGTGCGGGCTGCTGCCCTTCTTCGCAACCACTTCGGCGGCCGTCGGGCTGCCAGCGACGGCGCGCTGGATGGCCTCGCGGGTGGCCTTGTAGTTGTATTCCTGGATCTTGGCGTCGTCTTCGGCCAGCCAGTGGATGAACACGCCGACGCTGACGAAGATGTTGTCCGCTTCGTCAGCCGGGATCGTGCCGTCCTCGACGCTGTCGGCCACAGCCATTGCAACAGCGCGCTGCGCCGGTCCGAACATCTGCACGGCCTGCTTGGCACCCTTGATGGTGACCTTGTTGAACATCACGGTGGCCGGCTTGCACAGCAGGTTCGGTGCGACGACCGCGAGCAGGGACGTGAAGCCGTCCTTGTTGTTGGTCAGCGCATTGGCGAAGGCGGTTTCAGCGGCGCTGCCCCGCGGGCCCAGGATCAGGTCGATGTGAGCCACTTCATTGCCGTCGCCAACCAGGGATTCGCCTACCAACATGCGATCGATCTTTGCCATTCTTCTGTCTCCGTTTTTGAGATTAGCCGGATTTTGCCCCCAACGGGTCCGGACGCGTGGAAGCCGGATGACTTCCGGTGCGGGGGCTGGATATACAGAAACCGTGCCAGCTCTGGTCAACCCCCAGGGCGACGCATCGCGGCCACATCAGCGCCGCGGCGAAGAGGGTCGCCACTGTCATGTCGGCACTCGTTCCGGGATTTATTCCCCGCTGCTTCAGGGAGTTGTCCCAGTCGCCGTAGTCGCGGCCCCGCCCGACAGCCGGATCATCGCGAAAGCGTGCCAGCCAGCCTGCCGCCTCCGCGGTGACAGTCTGCGCAACCCCGCCACCGAGTTTTCGCACAATGTGTGAATCGGGCCATCGGGCCAGAAAGGCCGTGTGCAGGCGCTGTACGGCATCACCGAGGGTTGCCTCGCAGGCGCCGGCAGCGAGGAACTCACCGATGCCGAAGCCGAGGATGTCGGCAAAGCCGTCGCGATACTGCCGGGCAACGCTGTCGCGCCCGGCCGCGAGGGTCATGGCCGCTCGCAGATCGACGCTCGGGGCGTCGGCGACGTCCTCGGCGGGAGCCTGCCCGAGGCCGCCGGGCGAGGCCACCGCAATCGCCCGGTAGGCCGCCTCGGCATCGGCGAGATCAAGCGCCGCCAGGCCCGGCGCCAGGGTAGCCAGGAGCCGGTCCGGCGAATCGGCCCCACTGGCCTGCCAGGCGCGGGCGAGGGGGACGCACAGCAGGACGATGCCCAGGTTGGTGTTGCAGCCGGCGGCGTCCCGCGTGGCGCGCACGGCTGCCTCAATGCTCTCTCCCACTGCGTTCCTGCCCGCAATCGCCGGCGCAGCAGCACGCGCACTGTCGAGAAATGCGCTGGCCGCCATGCCGTGACCGGCGGACTGAGCGCTCACGTTACCGGCCTTGCGGACCGCCACGTCGAGGCCGCAGGCCCACAGCCACGCGTCCAGGAGGCGCTCGCGCCGCTCGCTCACGGCAGGGCCGACCCCGCGATCGGCGTCCCGCCCTGGCGTGGCAGACCAAGTCGCCGCGTGAGGAGGTCATCGACGATGGCGGCCGCGATATCCACCGGGGTGACCCGCTGCAGGCCGCGCCACGCGGCAACACCATTGACCTCCATGACCACCGCCCCACCCGGTGCGGCGGCGTCCGGCAGCAGGTCGACACCGGCATAGTCCATGCCCAGCGCATCCGATGCCGCCTCGGCCAGCGCGGCAAGGCCGGGCGTCAGCGGGGCCGCGACGCTGCGCGCGCCCCGCGCGATATTGCGAATCCAGTGGTCGCTCACCCGCTGCATCGCCGCCACGGCGCGCCCGCCGACCACCAGCACCCGCCAGTCGAATCCGCCCTGCTGCGGCTGGGGGACGAAACGCTGCAGGTAGGCGAGTTGGCCGTAAGCCTTCAGGTCCGGCAAGGGCACGACCTCGCCATCGACCAGGCCCACGCGAACGATGCCCTTGCCCTGGGAGCCGAACATTGGCTTCAGGACCAGGCTGCGCCCGGCCGAGGCCTCCCGCATCAGGATCCGCCGGGCCTCGACCTCGGATTCGACGGCCCAGGCCTGGGGGGTCGCCACGCCAGCGCGGGCCAGCAGGAAGCTGGTCATCGCCTTGTCGACGCTGCGCTCGATGGCCCGCGCGTCGTTGTAGACCGGAACGCCCATTTCGCGCAGGGCGTGCAGGATGCCCAGCCGCTTGGTGATCTGCTCGAGGGTGCCGCCGGCGATCCCTCGCACGATCACGGCCACCGGCAGGCGGCGCGAGAAGCCGGGAATGACCAGGCCATTTGGCGCCCCGCTGTCGAAGCGGCAGTCGGCCAGATCGGCGCAGCGACCCTCGAAGCCGCGCCTGGCCAGGGCTTCGCGCAGCTTGCGGGTATGCCAGCCGGTCTCGTCGGTCAGGATCGCGACGCGCGGCCTAGCCGACTCGCCGCTCATGCCGGCGCGCCCAGCCACAGGCTGCGCAGCAGGCCCATGTCGAGTCCGCCGGCCCGCCAGCTGCGACCGCTGGCGACGTTGCTGACCCAGACCTCGCTGGGCGCGAACAGGCCCGGGTCGATCTTGTAGAAGTCAAACTCCACCTCGCGGAAGGTATCGGCAAAGCTGCGGCCATAGTCCTTCGAACTGGACGACGGCAGCTCGCGGGCGAGCCGCTCGGCCTCGGCGTCGTCGCACCGCACCGTCAGGCGCACCTGGCCACCGTAGAGGATCGCGTCGTTGGTCCGCCCCATCGCCTCGACCCCGTCCGGGCTGGGCGCCGGCAGCGGCGCGCAGGCGCTGCCGTCAACGATCGCCGCCAGGGGAAAGCCCAGCTCGTGGGCCTTGTGCAGCGCCACCTCGAGGACCCGCGCCACGACCTGGGTGGTACCCGCCAGGCTGGAAGTGGGGGTCAACACGATGGTCAGCCCGGCCGGATCGAGGCCGCACTGGGTCAGGACCTTGTCGATCAGCACGCGGGGGG
>JAGRFX010000418.1 GCA_020445805.1 Rhodocyclaceae bacterium
TGCCTGGGCCGACGGCAGCCTGACACCGCCGATCTCCGCGCGCTACCCGCTGGAAAGGGCCGGCGAGGCCCTCGAGGCCCTGGCCCAACGCCGCGCCAGCGGCAAGCTGATCATCCAACCCGCCCCGTGAGAGGGCGGACCCCAACCACGACAGAGACGACACCCGAGGACACCATGGCCACCTATCAATGCGGCGCCTGCTACTTCCCCTACAACGAAGCCGAAGGCCTGCCCGACGAGGGCATCCCCCCCGGCACCCCGTGGGCAGACATCCCGGACGACTGGGTCTGCCCGGAGTGCGGCACGCCCAAGTCCGGCTTCATGCTCTACCAGCCGGAGTGATCGGTCGTGAGCGCTGACACCGGCACGGTCCGGCTCGAGGTGGGGGAGGGCGTCGCGACGCTCACCCTCAACCGCCCCGAGCGCCTCAACGCCTTCACCCGGCAGATGCACGCCGAGCTGCGCCAGGCCCTCGAGGTGGTGCGGCGCGGGCGCGACGACGGCTCGGTGCGGGCGCTGGTCCTGACCGGCGCCGGGCGCGCCTTCTGCGCCGGACAGGACCTGGGCGACCGCAAGCCCGCCGCCGACGGCTCGCCGCCCGACCTGGGCGCCTCCATCGACGAGAACTATAAGCCCCTGGTGCTGGCCCTGCGGGGCCTCGAGATGCCCGTGATCGCCGCGGTAAACGGTGTTGCGGCCGGGGCTGGCGCGAGCCTCGCCCTGGCCTGCGACCTGGTCATCGCCGCCCGCTCGGCCAGCTTCATCCAGGCCTTTTCCAAGCTCGGCCTGGTGCCCGACACGGGGGGCAGCTGGATCCTGCCGCGGCTGGTGGGCTCGGCCCGGGCCATGGGCCTGGCCCTGCTCGGTGACCGGCTGCCGGCGCCCCAGGCGGCCGAGTGGGGGCTGATCTGGCAGTGCGTGGAGGACGAGGCCCTGATGCCGACCGTGCGCGAGCTGGCCGTCCGCCTCGCCGGCGGCCCGACCCGCGGCTATGCCCGCACCAAGCAGGCCCTGTGGGCCAGCATCAACAACGACCTGGAGACCCAGCTCGACCTGGAGCGCGACTTCATGCGCGAGCTGGGCCGCTCCGAGGACTACCGGGAAGGGGTGGCCGCCTTCGGCGAGAAGCGCGCCCCCCGATTTACCGGCCACTGAGACGGACGACCTGAACCGATGACACCACTCGCGACTTCCCAGACCATTGCCGTGATCGGCGCCGGCGCCATGGGCAGCGGCATCGCCCACGTGGCGGCCCGCGCCGGCCACCCGGTGCGGCTCTTCGACATGAACGCCGACGCCATCGGGCGCGGCATCGCCGGCATCACCGGCGACCTCGATTTCCTGGTTTCGAAGGGCAAGCTCGACGCCGCCGAGCGCGATGCCATCCGGGCCCGGGTTCGTCCGGCCGGGTCGCTCGACGACCTGGCGGGGGCGGCCCTGATCGTCGAGGCCATCGTCGAGCGGCTGGACGTCAAGCAGGCGCTCTTCGCCGATCTGGAGCGCATCGCGCCGGACGCCATCCTGGCCAGCAACACCTCGTCCCTGTCGATCACCGCCATCGGCGCGGCGCTGAAATCGCCCGAGCGGCTGGCCGGCCTGCACTTCTTCAACCCGGCGCCGCGCATGCGGCTGGTGGAGATCGTCTCCGGCCTCGCCACCAACCGCGAGATCGCCGAGACGCTCTATGCCACCGCCGCGGCCTGGGGCAAGGACCCGGTCCATACCCGCTCGACCCCGGGCTTCATCGTCAACCGGGTGGCGCGCCCGTTCTATGCCGAGGGCCTCAAGGTGCTGGGCGAGGGCGCTGCCAGCCCGGCCAGCCTCGACGCCGTGATGCGCGACGGCGCCGGCTTCCCGATGGGCCCCTTCGAGCTCACCGACCTGATCGGCCACGACGTGAACTACGCCGTGACCCGCTCGGTCTTCGACGCCTACTACGCCGACGACCGCTTCATCCCCTCGCTGATCCAGCAGGAGCTGGTGCTG
>JAGRFX010000419.1 GCA_020445805.1 Rhodocyclaceae bacterium
TGTCCATCTCGATGCCGGCCTGCATGTACATCATGGCGCCAGCCTCGCCCACGGCAGCTTCGCCCGGGTCCAGCTCCACCTCCACGTACTGCATGTCGGTGCCGAAGATCTCGTAATCCACCACGTCCATTGCCATCGAAGTCTCTCCTGTGTGCGGCCGTGACAGCGGCCGGGTCATTCGTCGAAGCGGATGCGCCAGGGCAGTTCGGCCTGGATGAAGCGCCGCGCCGCCGGGGATTCGGGCCGCGCGAAGAAGCGGCGCGCCGGGGCGTGTTCCTGGACCTTGCCATCGGCCAGGAACACGATGTCGTCAGCCAGGCGGGTGGCCTGGCCCAGGTTGTGGGTGGTCATCAGCACCTTGGTCCCGTCGGTGCGGATGCCGCGGACGATGGTCTCGACCGCCTCGACCGCCGACGGGTCCAGGTTGGCGGTGGGTTCGTCGAGCAGCAGCAGGCGTGGCCGCACGGCCCAGGCGCGGGCCAGGGCCAGGCGCTGCTTCTCGCCGCCCGACAGCAGTCGTGCGCTGTGCCCGGCCCGGCTGTCGAGCCCGACGCGTTCGAGCATCTCCCGCGCCCGGGCCTCGCGCTCGCGGCGTGGCAGCCCGAGCGGGCGCAGTCCCAGCGCGGCGTTGTCGAGCACGGTGCTGCGCAGGATCATCGGCTGCTGGAAGACCATCGCCACCCGCTCGGTCGGGTGGCCGTTGTCGCCCCAGGCCAGGTGGCCCTCCGGCACCGCCATCAGGCCGGCGATCATCTTCAGCAGCACGGTCTTGCCGACCCCGTTGGGGCCGAGGACGATGCTGATGCCCTCGCCGCCCAGCTCCAGGTCGATGCCATCCAGCACGCTGCGCCCGTCGGGCCGGAAGGCCACCTGCGCCAGTCGGATCGGGAACATCATCCGAAGCGCCTCATGGCCCAGCGGCGCACCTGGAAGGCGCCGGCGTTGAGGGCCAGCACCACGCCCATCAGCACGATGCCCAGCGCGATCGCGAGCGGCAGGTCGCCCTTGCTGGTCTCGAGGGCGATGGCGGTGGTCATGACCCGGGTGACGTTGTCGATGTTGCCGCCCACGATCATGACCGCGCCGACCTCCGACATGGCCCGGCCGACCCCCGCCAGCAGCGTCACCAGCAGCGAATGCCGGCAGTCGTGGATGAGTGCGCTGACGCTCTGCAGGCGCGAGAAGCCCATCACGCGGAATTCCAGCGCATAGTCGCGCCAGGCGTCCTCGACGATCTGGCGGGTCAACGCGGCCATCAGCGGGATGACCAGCATCATCTGGGCGATGACCATGGCGCCGGGCGAGAACAGCAGGCCCAGGCTGCCGAAGGGGCCGGAGCGGGACAGGGCGAGATAGACCACCACGCCGACCACTACCGAGGGCAGGCCCATGAGGCCATTCAGGATGACGACGGCGGCATTGCGACCGGGAAACTCGGCGACGGCCAGCCACGCCCCCAGCGGCAGCCCGACCAGCGCGCCGAGCACCACGGCGGTCATCGACACCTGCAGCGACAGCCACACGATGCCCATCAACTTGGCGTCGAAGCTGCCGAGCAGGCGCAGGGCGTCCAGCAGGGTCTCGCTCATGCCCTGTCGCCGTCTGCTGCCATGCCGCGGATTCTCGTGGGATCGATGATGCGCTCCTGCCCGATCTGCCGCGGCCGGGGCCGCGACGCCTTATCATTGCGGGTGGATTCTAACCGCCGCCCGCTGCCGGGCGGCCATCGCGTGCAAGGACCGGACCGCCATGACCCAGCCAGCCCCCACTCCCCAGGACCCCCGCCTCACCGTCGACCAGGCCCGCGAGCAGCTGCTCGGCACGCTGAGCCCGGTGGCCGGCTGGGAGTGCGTGGCCCTGCGCGACGCCCTGGGCCGGGTGCTGTGCAGGCCGGTGATCGCGCCCTTCGACGTGCCGGCCCACGACAATTCGGCCATGGACGGCTACGCGGTGCGCCACGCCGACCTGGCCGCGGACGGTGAGAC
>JAGRFX010000420.1 GCA_020445805.1 Rhodocyclaceae bacterium
CCTCGGGCGGGCGCGGGGACGCCACGGACTCGGCAGGCGGCGCGGGCACCGCGTCAACCCGGGGGAGCACGGGCAGCTCCGGCGGCGGCGTGATCGCCACCAGGCGGGGGCCCGGGGGGTTGAGCTGCAGCCAGAAGTAGATGCCGATCGCGACCAGCGCGAGGGTGGTCAGGAGCGCCACCAGGACCGGAAAGCTCAGCGTCCGCGGGTTGGCCTTCACTTCGAACAGGTTCCGGGCGGCGCGGGCGTCCGAGCCCGGCGCGCTGTCCGCAGCCGGGCGCATGCCCGGAGGGCGCTCGGGCTCGGCGCGCCGCTTCTGTTCCTCGGCCTTGCGCAGCGCGTCGATCAGCAGGCTCATGGGGTGGCGGAAGGCGCAGCCAGCGGCGAGGCGTCGCGCAGGTTCGGGTGGTCCGGGCCCCTGGGCCGGGTGAGGAAGTCGCCGCTGGGCAACTGATCGCGGAAGGCGCTGTAGTCGCCGTCGAGGCTCGCCCGGCGGATCACGGTCGGCCGCAGGAAGATCACCAGCTCGGTCTTGGTGGTGCTGTCGTCCCGGTTCATGAACAGCTGGCCGAGGAGCGGCACCCGTGACAGCAGCGGTACCGTGTCGTCCTTGTCGTCGCGGGCGTCTTCCATCAGCCCGCCCATCACGGCGATGTTGCCGTTCTCGACCCGGATGACCGACTCGATCTCGCGGGTGCGGATGACCGGGAAGGTGTTGACGATGTTGCGGTCCTTCAGGGCGGGATTGGGGTCAGCCGCCTCGCCGATGACCCTGGAGAGGCTGGGCCGCAGGTTGAGCAGCACCGTGTCGTGCTCGGAGATCTGGGGCGTCACGTTCATGACGAAGCCGATCGGCACCGAATTGACCCGGGTCGTGAAGGTCGTGACCGAGGTGGTCTGGTTCTGGTTGGTGTCGGACTCGATCGTGAAATACACGATGTTGTCCACCACCTTCAGCACGGCGGTCTGGTTGTTCAGCACCGACAGCTTGGGGCTCGACAGGACCCGCACGTTGCCGAAGCTCTCGAGCAGCTTGATGCTGCCGGAGAAGCTTCCGCTGCCCGAATAGGCGATCTCGAACAGGCTGGAGGCGGGCGCGGTCAGTGCCCCGGCGGCGTTCTGGACGATGCGGATGCCGCTGCCGCCAAGATCGAGCTTGGACCAGTCTATGCCCTGCTGGAAGCCGCGCGACAGCTGCACCTCGGCAATGGTCGCCTCGATCAGGACCTGCCGGCGGGCCGAGGTGATGACGGCATCGAGAAACTCCTGGACGCGCTCGTGCTGGCGCGCGGTCGCCCGCACCACCATGACCCCGGATTCCGGATGGGCGATGACGGCGGCCGCCTCGCGGAAACGGGTTGCCGGGGCGGCTGCCTGGATGCCGGGCTGGGCCAGGGTCACGGCCAGGTTCAGCTGGGGCGAGTCCGGCCGCCCGGGCGCGGTGACCGCTGTCGGCGCCGGTGAGGAGCCGGCGGCCGAGGCATCGGCGGGGAGGAGCTTGTCGGTCTCCCGCAGGATGTCCTTGACGTTCTGGATCAGGGTTTCCCAGAAGCGGTTTCGGGCGCTGTTCTCGATGCGCGTCGCCGAGCTGTTGCCGGCCTGGGCGCCCTGGGCGCCGGCGCCCTCCTGGGTGCCGACCGTGCCGGTGCCTGCGGATGCGATCTGGGTCGCGACGGACACGGTGCCCGAGGTGTCCCGGTTCATCAGCACGTAGTCCACCTTGTAGGTGCGCAGGAACGGGGTGTCGGGCATGACCACCAGGCTTTCGCCGTCGAGCTCGAAGCGCATGTCCACCTGGCGGGAAATGCGCTGGAGGATCTGGGGCAGGGTCTGGTCGATGGCGTTGAGCGTGACCGTGCCGGAGAGGCCCGGGTGGACGTCCACGTTCAGGCGTGCGTCGCGGGCCAGGGTAAACAGCAGCTGGTCCACCGGCACCTGGCTCACCACCACCGAGTAGGTGTCGAGCCGGGGCCCCGGGCGG
>JAGRFX010000421.1 GCA_020445805.1 Rhodocyclaceae bacterium
AGATCCACTACCTCGAGGCCGAGGAGATCGAGGCCGATGGCTGCGGCGTGCTGAAGGACATGGACGCCATCCTGGTGCCCGGCGGCTTCGGCAAGCGCGGCACCGAGGGCAAGATCGCCGCGATCCGCCATGCCCGCGAGCACGGCGTGCCCTACCTGGGCATCTGCCTCGGCATGCAGCTGGCGGTGGTCGAGTTCGCCCGCCACGTGGCCGGCATGGAAGGCGCCCACTCCACCGAGTTCGAGCAGAACACCCCGTACCCGGTGATCGGCCTGATCACCGAGTGGCTGGACCGAGAAGGCAAGGTCGAGAAGCGCACCTCCGAGTCGGACCTGGGCGGCACCATGCGGCTGGGCGGCCAGGTCTGCCGCCTGGTGGAGGGCACCAAGGCCCGCGAGATCTACGGCAAGGCCGAGATCATGGAGCGCCATCGCCACCGCTACGAGGTCAACAACACCCTGCTCGGCCAGCTCGAGGCCAAGGGCCTGCAGGTCTCCGGCCGCGCGCCGGGCACCGACCTGTGCGAGATGATTGAGCTGCCCGACCACCCGTGGTTCGTGGGCTGTCAGTTCCACCCCGAGTTCACCTCGAACCCGCGGGTCGGCCACCCGCTGTTCATTGCCTACGTCAAGGCAGCCCTGGATAGCCAGAAGACCCGCGCCAAAAAGGGCAAGTGAGGAGACACGGATGAAGCTCACCAATTTCGAGGTCGGCATCGACAAGCCGATCTTCCTGATCGCCGGCCCCTGCGTGGCCGAATCCGAGGCCCTGTGCCTCGACGTGGCGGGCCAGATGAAGGAGATCTGCGCAGCCCTCGGCGTGCCCTACATCTTCAAGGCCAGCTACGACAAGGCCAACCGCAGCTCGGGCAAGAGCTTTCGTGGTCATGGCATGGGTGCCGGCCTCAAGATGCTCGAGGCCGTCAAGGCCCAGATCGGCGTGCCGGTCCTGACCGACGTGCACACCGAGGAGGAGGTGCCCGAGGTGGCGGCCGTCGTCGACGTGCTGCAGACCCCGGCCTTCCTGTGCCGCCAGACCGACTTCATCCACGCGGTGGCCGCGTCGGGCAAGCCGGTCAACATCAAGAAGGGCCAGTTCCTGGCGCCGGGCGACATGAAGAACGTGGTCGACAAGGCGCGCGAGGCCAACGGCGGCGCCGACACCATCATGGTGTGCGAGCGCGGCGCGTCCTTCGGCTACAACAACCTGGTTTCCGACATGCGCTCGCTGGCCATCATGCGCGAGAGCGGCTGCCCGGTGGTCTATGATGCCACTCACTCGGTGCAACTGCCGGGTGGGCAGGGGGCAGTGTCGGGCGGGCAGCGTGAGTTCGTTCCGGTGCTCGCCCGCGCGGCGCTGGCCGCCGGGGTGGCGGGCGTGTTCATGGAAACCCACCCGACTCCCGAGACCGCCTTGTCCGATGGCCCCAATGCATGGCCGCTGCCGAAGATGAAAGCCCTGCTGGCCACCATGCGCGATCTCGATCGTCTGGTCAAACAGGCCGGTTTTCTCGAAACGGCCGGCGTCTGATGTCTCCCATTTTTCGATTAATTGACTGAATCTGAACAGGAAGTCTTATGAGTGCGATTATTGACGTCATCGCCCGCGAAGTGCTCGACTCGCGCGGCAACCCCACCGTTGAAGCCGACGTGCTGCTTGAATCCGGCGTGATGGGCCGCGCGGCGGTGCCGTCCGGTGCGTCCACCGGCGCACGCGAGGCGATCGAACTGCGTGACGGCGACGCCGCCCGCTATCTGGGCAAAGGCGTGCTGCGGGCGGTCGAGAACGTCAATACCGAAGTGTCCGAAGCGCTGATCGGGCTGGACGCCGAAGACCAGAGCTTCATCGACCGCACCCTGATCGACCTCGATGGCACCGAAAACAAGTCGCGCCTCGGCGCCAATGCCACCCTGGCGGTGTCGATGGCGGTCGCCCGCGCAGCGGCGGAAGAGGCCGGCCTGCCGCTGTATCG
>JAGRFX010000422.1 GCA_020445805.1 Rhodocyclaceae bacterium
AGCAGGACAACTACGAGGTCCTCGAGGTCAACATCGTCCTGCCCGAGCAGGGCCGCTGACCCCGACCGATGCCCGGATGGTGAAACTGGTAGACACAAGGGACTTAAAATCCCTCGCCGCAAGGTGTGCGGGTTCGATCCCCGCTCCGGGCACACCAGGCCAGTCATCGTGATCGTCCTCGACGTCACGTGCGATCAGGGCCACCGTTTCGAGGGATGGTTCGCCTCATCGGCGGCCTTCTCTGAACAGTGCGACCAGGGGCTGGTGGCCTGTCCGACCTGCGGCTCCACCCGGGTCACCCGGCTGCCGTCGGCGCCCTACGTCTCGACCACCCGCCACTCCCAGCCGGAGCCCACCACAGCGCCGCCGCGACACGATCCGGCGGTGATCGCGCGCCAGCTCGCAGCCAGCCTGCGGGCCATGGCCGCCCAGGCCGAGGACGTCGGCGCGGCCTTCCCGCAGGAAGCCCGGCGCATCCACTACGGCGACTCCGAGCGCAAGCAGGTGCGCGGTCAGGCGTCGCGGCGCGAGATCGAATCGCTGCTCGACGAAGGCATCGGCATTCTTCCGGTTCCGGGAGACGACGACCTCCACTGACGCGGAGCGGCGCGATGAGGCCTCAGGCGATGCCGCCCAGCAGCAGCGGCACCTGCATCTCTTCGGCTGACAGCCCGCCATGAACGGCCAGGTGCCGATGGACGGCACCGGGATCCGGCGCGTCGACGATCGTGCGGCGGCCTCGCGGAAGCAGCACCCCGTCGCCGAGTCGCCACCCGATGTCGCGATGCGGCCTTCCGGGCCCCATCAGGCCGCGGCTCAGAATCTCCGCCGCATCCAGCCAGTCCGCCGCGTCCGGGAAATGGGCTTCGAACCGCTGCTGGAAGGCTTCCAGCATGCCTTCCCGACAGCGCACGAAGGCGGCTCGCCGTTCGCCCCACAGGGGCATCTCGAGGCATTCGATGAGATCCGCGTGGGCACCGAGGCAGATCATCTCTGCCTCGGGCGCGTCGACCAGACCATGGTCTGCCGTCGCGGTCAGCAGGGCATGCCCTGCCCGGCAGGCCGCGTCGATGCGCGCAAGGCATGCATCGAGCCGGTGGAAGGTGGTGCGCAGGGCCTCGGACCCCATTCCCGCGTCATGGGCAACCGCATCGAAATGAGGCAGATAGAGATAGACGATCCCCCGTGGCCCCAGGCGCTCGAGGGCGTAGGCCACCAGCTCTGGAATCTCCTCGGGCGTGCGATAGCCCGCGATGACCGCACCACGGCTGTGGCGGAGACTGAAATCGGATTCGGCCAGCCAGGCGGGGCTGATGACGAAGGCCGGGCAGCCCAGGTCCTCGAACACGGTGCGGTAGGGAAACAGCCTGCGGCGACGCAGCGGATGGCGCAGCGGCTTTCGCGTGTCGTGATAGATCATCGGGAGCGGCTCGAACAGGCCAGTGCTGCCGTGCCCCCGGGATACCCAGCCGTTGAGTCCGTGCTCGGTCGGCGAGAGTCCGGTCATCACCGTGGTGACGGCGGCTGCCGTCGTCGAGGGAAAGACTGAACTGAGCGCGCCCTGCCGGCACGAGCCCATGAACGAGCCGTCGCCCTCGCGGAGCAGATAGTGGTCTCCCAGGCCGTCCAGAAGCGCGAGCACCAGGCGCCGGTTGTCGCCCCCCGGGGCGCCCAGCAGCAGGCGGCCCGCATCGTCGGCCTGGTCGAGCTGCACGCGGGCCCGCGCCCAGCGCACCCAGTCGAGAATGCTGCCGCCACCATAGGCGGGCTGGCAGGGGGTCAAGTCAGCCGCTGCGGGATACATGGCGCTTGCCTGCGAGGGGAAAAACAACAGGGGGAACCTCCGATGGAGGTTCCCCCTGGGATTTGGAGCGGGAAACGAGTCTCGAACTCGCGACCTCAACCTTGGCAAGGTTGCGCTCTACCAACTGAGCTATTCCCGCGTCATT
>JAGRFX010000423.1 GCA_020445805.1 Rhodocyclaceae bacterium
GCGAATGGCGGCGATGACCTCTTCGGTGCGCGCGGCCGGGATGACGATCTCGATCTTGATCTTGGGCACGAAGTCGATGACGTAGGCCGAGCCGCGATAGAACTCGGTCTTGCCGCCGGTGCGACCGAAGCCCTTGACCTCGGTGACGGTGATGCCCTGCACGCCGATCTCGGACAGGGCTTCACGCACCTCGTCCAGCTTGAAAGGCTTGATGACTGCAATCAGGAATTTCATGATCTTGTCCTCCGTAAGGCGGCGGGGTCCTGGCCCCGCCGGATGTCATGCGTCTCAGAAGGATTTGCCGACCGAGAGAATCACGCGCTGGTCGGCGATATCGACCGACGAATCGATGTCGGTGTCCACATAGGCCAGGCCCACGTCCATGCCCATCACGCTGGTGCTGACGCCGAGTTTCCAGTCGTTGTAGGAGCAGCCGTCGCAGTTCTCGATCTTCTGGCGGCCGAAGTGGGCATCCAGCGTGAAGCCGGCGATCTCGTGGGAGGCCGACAGGTCGTAGTACTGGGAGCCGTCGGAGTCGTCGACGCCGAAGAGGTCGGTGAAGGAGTGGGAGACTTTCAGCGTCACGGGGCCGTAGGACACGCCGACGTAGCCTTCGAGGGTGTCTGCGCTGTTGAAGCCGGCCGGGTAGTTGCCCGGATACAGGTACTGCAGCAGGCCCACGTCGACGCCGACACCGGCGAATTCGGTCGAGTAGCCGCCATAGACGTCGATCTCGAGGCTGCTGCTGACGTCGGCGTTGCCGTCCGACAGCCAGGAGACGTTGGAACCCCAGGTGCCGACATAGAAGCCACTCTCGTGGGCATAGTCGAAACCACCCTGCAGGGCCATGTTCTCGTTGGTCTGCGAAATACCGCGATACTGGTAATCGGAGACCAGGGCCACGTTGGCGCTGATCGGCGAATCCTCGGCCAGGGCCGGGGCGCTGAGCAACGGAAGCGCAGCCAACACGGTCAGCGAGAGCAGGGATTTGCGCATGTTGTTTCTCCTTCAGAAGTTGAGATGCAGTGGGGCCACTTAGGCAGAAACCGTGCCAGAGCAATAAACTTCTTTAAAACAATACTTTAGTAATATTTGTGTCGACGAAGAAACAATTCATGCACTGCAACACCGCAACGCCCCAAGTTGGCGCACCAAAATAGTGCATGCACCTTTTGCGTGCATCAGCCCCCCCGGAGGCGCGTGATAGAATCGCGCCCCTGACGCCTCAGGAGATCGAAATGGCAAGCCCGAGACTGCTCGACGAAATTGGATCCCGACTGGCCGAACTGGCTGCCAGCAGCCCGGCCAAGGACCTGGAAAAGAACGTGAAAGCCCTGCTGGCGAGCGGCTTCTCGCGGCTCGACCTGGTGACCCGCGAGGAGTTCGAAGTGCAGGGCGCCCTGCTGGCGCGGGCCGAGGAGCGCCTCGCCGAGCTCGAGCGGCGGGTCGCCGAACTCGAGGCCGGCCAGCGCGGCAGCGCGGGCTGAGCCCCGTGGCCCCGGTCGAGCGTACCGTGCGCCCGCTGCCGCCGCGCCGACTGGCGGTGGCGCCGATGCTCGACTGGACCGACCGCTTCTACCGCTACTTCGCGCGGCTGATCACGCGGCACACCTGGCTGACCACCGAGATGGTCACCACCGGCGCGCTGATCCACGGCGACCGGCAGCGCTTCCTGCGCTTCGACCCCTCGGAGCAGCCCCTGGCCCTGCAGCTGGGCGGCAGCGACCCGGCCGACCTGGCGCGCTGCACCCGGATGGCGGCCGACTGGGGCTACGACGAGGTCAACCTGAATGTGGGCTGCCCCTCCGAGCGGGTCCAGTCAGGGGCCTTCGGCGCCTGCCTGATGGCCGAGCCGCGGCTGGTGGCCGATTGCCTGTCCGCCATGCAGGCGGCGGTGGAGATCCCGGTGACGGTCAAGCAC
>JAGRFX010000424.1 GCA_020445805.1 Rhodocyclaceae bacterium
CCTTGTAGGCGCCCGCCGCCAGCGCGGGGATGTCGACGACCTTGAACTCGGCCGGGACGATCTTCTTCGTCTCGACGAAGCGGTTGAGGGTCGCGAGGCGGTCGTCGGGCACCGACGTGACCGAGACGTGCGGCTCGGTCGTGCTGAAGGCGTAGGGCGCCCGGCCCGACGCCACGCCGGTGAGCGCTTCGAAGAGGGTCGACTTGCCGACGTTGGGCAGGCCGACGATGCCGCATTGGAGACTCATAGCTCAAACATCCTTGCTGTTCTGCTTCCCGCCGATGCGGGCATTGAGACGGGTTCCCGCCCGATTCCAGTCACCCTTGACGAGGTCTGGCCAGCCGGCCAGCGCTCGCTCGATGGCTTCGTCGATGAGCAACTGCTCCTCGCGCCGGGGCGGCTTGAGGACGAAGTTGATGACCTCGTTGCGATCACCCGGGTGACCGATGCCGATGCGAAGGCGCCAGTAGTCCTGGGTGCCAAGATGGGCGGTGATGTCCTTGAGGCCGTTGTGGCCCCCCATGCCGCCACCGAACTTCAGGCGCAATTCGCCGGGCGGAATGTCGAGTTCGTCATGGACGACCAGGATTTCAGCGGGCTCGACCCGGTAGAAGCGGGCCAACGCGCCGACCGCCTGGCCGGACCGATTCATGAAGGTCTGGGGCAACAGCACCCAGCCCCCCGCGGCGGGCGCCTTGGCGACACGCCCGTGGAAGCGGGCCTCGGTCGCGAACGGCGCACTGTGGCTGGCCGCCAGCCGTTCACAAAGCCAAAACCCGGCGTTATGCCGGGTCTGGTCATACTCGGCCCCGGGATTCCCGAGGCCGACGATCAATCGGGGCGGAGGACGTGTCATGTGGTCGTTTCCCTTGCGGGCTCCCTGTCACGCCCCCCTGCGCCCTCAGGCCGAGGCGCCCTCGCCTTCAGCCTCATCGGCGCCGTCGCCACCACCGGTCTTCAGCACGGTCGCGACGATCGGATCGCCTTCGCCGTGATGGACGGCCTCGACCCCCGCCGGCAGCGCCAGCTCGGAGACGTGCAGCGACTTGCCGCCGGTCAGGTCCTTCAGGTCCACCTCGATGAACTCGGGCAGATCCTTGGGCAGGCACTGGACATCCAGCTCGGAGAGCACGTGCGAGACCATGCCGCCTTCGAGCTTCACGCCCGGGCAGATGTCGGCGTTGATGAAGTGCAGGGGCACCTTCAGGTGGATCTTGTGGGTCGCATCGACGCGCTGGAAGTCCACGTGCAGGACTTGCTGACGATAGGCGTGCCACTGGCTGTCACGCAGCACCGCGGTGTGCTTGGTGCCGTCCACGTCGATCGTCAGGACCGACGCGTGAAAGGCCTCCTTCTGCAGCATGTGGTACATGTCGTTGTGGTCGAAGGTGACCGGCAGGGCTTCCTGCTCGCCGCCGTAGATGATGCCCGGCAGCTTGCCGGCGCGACGAAGGCGGCGGCTCGCACCCGATCCCTGTTCCTCGCGCTTGCTGGCTTTGACTTGGATTTCCATGATGACTCCTGAGTGAAAAGACCCCGACCGCGACCAGACGGGGGCGAACAAGCAGCGCCGCACACGGCAGCGCCGCGAAAACCTATTCCATGAAGAGGGAGCTGACCGATTCCTCGTTGCTGATGCGCAGCATCGTGTCCGCCAGCAGCGAAGCGACCGAGATCTGGCGGATCCGGCTGCAGGCACGCGCGTCGTCGCGCAGCGGCAGCGTGTCGGTCACGACCAGCTCGTCCAGCGCCGATTCCTGGATCCGGCTGACGGCGGCACCCGACAGCACCGCGTGGGTACAGTAGGACAGTACCCGCTTGGCGCCATTGTCCTTGAGCGCCTGGGCCGCCTTGCACAGCGTGCCCGCGGTGTCGACGATGTCGTCCATGATCACGCAGGTGCGGTCCTTGAC
>JAGRFX010000425.1 GCA_020445805.1 Rhodocyclaceae bacterium
TGTTGCGGGTGAAATACATCTCGGAGGTGATCCGGAAGAGCAGGATCATCAGCACCACCCGGTGCAGCGCCGCCGATCGCTTGAGGCTCTCGACCTCGATCACGACGAGCTGGCGCGCGAAATCCACATTCGACGGTCCATCGAAGAACTCCGCGTAGGCGCCGCCGGTGCAATAGGGCTCGAGCATCACGGCCAGATCGGTCAGGCGTTGGTCGTGGGGATCGTCCGGGTTGAGCCGCCCTGGCAAGAAGACTTCCCGCAGGTCGGACACCGTCATCTGGTTACCCTTGGCCTTCCAGCAGCGGGTCAGCGCGGTGCTGATCGCGGCGTACTGGAACGGGTCCAGCGCGCCATAGGGCGCGGCCATCTTGGCGACCGTGGCCTGCAGCATGTCCAGGTCGTCGTTGAAGTCCACCACGAAGCTGAACGGGTTGATGTTCACCCCGCAGCCCGAGTGCAGATCCACCATCTGACCGTCCGACAGGTCACACAGGCGCTCGAAGCTCTTGCCCAGATCGAGCATCCAGACCTTGGCGCCGGCGCCCAGGTAGGAGGAGGCCATCTCGTTCAGGAACACCGATTTGCCGGAGCCCGGGGTGCCGACGATCGCGGCCGAGTAGTTGCCCTCGGTGTTGTCGTAGAGATCGAGCCCGCAGACCTGACCGCGCCGCCCGGCGAAGAGCAGGACCGGGTTCTGGGAGCCACGCCACTCGCCGATCATCGGCGAGAGGTGCACCGCGTTGGGGATGGACTTGGTCGACGAGATCCCGAGGCTGTAGAGCGCCTCCTGCATGCCCGGCCCGTAGGCGAGGGGCAGCGCACTCAGGAAGGCGATGCGGTGCAGGAAGCTGATGTTGTTGATCGAGAAGCCCTGGTCGCGCCACAGGCCCTCGGCGATCGCCTCGGCGCGCTCCATGTCGTCCGGATGCGCCCAGATGCCGAGCGTGTGGTAGAGCCGCAGCAGCGTCCCGGACTGCTGGACCTCGCCAAGCGCCTCGGTCCAGTCGCGACGCTTCTCCTCGACGTTGGCCATGTAGGGCGCCGACTTGCTCGCGGCGTTCTGGGTCGCCCGCATCTGGTTGGCTGACACCTTGGCCTTCACGGCGGAGGCTTCCTGGAACTGCACCCCCATGGTCAAGAGGAAGGGGCACGGGTACTGCAGCGAGTTCTGGAGACTGTCGCCGAGCAGGCCGCCCATGCGCCACAGGGCGAAGCGCTCCGGGTAGCCCTTGACCGCGAAGAAGCGGGCATCGACGGGATCGTCCCGGTTGGGCTTGCGAAAGCGCAGCCCGCTCTCGCTGGCGAGCTGTCGCGTGTCGATATCGACGATCTGGTCGCGCACCTGGCGGAAGGCGTCGTAGTGCAGCGGCGCCGCTTCCTCGAAGAGGCGATGGGGATTGCAGAAGTTGGCGCACCAGTTGATCAGATCGGCCGCGCCCCAGATACGCGGCGGGAAGCCTGCCGTCTGGAGCGTCGAAGCGACGTTGGCGCGCAGCTGCACAAGCCGCTCGCGGGCGGTCAGATCGCCGACCTTGGCGGGGATGAATCCGGTGATGACGAGCCGGTAGTCGCGCAGCAGGTAGTTGGCGCCGGGCGCGATCGACTTCACCGCACCGCGCAGATAGTGGTCCACCCGCCGCCGCGCGAGGAGGCGGTACAGACTGCGGTTGCGCGCCGGCCGCCCGTACTCGGCCGCCAGTTGGGCCTGGTCGGCGTCGACCTTGCGCTGGGTCGCGTAGCGCAGGAGCCCCGGCTTGATGTGCGGCGTCCCGAAAATCGAGATCTGGAGGCTTGCGCCGGCGGGCCACGCGATGGTGTAGAGGCCCCGCAGCATGTCGACCATGGCCTGGTCGGCCCCGCTTTGCGGACGGGCCTCGAGCGCGAAGCCGATCCCCTCGCTGAGCACG
>JAGRFX010000426.1 GCA_020445805.1 Rhodocyclaceae bacterium
AGACCTCCATCGGTACGCTGCTCGCCCACGTGCGCCGGGGCGACGTGGCCGCCGTACACAGCCTGCGTCGAGGGGCTGCCGAGGCCCTCGAGGTGGTGGCCCACGGTGATCGCAAGACCTCCAAGGTGGTGGGTCGCCGGGTCGACGAGATCGACCTGCCCCACGGCGTGACCATCGGCGCCATCGTCCGCGAGACCGGCCAGCAGCGCCTGATCCACCGCGACGGACTCCCGCTGGTACAGACCGAAAGGCAGGTGCTGATCGCCCATCACGACACCGTGATCGAGTCCGAGGACCACGTGATCGTGTTCTGCGCCTCGAAGAAGCAGGTCGCCAAGGTCGAAAAGCTGTTCCAGGTCGGATTCGGCTTCTTCTGAGCGCTGCCCCACGACCATGGTGCGCTACAACCACCTGTTTTCGATCTTCCGTGTCCTGTCGCTGATCGTCGGGATCTTCGGCCTGACCATGCTGGCCCCCATCGGCATCTCCTGGTGGCGACACGAGGCGGCCGAGACGGTCTTCGACGAGGCCTTCGCGCTGACGGTCGGCACCGGGGTCTTCCTGTGGTGGCTGACCCGCAACCACACGCGGGAACTGACGACCCGCGACGGCTTCCTGCTGGTGGTGCTGACGTGGACCCTGCTGCCGGCCGTCGCCGCGCTGCCGCTGTGGCTCTACCTGCCGGGCATGAGCTTCACCGACGCCTACTTCGAGGCCGTGTCGGGGCTGACCACGACCGGCGCCACCGTCATCTCGGGCCTCGACGCGCTGCCCTACTCGATCAACTTCTGGCGGATGCTGCTGGTGTGGCTGGGCGGCATGGGCCTGATCGTGCTGGCGGTGGCGGTGCTCCCCCTGCTCGGCGTGGGCGGTCGCCAGCTCTTCAAGGCCGAAGCCCCCGGCCCCATGAAGGAATCCAAGCTGACGCCGCGGATGGCCCAGACCGCCAAGGGACTATGGGCCGTTTACGGCATGATCAGCCTGGCCTGCGTGTTTGCCCTCCGCTGGGCGGGCATGAGCTGGGACGACTCGGTGGTGCACATGTTCACCACCATGGGGCTCGGCGGCTTCTCGACCCATGACCAGAGCTTCGCCTACTGGGACTCGCCGGTCATCGAAGCCGTCACGATCGGCTTCATGGCGCTCGCCGGGCTCAACTTCGCGACCCACTTCGTGGCCATCCGCGAACGCAGCTTCAAGCCCTATCACCACGACCCGGAAGTCCGCTGGTACATCGTGGTGATGGTCGGCAGCGTGTTCGCGATGGCGGCCTACCTGTTCGCCACCGGGACCTACCCGAGCTTCGCCCAGGCCCTGCGCTTCGCGGCCTTCAATACAGTGTCGATCGCCACCACCACGGGTTTCGCCAACACCGACTACACCCTGTGGCCGGTCTTCGCGCCCCTGTGGCTGCTGTTCCTGTGCAGCTTCGCCACCTGCGCCGGGTCCACCGGTGGCGGCATCAAGATGATGCGGGCGATGATCCTCTACAAGCAGGTGTTCCGCGAACTGAAGCGCTCGCTCCATCCGGCGGCCGTGTCTCCGGTCAAGTTCGGCAGCGATGCGGTGCAGAGCCCGATCCTGTTCGCAGTGCTGGCCTTCGCCTTCATGTACATGGTGGTGCTGGTCTCCCTCACCCTGATCATGGTGCTGTCGGGCCTCGACCCGATCACGGCCTTCTCGGCCGTGGTGGCCTGCGTCAACAACACCGGACCAGGCATGGGGCAGGTCGGGCCGGCCACCACCTACGCGGTGCTGAGCGACTTCCAGACCTGGGTGTGCACCTTCGCGATGCTGCTGGGCCGCCTGGAGATCTTCACCCTGCTGGTGGTCCTGAGCCCGTACTTCTGGCGAAAATAGGGCCACCATGAACAAGCCCGTCGCC
>JAGRFX010000427.1 GCA_020445805.1 Rhodocyclaceae bacterium
TCGTGGGCATGAACTCGGGCCCCTTCGGCATGGTGCAGACCGGCGTGCCCTTCGGCGAGATCGCCGCGGTGCGCGACTGGATGGGGCTGGCCGCCCCGGTGGCAGCGCCGGCCGAGCAGAACCCCAAGCGCCCGATCGAGGGCTTCGCCTGCACCCGCTCCGAGGTCAGCGGCCGGCGGCTGTGGGGCCTCTTCCAGGCGCGCTTCGGCACCGCGGAGGCCTTCTTCGCCGAGCACCTGGTCGCCAACTATTGTCCGCTGGCCTTCTTCGAGGGCGGCCGCAACCTGACGCCCGACAAGCTGCCCGCCGCCGAACAGCAGCCCCTGCTGGCCATCTGCGACGCCCACCTGCGGCGCCTGGTGAGCCTGCTCGAGCCCGACTGGGTGGTGGGCGTGGGCGCCTGGGCCGAGGCCCGGGCCCGGGCGGCGGCCGAAGGCCTGCCGGCCCGCTTCGGCCGGGTGCTGCATCCCAGCCCGGCGAGCCCGGCGGCCAACCGGGGCTGGGCCGAGGCGGCCAGCCGGCAGCTGTCCGAACTGGGGGTGTGGGCCGACTAGGGACTGCGCCTGCTAGGCAAGCAGGCACTGGCAGGCCTCGACGACGCGTCGCCACGCGCCATGCATGCCCCGGGCCTGCAGATCGACGGCGGCATCGAAGGCCGACTGCCGGGCGACCGGATCGGTGGCCAGCCGGCGCAGCTGCCCGGCCACCTCATCCGGCCCGGCCTCGTCAGCCACGCGTTCGGCGTGCGGCGCCTCGGCCAGGGCGAGCGACGTCAGCCACTGGTCCATGACCTGGGGCAGCAGCAGTTGGGGGCGCCCCGCCGCCAGCGCCGCGTAGGCCGTGCCCGGGCCACCGTGATGGACCACCAGGGACGCGGACGCGGCGGCCGCGATCGCCTCGGGCGGCGAATCGAGCCAGCGGATGGCCGTGCCCGCCACCCGCTCCGCCAGGGCCGGATCGGCGTCGCGCGCATAGACCTGGCCCGGCAGGCCCGATGCGAGCAGCGCCTCGACGGCCTGCCAGGCGCCACGTCCGTCGCCGGCCAGGTAGGCATGGACCCTGTCGGACGCGATCTCGCGCGGCGGCGGCGCATCCTCGAACATGCCGAAGCAGGGCTCGCGCCGCGTGGCGCGGTAGGGGTCGAGCTCCGGCAGTCCGAGCACCACCCGGCGCTCGCCCCGGTAGATCTCGGCAAGGGTCTCGGGCCGGCGGGCGCCGAAGCGCTGCTGGACCGTGCGCACGGTCTCGAGCATCCGGGCCTGGTCGGCATAGGGCTCGACGTCGAACAGCAGCCGCGGGAAGTCGGGCCCGTGGGCCGGCGGCGTCGAGTAGGCCGAGCCATACACCACCGCGGGCAGCCGGCCGTAGGCCGCCAGCGCCAGCAGCGGGGCGTAGCGGGTAACGACCAGGTCCGGCTTCAGCAAATCGATCAGGTCGCGCCAGCCCCGCAGCATCGAATACAGGTGGTCGACCGAGCCGAAGCCATTGCAGGCCATCAGGTCGGCAAACCCGGTCGCGTCGAAGCCGTGGGCCTGGGCCTGCGGGCTCAGACGCCCGATCAGCCACGGCGCCTGCAGCACCGGGTAGCGGCGGTCGGCGAACAGGCGATGGGCGTAGTCCAGGGTGCGCAGTGCCAGTAGCGGCTGGTGGCCGGCCGCGGCCAGCGCGTCGGCCAGCTGGCGCAATTGCAGGCAGTAGCCGAAGCCGGCGCCGAGCTCCCAGCCCAGCAGGATGCGCTTCATCCGCACCGCCCGCCGGCCCCGTATACCTTGGCGTCGCAGACCCCATGGCCCAGCGCCGCATCGATCTCGGCCTTGAGCTGCGCCCGCCGGTCGTTGGTCCGATAGACGGCGCGTGCCAGATCGAC
>JAGRFX010000041.1 GCA_020445805.1 Rhodocyclaceae bacterium
GACGCCTACCCCGCCAGCAAGGCCGCCGCCGAGATCGCCGCGGCGGCCTGGCGGGCCAGCTACGGCAATTCGCCGGGCGCGGCCCTGATCGCCACGGCCCGCGCCGGCAATGTCATCGGCGGGGGCGACTGGGGCACCGACCGCCTGGTCCCCGACCTCTGGCGGGCGGCCCGGGCGGGCCGGACCGCCCAGATCCGCAACCCCTCGGCCATCCGGCCCTGGCAGCACGTCCTCGAGCCGCTCTCGGGCTACCTGCTGCTGGGCGCGCGCCTGCTGGCCGGCCACGCCGATGCCGCAGACGCCTGGAACTTCGGCCCCGCCCTGATGGACATGGAATCGGTCGAGGCCCTGTGCGAGCGGATGTGCCCGCTGCTGGGCGCCAAATGGTCCCGCGACGGGACGCAGCACCCCCGTGAGGCGCCCATGCTGCGCCTCGACAGCAGCAAGGCCATGGTGCACCTGGGCTGGCAACCGCGCTTCAACTTCGAGGAGGCCGTCCAGCTGACCGGCGACTGGTACGCCCGCCATAGCGCGGGCGAAGACGCGCGGCGCCTCTGCGAGGAGCGCATCGAGCGCTTCGAGCGCTGCCGGGGGCCGCGGTGAGCGACGCCAGCCGGGCGCCGGTGCGCGAGGCCGTGGCGGCCTGGTGCGCGGCCCAGCCGGCGCCCGGGCCCTTTCAGCCGGGGGTCACGCCGGTGCCCGTCTCGGGCAAGGTCATCGGCGAGCCCGAGCGCCTCGCCATGGTCGAGGCCGCCCTCGACGGCTGGCTGACCACCGGACGCTTCAACGAGGCCTTCGAAGCGCGGCTCGCCGCCTGGTTCGGCCTGCCCCACGCCATCACGGTCAATTCCGGCTCGTCGGCCAACCTGGTGGCGGTCTCGACCCTCTTCTCGCCCCGCCTGGGGGCCGCGGCCATCTGCCCGGGCGACGAGATCATCACCGTCGCGGCGGGCTTTCCGACCACCGTCAATCCGATCTTCCAGAACAGCGCCGTGCCGGTCTTCGTCGATGTGCGGCCCGACACCTACGACATCGATCCGACGGCCCTCGACGGCGCGCTCGGCCCGCGGACCCGCGCCGTGGTGCTCGCCCACACCCTCGGCAACCCCTTCGATCTGGCCGCAGTGGTCGACTTCTGCGCCCGCCACAACCTGTGGCTGGTCGAGGACTGCTGCGATGCCCTGGGGTCCCGCTACCGGCTGCCGGACGGGGCCACCGACTGGCGGCCCCGCCTGCCCAGCGCCGACGACCCGTCGCTCTGGGCGGCCAGCGACCAGCCGCAGGCAGAGCGCCACGTGGGCAGCTTCGGTCACCTGGCGACCCTGTCCTTCTACCCGGCCCACCACATCACGATGGGCGAAGGCGGCGCGGTGCTGAGCTTCGACCTGGCCCTGCGCCGCATCGCCGAATCGTTCCGCGACTGGGGACGCGACTGCTGGTGCGCGACCGGCTGCGACAACACCTGCGGCAAGCGCTTCGACTGGCAGCTCGGCGAGCTGCCCCGCGGCTACGACCACAAGTACACCTACGCGCACCTGGGCTACAACCTCAAGATCAGCGACATGCAGGCCGCCTGCGCGCTGGCCCAGATGGACCGGCTGCCCGGCTTCGTCGAGGCCCGGCGCCGCAACTTCGACCACCTCGCGGCCCGCCTCTCCGACTGCACCGACCTGCTCGCCCTGCCCGCCGCGACGGCCGGCAGCACGCCCTCCTGGTTCGGCTACCCGATCACGATCCGCCCCGAGGCGGCCATCAACCGGGTCGACCTGCTGCAGTGGCTGGAGCAGCACCGGGTCGCCACGCGCCTGCTGTTCGCCGGCAACCTGGTGCGCCAGCCCTATACCCAGGGGCGCACATTCCGCGTGCCGGCGCCCCTCGTCCACACCGACCGCATCATGAACGACACCTTCTGGATCGGCGTCTGGCCGGGCCTCACGACCGAGATGCTCGACTACGCCGCCGACCAGATCCGCCTTTTCCTGGGGCGCGACTTCGACTGAGGCCCGACGCCATGAAACCACTCTTCGTCTTCGAGATGGCCAACAACCACATGGGCGACCTGGCCCACGGGGTGGCCACCATCCGCGCCCTGCGCGAGGCCTGCGAGGGCTTCGACGGGGACTTCGACTTCGCCTTCAAGCTGCAGTACCGCGACCTCGACACCTTCATCCACCGCTCCATGCGCGGCCGGATGGACGTCAAGTACATCAAGCGCTTCGAGGAGACCCGGCTGTCGGACGAGGCCTTTCGAACCCTGGTGGCGGAGATGCGCACCCAGGGCTTCCGCACCGTCTGCACCCCCTTCGACGAAGCCTCGGTGGACCGCATCGAGGCCCACGGCATCGACACCATCAAGATCGCCAGTTGCTCCTTCGGCGACTGGCCCCTGATGGAGCGCATCGCTGCCTCGGACAAGCCGGTCATCGCCTCGACCGCCACCGCCACGCTGGAAGAGATCGACAACGTGGTGAGCTTCTTCCTCCACCGCGGCAAGGACCTCACCCTGATGCACTGCGTGGCCGAGTACCCGACGGCCGACGAGGCCCTGCAGGTCAACCAGATCGAGCTGCTGCGGGCCCGCTACCCCGATTGCCGCATCGGCTACTCGACCCACGAATCGCCTGACAACACGGTGGCGGTGATGATGGCGCTGGCGAAGGGCGCCACGGTCTTCGAGAAGCACGTGGTGCTGCCCACCGAGCGCTACGCGGCCAACGCCTACTCGGCCGATCCGGGCCAGATCCGGGCCTGGCTGGCGGCGGCGCGGCAGGCCCGGGCGATCTGCGGCAGCCAGGAACGCTACATCCCCTCCGAGAGCGAGCGCTCCAGCCTCCACGCCCTGCGGCGCGGCGTCTTCGCCGTGGCTCACATCCCGGCCGGGGCCGAGATCGACACCGCGGCCATCGAGTTCGCCTTCCCGCCCTCCGAGGGGCAGCTGACCGCCAACGACTGGTCCAAATACACCCGCTTCACGGCCAATGCCGCCATCGCTGCCGGCCAGCCGGTGCGGCGCGAGGATGTCACGGTGCAGCACCTGCGCGGCCGGGTGATGGAGGCCGTGACCGCCGTCAAGGCCCTGCTCAAGGCTGGCAACATCGTGGTGCCCGGCAAGTCGGACCTGGAGCTCTCCCACCACTACGGCATGGAGCGCTTCGACGAGGTCGGCCTGACCATGGTCACGGTGGTCAATCGCGAGTACTGCAAGAAGCTGCTGGTGATGCTGCCCGGCCAGACCCATCCCGAGCAGTACCACGAGAAGAAGGAGGAGACCTTTGTGGTCCTCCACGGCGAGCTGCGCCTGTGGCTCGATGGCGTCGAGCAGCTGGCCGGCGCCGGCGAAGTGATCACGGTCAACCGGGGCGTGCGGCACAAGTTCCATACCGCCACCGGCGTGGTCTTCGAGGAGATCTCCTCGACCCACCTCAAGGACGACTCCTACTACACCGACCCGGCCATCGGCCAGAACCCGCGCCGCAAGACGCTGCTGACCTACTGGATGTGACGCCATGACGACGATCAGGGTCGCCGACTGGATCATGCAGCGCCTCGCCGACGAGGGCCTGCGGCACGTCTTCGTGCTGCCCGGCGGCGGCGCCATGCACCTGGACGACGGGCTGGCCTGCGAAACCCGCCTGACCGCGGTGCCCTGCCACCACGAGCAGGCCTGCGGTATTGCCGCCGAGGCCTACGGCCGGACCGGGCACCCGGACAACCCCGGCTTCGGCGTGGCGCTGGTCACCACCGGGCCCGGTGCCACCAATGTGATCACTCCGGTGGCCGGCGCCTGGATCGACTCGGTGCCGCTGCTCGTCATCTCCGGCCAGGCCAAGCGCGCCGACCGCCTCAACGGCCGCCCCCTGCGCCAGGGCGGCGTGCAGGAAGTGGATGTGGTGCCGATGGTGCAGTCGATCACCAAGTACGCGGTCACCGTCACCGAACCCGGCGACATCCGGCTCCATCTGGACACCGCACTGCAGCGGATGCGCAGCGGCCGGCCCGGCCCGGTCTGGATCGACGTGCCCCTCGACGTGCAGGCCGCCCCGATCGACCCCCAGCGCCTCGCCGCCGCCCCGCCCGCGGCGGCGCCTTCGCCGCCGGACGGGGATCTGGCGCCGGTCGCCGCCCTCCTGGCGTCGGCCCGGCGCCCGCTGATCCTGGCCGGACACGGGGTGCGACTGGCGGGCGCCAGCACCCGCCTGCGGGCCCTCGCCGAGCGTCTCGGGGTACCGGTGGCGACCACCTGGAACGCCATGGACCTGCTGCCCTTCGCGCATCCCCTCAACGCCGGCCGGCCCGGTGTGGTGGCCCTGCGCGGCGCCAACTTCGCGGTCCAGAGCTGCGACCTCCTGATCAGCATCGGCTGCCGGCTGGACAACATCATCACCGCCTACAACCCCCGCGGCTTCGCCCGCGAGGCCACCAAGGTGGTGGTCGACGTGGACGCCCACGAGCTCGACAAGCTCGAGATGGACATCGCCCACCGCTTCGCCTGGGACGCAGGCCGCTTCGTCGATGCCCTGGCGGCCGCCTGCAGCGCACCGGCCGACTGTGGCGCGTGGCGGGAGCGCATCCTCGACTGGCGCGCGCGCTACCCCATCACCCACGGCCAGCCCTTTCCGGCCGAGGGCACGATCGGACACTTCCAGTTCGCCGACCGCCTCTCCGAGGTAGTGCCCGAAGACACCCTGGTCGGCACCGGCAGTTCGGGGCTCGGCGTCGAGGCCTTCTACACGGCCTTCCGAAACCGGGAGGGACAGCGCATCTTCCTGACCTCGGGCCTGGGCGCCATGGGCTACGGCCTGCCGGCGGCCATCGGGGCCTGCCTCGGCAACGGCGGGGCGCCGATGGTGCTGGTGGAGTCCGACGGCAGCCTGCAGCTCAACCTGCAGGAGCTCGCCACCCTGGCCGGACGGCGCCTGCCGATCTGCCTGATGGTCATGAACAACGCCGGCTACTGCTCGATCCGCAACACCCAGCGCAACTACTTCGCGGGGCGCTACCTGGGCACCGGGCCCGAGGCCGGCCTGATGATGCCGGAGCTGGAACGGCTCGCCGCGGTCTATGACCTGCCCTACCTCTGCATCGACGAGGCCGCCACCCTCGACGCCGAACTGGCCCGCGCCCTGGCCCTGCCCCGCCCCTGCCTCATCGACGTGCGCCTCAAAGCGGACGAGACCCTGGCCCCGAAGTGCGCGGCCATCCCGCGGGCCGACGGGTCGATCATCTCGATGCCGCTGGAGGACATGAGCCCCCTGTTGCCCCTGTCGGTGCTGGCGCGCGAGATGCTCGTCCCCCTGCTGCCCGCCAGCCGCGAGGCCCAGCGTCCCGCGGACGGTGCATGAGCGCAAAGGCCACGACCACCTGCCGGATCTGCGCCGCCCCCCTGGCGGAGCCCCCCCTGCTCGTCCAGCACGACATGCCGGCCGCCGCCCAGGGCCTGCCGACCGCGGCACAGCTGGATGCGGACCGCGGCGTCGAACTGCGGCTCCACCAGTGCTCAGCCTGCGGCCTGGCCCAGCTCTCCAATGCGCCCGTGCCCTACTTCCGGGAGGTCATCCGGGCCGCCGGCATCTCGCCCGAGATGCAGGCCTTCCGTCGCGAGCAGTTCGGGGCGTGGCTGGCCGAGCACGGCCTCATCGGCAGGCAGGTGCTGGAGGTGGGCTGCGGACGGGGCGAATACCTGGCCGTCCTGGCGGATGCCGGTGCCCGGGCCTGCGGCGTCGAATTCGCGCCTGATGCCGTGGCCGCCTGCCGGAGCGCCGGCCTCTGCGTCGAGGAAGGCTTCATCGAGGGACCGGAGACGCGCCTCGCCAGCGCGCCCTTCGACGGCTTCATGATCCTGAATTTCCTCGAACACCTGCCGGCGGCCCACCAGGTGCTGCGCGGCATCGCGGCGCAGCTCCGGGAGGGCGGCATCGGCATGGTCGAGGTCCCGAACTTCGACATGATCCTCGAGCGTCGCCTGTTCGCCGAGTTCATCCCCGACCACCTGTTCTACTTCACCCGCGACACGCTCACCCGGCTTCTGGCGGCCAACGGCTTCGAGGTCCTGTCCTGCCAGACCCTGTGGTACGGCTACCTGCTGTCGGCCACGGTGCGCAAGCGGGCTCCGCTCGACCTGGCGCCGCTGGCCGGCGCCCAGGCCGGCCTGCGGCGCAGCTTCGACGATTTCCTGGCCCGCTTCGCCGACCGGCGCGTGGCCATCTGGGGTGCCGGCCACCAGGCCCTGGCGCTGATCAGCCTGATGCGCATCCGCGACCGCATTGCCTACGTGGTGGACTCCGCCCCCTTCAAGCAGGGCCGCTACACGCCCGCCACCCACCTGCCCATCGTGGCCCCCGAGCGTCTCGAGGCGGGTGATGTGGACGCCATCATCGTGCTGGCGGCCAGCTACTCCGACGAGGTCGCCCGGATCATCCGGGAGCGGCATGGAGATCGTTTCGAAGTGGCAGTGCTGGGCGACGACGGGCTGCAACAGGTGCCGCCGGAGCCAACGGCATGAATCGCGCGAGCCCTCCGGATCCGTCGCTTGTGGCGGCCATCGAGACCATCGACGCAGCTACGGGCAACGCCCGGCAGGGCCTGCCCGAGCCGGTATTCCTGCTCGCCAGCCGCCTGACCCCGATGATCAATGTGGACCTCCTGATTCACGACGCAGCCGGCCGCTGCCTCTTGACGTGGCGCGACGACACCTTCTATGGCCCGGGCTGGCACGTGCCCGGGGGCATCATCCGATTCAAGGAGCGCGCGGCGGACCGGATCGCAGCCGTCGCGGCAGGCGAGCTGGGCGCACAGGTACTTGCCGACGCGGCGCCCCGTGTCGTGCGCGAGATCTTCCATCCTGAGCGCGACGTGCGCGGTCACTTTGTCTCCTTGCTCTTCGCCTGCCGCTTGCTGTCGCCGCCCGACGAGCGCCGCTGCTGCGGACCGGGCAGACCACGCCATGGCGACTGGGCTTGGCACACGGGCGCGCCGGCCGACCTCATCGAACAGCACCGCATCTACATCCGCGAAATCGAAGGCGGGGCCGCCGATGGCCAGCGCCCGGGGAGCCGCACATCGTGAGCAAGCGCCACCGACCGATCTACGTCACTGAGCCGCATCTGCCGCCCCTCGCGGACTTCATGCCCTACCTAGAGGCCATCTGGCAAAGCAAACGGCTCACCAACAGCGGCCCCTTCCACGAACAGCTCGAGTCGGCGCTGGCCGACTACCTGGGCGTCGAGCACCTCAGCCTGTTCGCCAACGGCACCCTGGCGCTGGTGACGGCGATGCAAGCCCTGCGGATCACCGGCGAGGTGATCACCACGCCCTACACCTTCGCGGCCACCACCCACTCGCTGCTGTGGAACAACCTCAAGCCCGTCTTCGTGGATGTGGACCCGAAGACCTGCAACCTTGACCCGGACCGTATCGAGGAGGCCATCACCCCCGCCACGACGGCCATCCTCCCCGTGCATTGCTATGGTTTCCCCTGCGATGTGGAGCGCATCGAGGCCATCGCCGACACCTACGGCCTCAAGGTCATCTATGACGCCGCCCATGCCTTCGGTGTCCGCCACGACGGCGAGAGCATCCTTCGCCACGGCGATCTCTCGGTCCTCAGCTTCCATGCCACCAAGGTCTTCAACACCTTCGAAGGCGGCGCCATTGTCTGCCCCAACGACAAGATCAAGCGGCGCATCGACCACCTCAAGAACTTCGGTTTCGCCGACGAGGTGACCGTTGTCGCCCCCGGTATCAACGGCAAGATGAACGAGGTCTGCGCGGCCATGGGCCTGCTGCAGCTTGAGCATATCGACGCGGCGCTGGCCACCCGGAGCCGCATCTACCGCCAGTACGCCGAGGCACTGGCGGCCGTTCCGACCCTGCAGCTCATCGGGCCGCCGGAGGGCACCCAGTGGAACGTGGCCTACTGCCCGATGCTGGTGTCCGACACCCATCCAGTCAGCCGGGATGCGCTGTACGACCGTCTCAAGGCGGCCGACATCCACGTCCGCCGCTATTTCTACCCACTGATCAGTTCCTTCCCGATGTATCGCGGCCTGCCCAGCGCCGTCCCCTCGAGGCTGGGTAACGCCCACCGGATCGCCCGCCAGGTCATCTGCCTGCCGATCCATCCGGGCCTCGGTGCCGACGAGGTGGGCTCAGTGCTGGACATCCTGCTGGCGGCCGACTGAGACCGGAACCCTTCCCCATGAGCAACGACGACGCTCCCCTGTCCTTCGACATCAATGGCATCCAGGCCCACCAGCGCAACCGGCACCCGGTCCTGCTGATCGACCGGGTCACCGAGGTGGTGCCGGGCAAGACCGCCCGCGCAGTCAAGTGCTTTGCCTACAACGAGTGGTTCTTTCCGGCCCACTTCGAGGACGATCCCAACGTGCCCGGCTTCGTGCAGGTGGAGTGCCTGGCCCAGACCTTCATCATGACCTTCCTGACCCTTGACGCCTACAAGGGCATGAAGACCAACTACGCCTCGATCGACAAGGTTCAGTTCAAGCGCCGTATCGTCCCCGGTGACGTACTGGTGATCGACGCCACCCTGAACACCTTCCGGCGCGGCATCGCGCGGGGCATCGCGACCAGCCATGTGGATGGGGTCGCGGCCTGCTCGGCCGAATTCGTCATCGTGCTGCCGGAGGTGCTCGCCGGCTTCACGCCGAAGCACTGACGGCACTGCCGCGGAGATTGGGCCATGCGCGTCGCCGACTACCTCATGGAGCGCCTGCACTCGGCAGGAGTCCGCCGGATCTTCCTGGTCACCGGCCGCGGCGCCCTGTTCCTGACCGATGCAGTGGCCAAGCACGAGGGCATCGAGGCGGTCTGCATGCATCACGAGCAATCGGCCGCCTTCGCGGCCATTGGCAGCGCCCAGGCCACCGACACACTCGGCGCCTGCCTGGTGTCCACGGGCTGCGCGGCCACCAACGCCATCACCGGCGTGCTGTCGGCCTGGCAGGACGGGGTGCCCTGCGTCTTCATCTCGGGTCAGAACACCCTGGCAGAGACCACCCGTCACACCGGCATCGCACTGCGGACCTACGGCCAGCAGGAAGCGGATATCGTCTCGCTGGTCAAACCTATCACCAAGTACGCGGCCATGCTGACACGGGCCGCCGACATCGTCCCGGAACTGGAGAAGGCGCTCGCCCTGGCCACCTCGGGCCGCAAGGGCCCGGTGTGGCTCGACATCCCGCTGGACCTGCAGAGTTCGGTGCTGGCGCCGCCCGGCCCTTCACTGCCCGAGCGACTGCAGCCCCTGGCTCCGTCGGCCGAAGAGATCCAGACGGTCGCCGAGGCCCTGGCCGCTGCCCAGCGACCGGTGGTCCTTATCGGCAGCGGCGTGCGGGCGGCGGGCGCCCGCGAGGCCCTGGCGCGCTTCGTCGAGCGCTGGAACCTGCCGGTGACCTACGCCGCATCGGCCCCCGACACCTATGGCAGCGCCCGGTCGCTGTGCGTGGGCTCGGTCGGCGCCATGGGCTGCTCGCGGGCCGGCAACTTCGCGGTCCAGAACGCCGACCTGATCCTGGTGCTGGGGTGCCGCCTGACGTCCCTGACGACGGGCACCGAGCCCTGCAAGTTCGCCCGCGCGGCCCGGGTCCTGGTGGTCGACATCGACCCGGCGGAGCACGCCAAGGCCACGATCGCGATCGACCGGCTCGTGACCGCCGATGCGGGCGCCGTCCTCGCGGCCCTCGAGGCCCTGCCGCCCAGCCTCGCGCCCGAGGCATGGGTCGACCGGTGCCGCCACTGGAAGACCCGCTTCGCGCCCGTCGAGCCGGCCTTCACGAGTCCCGAGCGGGTGGACCTCTACGTGCTCGCGGAGGCCCTGTCGGAGGCCCTGCCCGCCACCGCGACCCTGGTCACCGACTCGGGCTCGGCTGAGGTCATCCTGCCGACCAACGTCCGCTTCGGCCCAGGCATGGCCTGCGTCCATCCGGCCTCCCAGGGAGCCATGGGCTACGCCCTGCCGGCGGCTATCGGCGCCTGCTGCGCGCGGCCGGAGCCGACGATCGCCGTGATCGGCGACGGCTCCATCATGATGAACCTGCAGGAACTGGAGACCGTCCGCTACCGCCAGCTGCCAATCAAGATCCTGGTCATCAACAACAACGCGTATTCGATCATCCGGCGACGCCAGCAGGGCCTGTTCCGAACCCGCACCATCGGCACCGACCCGGACAACGGGGTCAGCTGCCCGAACTTCCACCAGGTCGCGGGCTGCTTCGGTCTCACCTACCGGCGCATCGACGGCCCGGACGGGCTGGTCGCGGCCCTCGAGGCGGTGTTTGCCGAACCGGGGCCGGTTCTCTGCGAAATCATGGGCCGCCCCGACCAAGGCTACATCGAGCTGGGCCACACCCGCAGCGAAGTCACCCGTCGCGTGGTCCGCCGGCCACTGGAAGACCAGGCGCCCTTTCTTGACCGCGCCGAGTTCCTGGCCGAGATGATCGTGGAGCCCATCGATCAATGAGCGCGGCCAGGCCGATTCACTGGTCGCCAGCCGCGACGGCGCTCAAGCCCGGCCCGCTGCGGCCGATTTCCTTCTCATCGGCATTGGGGCACCCACTGTCTGCATGGCAGCAGCCCCGCCTTTCAATGGATGGACCATGGCCCGCATCACCCTGAGGAACGGCCGTCAGCTCGGTGACTACCTCGCGCCCTACATCGTGGCCGAGCTCAATACCAGCCACTTCGGCAACCCGGAGGCCGCCCGCGCCATGATCGACAGCGCCAGGGCGGCCGGCGTGGACTGCGTGAAGTTCCAGTCGTGGACCACCGACACCCTCTACTCGGCCACCCACTACCGCCAGAATCCGATCGCCAAGCGCTTCGTCAGCAAGTTTTCGCTCTCGGACAGCCAGCTCAGGGACCTGGCCGACTACTGCCGCACGGTGGGCATGGACTTCTCATCCACGCCCTACGCACGGGAGGAGGCCCGCTTCCTCGCCGAGGCCTGCGAGGTCCCCTTCATAAAGATCGCCTCGATGGAGCTCGACAACCTGCCCTACCTGAAATATCTGGCCCGGCTCCAGGTCCCGCTGGTGCTGTCCACCGGCATGGGCACCATCGAGGAGATCCGCCGCGCGGTCGAGACCATCCTCGACACCGGCAACGAGGCGCTCGCCATCCTTCACTGCGTGTCGGTCTACCCGGCCGCGCCGGAGTCGATCCGCCTGCACAACATTCTGGGCCTGCGCAGCGAGTTTCCGGACTGCCCCATCGGCTACTCGGACCACACCCAGGGCGTCGAGATTCCGACCGCCGCGGTGGCCCTAGGGGCCTGCCTGATCGAGAAACACTTCACCCTCGACAAGGGCAAGATCGGCATGGACAACCAGATGGCCACCGAGCCGGCCGAAATGGCGGCCATGGTGCGCCAGTGCCGCAGCGTGCAAGTCTCGCTGGGGGGCGCCTCCCGCATCCTGGACGAAGCCGAGGCTGCCCAGCGGCCCAAGATGCGTCGCAGCCTCATCACGACCCGGGCCCTGCCGGCCGGCCACGTGCTGCAGGCCGGCGACCTGGACGCCAAGCGCCCCGGCACCGGCTTCCCACCGACCCGGCTCGAAGCCCTGGTCGGCAAGACCCTCGCCGTGGCGCTCGAGGCCGACGAAGTCATCGAAGCCGGCCATCTTGCCCATGACTGAGCAACGCCCCCCCGCCATGGCCAGCGCCGCCGCGCCCGGAGCCCACCCGTGATGGGCAAGCAGGTGGTCCTCACCGGCGGCACCTCCGGCATCGGGTCGGCCATCGCCGAACACCTGGCGGCGGCGGGTTGCGGCCTGATCCTGATCGGCCGAAACGCGGAACGCCTGGCCGACCGGGTAGCGCAGCTCCCGGAGCCGGCCCGTCACCGCGTCGTAGTCTGCGATCTGCTGGACACGCCGGCCATCCGCGCCATCGCGCCTGACCTCCCCGCGCGGGTGGACGCCTTTGTGCACGCCGCGGGCATCAGCGCCACGCTGCCCCTGCGGGCGCTGTCCTACGGGCGGATGGACGAGCTGATGCGGCTCCACGTGTATGCCTTCGTCGAGATTGCGCGCCTCATCGAGGCCGGCAAGAAGGCGGACGCCCCCCACCTGACCAGCGTGGTCGCGATGTCGTCCATCGCCGCCACCCTGGGCGGGAAGGGCCAGACCGCCTACAGCGCCTCCAAGGCCGCCCTCGACGCCTGCGTCATCACGCTCTCCAAGGAGTGCGCCCGCAAGCACATCCGCTTCAATTCGGTCCGACCGGGGCTGGTGGATACCGAAATGACCCGCCGCTGGCTTGAGCGCGCCAAGCTGACCGGGGATTTCGACCCGGACAAGGCGCAGCTCTCCGGCATGGCCGACCCGAGCGACATCGCCGCCCTGGTCGGTTTCCTGGTCGCGGACGACTCTCGACACATCGTCGGCAGCCACATCCGCATCGACGGCGGCGGCCCGCTGACCACACTCGACTAGGGCGACACCCCATGGCCAACCTCGAATACTCCCGCTGCCGGATCGCCGGCATCGCCGTCAGCGTCCCGGAGCGGATTCGCCGCAGCGACGAGTTCACCGACTTCATCGGAGAAGATGGGGTCGACAAGTTCGTCAAGACGGTCGGCATCGTCCAGGGCCACATCTGCGACGAATCTATGACCGCCTCGGACCTCTGCGCCGACGCCGCCGAACGCCTGATCGCTGACCTCGCCATCGACCGGCAGTCGATCGGCGCCCTGCTCTTCGTCAGCCAGACCCCCGACTACGTTGCCCCTTCCACGGCCTGCGTGCTGCAGCATCGGCTGGGCCTGAGCGAGGAATGCCTGGCCTACGACATCAACCTGGCCTGTTCGGGCTATGTCTATGGCGTCTCTGCGGCCATGGCCTACCTGCAGGCCAGGGGCATCGAGCGGGTCCTGCTGCTGTCGGGGGACACGGTCAGCCGGCATTGCTCCCCCGAAGACCGGGCCCTGACCATGCTGTCGACCGACGCCGGCAGCGCGACCCTGATCGAGCGCGCCGACACAACCACCCGGACCAGTCGCTTCACCCTGCGGACTCAGGGCCAGGGATTCCGCAGCCTGATCGTGCCCTACGGGGGCTACCGCCATCGCTTCGGCAATGCGACCCGGGTCGAGATCGAACCCGGCGTGTCGCGCTGCGACTACGACGGCTACATGGACGGCACCGAGGTTTTCCGCTTTTCGGTGATGGAGGTGCCGAAGCTGTTCAAGGCCTTTTACGAGCATTTCGCCGTCGATCCGGCCACCATCGCCCAGTTCTTCCTGCACCAGGCCAACCTCTTCATCATCGGCAACGTGGCCAAGCGCGTGAAGATCGAGAAGGAACGACTCCCGATCAGCATCGACCGCTATGGCAACACCGGTGCCGCGACCATCCCGACCACGATCTGCGACCACTACGCCCGCGAGTCGGCCCGCGAGGTCACCGAGGACATCCTGATCTGCGGCTTCGGCATCGGCCTGTCGCTCGGCATTGGCACGGTCCCCCTCGAGGGCACCCGCATCCTGCCCATCGGCATCTGCAACGCGACCTTCGACGACCGGATCGAGGCCCTGCACGACGACGCCAAGCCCTTCATCAACCCCTGACCGACCCATGATCGAGCTCTACATCATAGGGGCGGGCGGTTTCGGACGGGAGGTGCTCGACACGCTCGGGCAGGCCAATGCGATCGCCCCCGCCTACCGTGTGCTGGGTTTTATCGATGACACCCTGCCCCGCGGCACCCTGGTGAACGGCGTCGCCGTGGCCGGCGACATCGCGCATCTCGCCAGCCTGCCGGACGGGCCACGGGCCCTGCTGGCGATCGCGGATCCGGCGGCGAAGCGTCGCATCGTCACGGCCACACGGGAGCGGGTGCGCTACCAGACCCTGATTCATCCCACGTGCATTATCTCGCCCTTCGCCGAGATCGGAACCGGCTGCATCATCCAGGGCTACTCCCTGGTCGCAGCCAACGCGTGCCTCGGGGAGCACGTGGTGATCAACGCCCACAGCGGGGTCGGACATGACACCGCGGTCGGCGCGTTTTCGTCGATCATGAGCTTTTGCGACCTGGCCGGCGGGTCGTCGGTGGGCGAGTTGACTTTTGCCGGGTCGGGCGTAAGAGTCCTGCCCAAAATCCGCGTCGCTGACGCCTCCTACCTCTGTGGCGGCGCCGTCGTCATGAAGGACGTGCCCACGTCCTCGAAGATGATCGGCAACCCCGCCCGACCCATTGGCTAATCCCTATGAATACTCCCGAGAAAATGGAACTCGTCGCGGACCTGCTCAGCGTTTCCGCCTCCGAACTCACCCCCGAAACCCCGCTCAAGTCGATCGACACCTGGGACTCGATGGCGGCGCTGTCGCTGGTCATCCTGCTCGAGGAGCAGTTCGGCCGGGCCGATGTCGGCGGCAGCGAGATCAAGCGCCTCGAGACCGTGGCGGACATCCTCGCGCTGATGACGAGCGCCTGAGGCACCGACGACCGCCCGACGCGGGCCAGAACGATCATCACGAGACCTGACATGACTGCGCGCGAGACCTACACCAACATCTTCATCGAGTCCTTCGGCGTCGAGGCCGGCGCACTGAACGAGAGCTTCGTCTATCAGTGCGTGCCGAGCTGGGACTCGGTCGGGCACATGAGCATGATTGCCGCCCTCGAGGACGCTTTCGACATCGCCCTGGAAGTGGACGACATCGTCGATTTTTCGTCCTTCACCAAGGGCATAGAGATCCTCGCCAAGTACGGCGTCACCGTCTGAGCGACGGGGCGACCGGATGCGCCTCGCCGACGAGCTCGAGCGCCACGCGGACCGGGTACTCGCATTCGGCGACGATGGGCGCTCGTGGCACTACGGCGCGGCCCTCGAACTGGGCGAGGCCTTCCGCCATGAAGGGCTGGCGCGCCGGCTGGTGCTGTGCCTGTGCGGCAATGATGCCGCCTCGCTGCTCGGCTACCTGGCCCTGCTGCGGGCGGGCGGTATTCCCGCGCTGCTGAGCCCGACCCTGCCGCCCGACGCCCTGCGCGAGCTGGTGTCCGCCTACCGACCCGCCTACCTGTGGCTCCCGGCGGCCCGCCGCGACGAGTTCCCCACCACCCGGGTGGTCGCCACCTTCGAGGGGCACGTTCTGCTTGCCGACCCCGGCGCGCCCGACCTGCCCCTCCACGACGACCTGGCCCTCCTGCTCAGCACCTCGGGCAGCACAGGCAGCCCGGTCTTCGTGCGCCAGTCCGCCCGCAATGTGGACAGCAATGCGGAGGCGATCGGTGCCTACCTCGGCATCACGCCCGACGAGCGGCCCATCACCACCCTGCCGCTCAGCTACACCTACGGACTCTCCATCGTCCATAGCCATGTGCGTCACGGCTGCACCATCGCGTTGACTGATCGCAGTTTCTTCGACCGGGGCTTCTGGGAGTTCATCCGGTCCAGCGGGGCCACCTCCCTCGGCGGCGTCCCCTACCACTACGAGATGCTCGCCAAGCTGCGCTTTTGGCGCATGACGCTCCCCGGCCTGCGGACACTGACCCAGGCCGGCGGGCGGATGGAGCCGTCCCGCGCACGGGAGATCGCCACCGAATGTGCGGCGCGCGGTATCGCCTACTACACCATGTACGGCCAGGCCGAGGCCACTGCGCGCATGGCCTACCTCCCCCCCGAGCGGGCCATCGACAAGGCCGGCAGCATCGGAGGGCCGATCCCGGGCGGCGTGCTGTGGCTCGAGGACGACGACGGGCAGCCGATCGACACGCCCGAGGTGGCGGGCGAGCTGGTCTACCGCGGCGATAACGTCACCCTGGGCTATGCCCGGGGCCACGCGGACCTGGCCCGCGGCGACGACAACCACGGTGTCCTGCGGACTGGCGATGTGGCGCAGCGCGATGCGGACGGCGACTACACCATCGTGGGCCGCCGCAAGCGCTTCCTGAAACTGTTCGGTCACCGCACCAACCTGCAGGACCTGGACGACGCCCTCACCCGCGAGGGCCACGAGGCGGCCTGCGGCGGCAGCGACGACCACCTCCGGGTCTATCTGGCCGGCCAGGATGCCGACGGCGCGCGGGCCATCAAGGACGCGGTGGTGGCACGGCTGCGGGTCCACCCGAGCGCGGTCGCGGTGGTGGGCGTCGACGCCCTGCCGCGAAGCGACGCCGGCAAGGTCCGCTATGGGCTGCTCGATTCGCTGGACGGGAAGGTCCTCGCATGACACCCCTCGACGCCCCCGATCTGTCTGACCTGCTGACTCTGCCGCCCTATGGCCTCGCCGCGGCGGAGAAGTTGGCCTGCCTGGGCCGGATCCTCGACGAACTCACCCATTTCCACCGTGCCCATTGCCCGGCATACCGGCGTATGCTCGAGGTGCTGGGCGGCGGCGCCCCGGACGAATCGGGGCTCGCGGCGATCCCCTTCCTGCCGGTGCGCCTGTTCAAGGACATGGAACTCCTGAGCGTCGAGCGCGACCAGGTGGTCAAAACCCTGACCTCCTCCGGCACCAGCGGGCAGGCAGTGTCACGCATCTTCCTCGACCGGGCCACGGCCGCTCTGCAGAGCAAGGTGCTGGCACGCCTGATGGGCGACCTGCTGGGCCAGCAGCGGCACCCCATGCTGGTCATCGACACGCCCTCGGTGCTGAAGGATCGCGCCGCATTCTCGGCGCGGGGGGCCGGCATCCTGGGGTTCTCGCTGTTCGGTCGCGACGTCACCTACGCGCTTGACGACACCATGCAGCTCGATCTGCCGCGCATCGAGGCCTTCCTAGAGAAGCACCGCGAGGCGCCGACCCTCTTCGTCTTCGGCTTCACATTCATGGTCTGGCGCCACCTGGTCCAGCCGCTGGCGGCGCTCGGCCGGCGGCTGCCCCTCGAGCGGGGTGTGCTGCTGCACGGCGGCGGCTGGAAGAAGCTCGCCGACGCGGCCGTGGCGCCCGCCGCCTTCCGGTCTGCGCTGGCAGACCACTGCGGCCTGCAGCGGGTAGTCGATTACTACGGCATGGTCGAGCAGACCGGCTCGATCTACCTGGCCTGCGAACGGGGCCATCTGCATGCGCCGATCTTCTCCGACATCCTGATCCGCGACCCGCGCGACTTCGCCGTCCTGCCGGCGGGCCGAAGCGGCCTGATCGAAGTGCTCTCGGTGCTGCCCCAAAGCTATCCCGGCCACGCCCTGCTGACCGAGGACCTCGGCACGCTGTTGGGCGAGGACGATTGCCTCTGCGGCCGGCTGGGCCGTTATTTTTCCGTCGAAAGACGTGCGCCGCGGGCCGAGCCCCGCGGCTGCAGCGACACCTATGCCGCGCCCGCCTGAGCCCGCCCGCGCCGATCCGATCCCGGAGCTGCCGCTCGAGCAGCTGGCGGGCGGTCCCCTGGCGACGCTCGAACGGCGTCCGCTGCGGCCCTACGCCCCCGAGGCCCTGGCCTTCCTCGGCGCCCTCTCGCGCACCCTGCTGGCGTCGCCGGCCTGCCGGTCGCACCCGGATGTGGTGGCCTTCGCCTACTGGTGCCGCCCAGCCCATCTGGCCCGTCTCGCCGAGGCCTTCGTCGATGGGCAACAGCGGCTGGGCCGAGGCCTGACGCTGCACGTGGCGCCCGCCAACGTGCCGATCAATTTCGCCTTCTCGATGGCCTTCGGCCTGCTGGCGGGCAATCCGAACCTCGTCCGGGTGCCGGAGTCGCTACCGGTCCAGGCCGCGCTGGTCTGCCGGGCCATCGCCGAGCTTTTCGACGATCCGGCCCACGGCCGCGTAGCCTCCATGAATCGGCTGATGCGCTATCCGCGCGACGACGCCATCACCCTCGCCCTGTCCGCCCAATGCCAGGCACGCGTCCTGTGGGGCGGTGACCAGACGATCGCCCACCTGCGGGCCATGCCCGTGCCCGCACGCTGCGTCGAGCTCTCCTTCGCCGACCGCTATTCCCTGTGCCTGCTCGACGCCGTCGCCGTGGGCGAGACGGATGACGCAGCGCTGGCGGCGCTGGCGGAGGCCTTCTTCCGCGACGCCTATCTCCTCGACCAGAACGCCTGCTCGTCCCCCCACCTGGTGCTGTGGCACGGCTCGGACACAGAGGCGCAGGCCGCCCAGGCACGCTTCTGGCCGGCACTCGCCACCTGCGTCTCGAACCGCTATGCCCTGTCGGCGGTCCATGCCGTAGACAAGCTGGCCACCACCTGCCGCATGGCCGTGGACCTGCCCGAAATACAGGGCTGCATCCGCCACACCAACAGCATCTACCGGCTCCCGTTGGCGACGCTGCCCGCGGATGTCGCAGCGCACCGGGGGAGCCATGGCCTGTTTCTCGAGCATGCCACTAAGGATCTCGACAGCCTCGGTGAGATCGTCAGTGCGCGCTACCAGACCCTGACAACCTTCGGGATCGACCGGGAGGCCCTGGCGGGCCGTCTCCAGGCGCTCGGACTCGCCGGCATCGACCGCATCGTCCCGGTCGGCAGCGCCCTCGACATCGGCGTCATCTGGGACGGACATGACGTCGTCCGCACGCTGTCGCGCATCATCGCCCTGCAATGAAAGGGGCATTCCGGGCTCCGCTCATCGCGAAGACACTGGCCCCGCGCCATGTAAGGATGAAGGCGGCCTCCGAGACAGGTAGCCAGCGCCCAAACGCCCGCTGTGAGACTCGCGAAATCCTCATGCTGTGGCGACTCGGCGATCACCTCACCAGCCCTAATCGCGCTATGCCCCATCGCACACGTAGGCCGTATCGGCCAACGCCATACCCGCCGAATGCAGACGTCGCCAACAGGATCGACTGTCCGCCCCCAAACCCATGAGGAGCGCATTTATGCCGAAAGTCGACATCGCCATAACGACCTACAATCACGAGGATTTCATCGAAGAATGCGTGGAATCCTGTCTCAATCAGACCATGGTTGATTGCCGGGTGACGGTTTTCGACGATGCATCAACCGATAACACCGGGTTGATTTGCCGCGAGATGTCTGAGGCTGACAAGCGCCTTAAGTTTGTCCGAAACGAGAAAAACCTAGGCATGGTCGCCAACGCCTGCAAGGCATTTACTGAGACCGACGCGCCCTACTTCCTGATGATGCATGGCGACGATGTCATCTTCCCGAATTGTGTTGCGGAACTCGCGGTCGGCCTGGAGAAGAACCCCGAATGCACATTTGCCTACGGCCTGGCCCATCGAATCGTCGATGATGGTCTGTCCAACGGCATGTACACCTTCATCCCTCAGTTGCCAGACGGCCCGCACCGGCTGCTGCCCTACCTGTGCTTCACCAACTGGATCATCTACTCGTTCGCCCTGATCCGGCGCGAGCCTATGGCACGCCTGGGGCATTTCGATGCGCACCTGCGGCGCGACGGCCGAGGCTTCATCGACCACTACATCTTCGCCCGCCTCGCCTCCCTGGGCCCCACCTTCGTGTCGAACAAGCGGCTCGGCTACTACCGCATGCACGCCAGCTCGAGCACCTCGGAGCTGCAGCGGGACAACCGTTACAAGGAAGAAGCCATCCATGTCTATGACAATATCTTCCACGACCTGGATGTCTTCGACACCCTGACCCGCTACATGGCGCGGGCCAACCAGATCGGCCGCCTGCTCACCGCCAACGGCATCGCGCAGACGGCGCTGGACATGCTGCGCTCCCACGAGATCGGCTCGATCCTCACGCCGATCGCCCCCGACTTCCTGCAGGGCATCCACGACGCGCTGAAAGACTTCCGCTTCGACTCCCGCGCACCCGAGACCGCCAATTTCCGGCTCGAGGCCGCCGAGAACCTGGCTATCCTCGCTCAGCAGGCCGAGGCCCTGCGCCAGCTTGCGCCAGCCAACTGAACCACCAGACCCTAGGCGGTCCGAACGGGAATCCGGGTCGCCAGGTCGTCGAGCAGGGCCTGGTGGCGCGCCGGCACCGTGAACAGGAAGTTGGTGGCGACCGTCTCCTCGGTGATCTCGGCGCAGGCCGAGATGCCGTCCGACTCGATGGCCCAGGCCTCGTAGCCCAGCCCGAACAGGGTCTCCAGCACGGCGTTGGGGTGGTAGCCGAAATTCGCGCTCCACTTGCGCAGCAGCTCGAGGAAGATCACCGGCTGGCAGCGCCGGATGGTCGCCAGGCCACCGCGCACCACGGCGAACTCGCTGCCCTCCACGTCACACTTGATGAGCGCCGGCGACAGGCCCTGGGCGTCGCAGTAGCGGTCGAGGGTCGTGGTGCGGACCGCCTCGGTGACGGCGCCATTGAAGCCCCGGTTGTTGCGGGCCGAGGTGGCGCCGGTCTCCGCCGCGTGGAAGTAGAGCACCCCGTCGCCCTCCGAATCCTGCAGGGCCAGCTTCTCGGGTTGCACGGTCTCCACCTGGTTGATGCGCAGGTGTTCGAGCAGGCGGGCGTGGATCTGGGGCATCGGCTCGAAGGCCACGATCCTCGCCGTCGGCGCGACCTTGGCGAAATGCAGCGAATACCAGCCCACGTTGGCGCCGATGTCGAGGATCTCCGGGGCGGATCGGGCGGCGCTTAGCAGGACCTCGCGCTCGGTCGCCTCGGTGTCGCCGAAGGCCAGCAGCCCCGACACCAGCGAACTCACCTCCTGCGGGTCGAACATCAGCTCCAGGTCATTCAGGCGGGTCCGCACGCGCACGCTGTCGGCCCCCACCACGATCTCCCGCAACTGGCTGCCCGCGAGCATTTCCTGGAACTCGAAGAGGGTTCGCGTGGCGCCATAGACGGCGCCCAGGTAATAGGGCTTGGGCAACTCGCCGCTGCGGTGGGCGTCGCGGAGTTGGGCGATCTTCATGGCAGGAAGCTCCTGTAGGTTCGTGCGAGGGCATCGGCGGCGGAGACCTTCGGACGCCAGCCCAGCGACCTGATCCGGGTGATGTCCGGCAGGCCGCGGGAGGTCCGGGCCGGTGTGTAGGCGGCCAGGTCCGGCTCGCCGAACTGCAGCCCGAGCGGGGGATCGGTCAGCTGGCTCGCCAGGCTCGCGAAGGCCCGGATCGTCAGCTCGTTGTCGGGATTGCCGATGTTGCAGGCGAGGCCCGGCCGGCCCGCCAGCAAGAGGTGGAAGAAGGCCGAGACCGTATCCGACAGATAGCAGAAGGCGCGCTGCGCCATGCCGTCGCTGGTCAGCACGATGGGCCGGCCCGCCAGCGCGGCCTGGATCACGTCCGAGAAGATCCGCCCGTCGTCCAGGTCGAGCCCCGGCCCAAAAGTGTGGAAGATCCGCCCGATGCGGTAGTCGAGCCCGTACTGGCAGCGCCAGCTCTCCAGCAGGGTCTCGGCCATGCGCTTGCTCTCGATGTAGCAGTTGCGGGCATCGAGGGTGGCCACGGCGCCGAAGCTCTCCTCGTGGACCGGCCCCAGGTTTTCGGTCGAACCATAGACCGCCGAGCCCAGGAACAGAAAGCGGGTGTCGCCGCCCCGCGCATAGGCATCCAGCAAGGCCAGGGTGCCGACCGCGTTGGCGCGGATCACGTCCACCGGATGGGTCGCGTAGTCGCGCGGCGAGGCCGGGCTCGCCGCATGGATGATGATGTCCGGCTTGCCGCCGGGCAGCGCGGGGGGTGCGGCCAGCGTGCCGCACAGGACCTGGATGCCGGCGCCCGACAGGTGCGTGCCGAAGCGCTGCCGAGCCTTGTCCGCGTCGCGCACCAGCAGGCTGATCCGCAGGTCCTTCGCGCGCGTACGCTGGAGCGCCATCAGGACCCGCGCCAGATACCCGCCCAGCATCCCGGTCGCGCCGGTGACCAGGACATGCCGGCCGGCCAGGTCGTCCCACGGCAGGGGCTCGGCGAGGATGTTTTCCACGTCCTCGGTTACGATCGGGTGGTCAGGGTCGAACATGCGATTCGGATGACTCCGGCAGGGTGCGGAAACCGCTCGAAGGCGATCCTACCTCAGGCACCGGGCCGTGGCAGCCTTCAGGGGCGTCCCGACTGGTCTGGAACTTGCTGCCCGCCCTAAAGAAAATCGTCCCCGCGCCGTACTCGCAGGAAGCGATGAAGCCGGAGCGAACCGGCGTGCGCCCCAGCGCCAGACGGGCACCGGGGCCGACCCGACAGGAGGCACACCATGAGCTGCACCACAACGGAAGACAACAAGCTGACCCCCGGCGAAGCGGCCAAGCGGAACGATCTTGCCGCCCGCAAACCCCACGTGGCGGCAAAACTTGCCCGCATCGCTGCCATGGAGGAGCGCGGCGAGATCAGCCCGATCATCCGGGTCGAGAAGAGCTACCTGTGCAATTTCCAGTGCACCCACTGCTCGGCCGAGTACTACATGGACCGCCACTTCAAGAAGGTCTTCAAGATCGCCGACGAGCGTCGCAAGATCGATCTCGACGACATCCGTGCGCTGTCCCGCCAGGCCGACGAACTGGGCCTCGCGCGCTTCGTCATCACCGGCGGCGAGCCGCTGGTGATGAAGGACTTCGACGCGGTGGTCGAGGCCATCGATCCGGACCGGCACTACGTCATCACCGACACCAACG